>JAKSQS010000012.1 GCA_024404055.1 Clostridia bacterium | reverse complement strand
ATCACCGTGCTTGACGCGAAAAAAGCGCCTAAATATTCCGATTGTCCTTCTGTACCGGATTTCGGCGCAATATACGGGGTAAAAGAGACCACGGAAAGTATGCAGGGGATGTCCGTATATTTATATGACGGTGCCGAGGTGAAAAAAGCCGTTAAGGACGAAAAAGAAATAGATAATTACGGTGTCATACTTGAAAAAAACGGCTTTGAGGACTTTACATGGGCTATTGCTCTTGCGGGCGGTGAGCTCGGAGAAGAATTGACAGAGGATGTGGATATACTCGGCTTTTATATGAAGGGAACTTATATGCTGGTGTTTGCAAAGGAAAAGACAACCGGCGCATACTTTATCAGTACCATGGATATAAGCACTTTAGAATAAATAATGCGCTTTTTGAATTATTCAAAAAACAAATTGAATTTATCAGGCGAAAGGAATATCTTTTCGCCTTTTTTGTTTATGTGGGTAAAATCCTCCGCGCCGAGAAGAAATGAAATATCCGCGCTTTCACCTTTTTTGATAAATATTTTTTCAAAGCGCGTCAGCGATTTTATCGGCTGTCCCGGCGCATCCTTTTCACTTTTGAAAAGCTTAACGGTTTCAAAAGCATCGTAATCTCCGGCATTTTTCACCGTAATTTCAACGCGAAGCGAACCGTTGAGCGGTTCCGCCTTCATTTCACTGTATTCAAAGTGTGAGTAGGATAGTCCGTAACCGAAGGGAAATTCCGCCTCACCCTCAAAGTAACGGTATGTTCTGTTTTTCATTGAATATTCATCAAAGGGCGGCAGGTCTTCGGTTGATTTATAGAATGTTACGGGCAGTCTTCCGCTCGGTGAATATTCACCGAAAATAAGCTGTGCCGCCGCTTTTCCGCCCATTTCACCGGGATACCAGCAATGGAAAACCGCGTCAGCAAGATTGAGTGCCTCACCGTATGCCACGGCTCCGCCGCAGAACATGAGCAGAATAACCTTTTTGCTCACTTTTCTCACTTCACGCAGAAGCTCAAGCTGACAGTCGATAATTTCAATTGATTTTCTGTCTCCGGCACAATACGGATTGTTGGCGTCTCCCTCTTCACCCTCAAATGAGGCATCGAGACCGAGACATACCACTGAAATATCGCTTTTTTCTGCAAGCTCAACGGCTTTTTTCAGCTCTTCCGGCTTTTCAACAAAGAAATCAACACCCTGTGCAAACCGAACCTCCGCGCTGTCCGCAAGATAATCCTTTAATCCCTTGTAAACGGTGTTATATTCAACCGGGAAGCCGTTGTAATTGCCGAGAAGAACCGCCTTGCTGTCACCGTTTACGCCGAGGACGGCAACGGATTTTACGCTTTCTTTTTTCAGCGGAAGCAGACCGTTGTTTTTCAGCATTACCATGCTTTCGCGGCTTGCGCATAACGCAAGGGCTCTGTGCTTGTCGCAGGCAACGGCGGAAAAGTCAATGTCATCATATTCCGTTTTTTCAAACATTCCGAGCTTTGCCCTTGTCATCAGCGTTCTGAAAAGGGCGGTGTCAATGTCATCCTGAGTGACCTTGTCCTCCTCATATGCGTCAATAAGGCGTTCATAAACGCTTCCACAGTTGAGGTCACAGCCGTTTTTCAGCGCGGCTGCCGCGGCAGAGGTCTCGTCAGGGGTGTATTTGTGATTTTCAAATATATCCCAAATTGCTCCGCAATCGGAAACCACATGACCGGCAAAGCCCCATTCGTTTCGCAGAATATCGTTAAGCAGGCGGCTGTTGCAGCAGCAGGGGACACCGTTGACGGCATTATATGCACCCATAACAGCCTCAACCTGCGCTTCTTTAACACATTTTTCAAAAGCGGAAAGATATGTTTCACGCAAATCCTTTTCGCTGATGTTGACATTATAGCCGTGGCGACCGTCCTCCGGACCGGAATGAACGGCAAAATGCTTTGCGCAGGCGGCGGCGCGCATATGCGTACTGTCGCTGTTTTGCAGACCCCTGATAAAAGAAACGCCGAGTGCTGCCGTAAGATACGGGTCTTCACCGTAGGTTTCCTGTCCTCTGCCCCAGCGCGGGTCACGGAAAATGTTGATATTCGGGCTCCAGAAGGTCAGCCCGTAATAGCGGTTATAGTTTTTTTCCTTTTGTGCCCGGTTGTATTTTGCCCTTGCTTCTACGGAAATAGCTTCCGCAATCTCAAAAAGCAGCTTTTCGTTCCACATTGCCGCAAGACCTATTGCCTGCGGAAACACGGTGGCTGTGCCGGCTCTTGCAACACCGTGCAGTGCCTCGTTCCACCAGTCGTATTTGTTTATGTTAAGCCTTGATATTGCCGCTGCACTGTTCGTCAGCTGCGATATTTTTTCTTCCGCCGTCATTTCATCAATAAGCTGCCTGACGGTTTTTTCATACCTTTTTATATCTGTTTTGTTCATGTTTTGCCTTATATAAAAAATTTTATTTTGAAAATAACAATATCTTACACATTTTTATCATATAAACAGAAAAAAGTCAATAAATCGTCGTGTTAGTTTTAAATAATATATGTTTTTGGTTTGTGATATTTTTTTAATATTTGGTGTTGAAAATATAGACTTCTTATGATATATTAATAATATATTAGATGATATTATACCTTATTGTCCGAATCGGTGACTGAGTTCCATGAAAGGAAAAGAAAATGACGGATAAAGAACTGCGAAGCCTGAACCGTGTTCAGCTTCTCGAAATTCTGATAAAGCTTTCACAAGAAAACGAAGAGCTGAAAAAAGAGGTTGACGCGCTGAAAAAAAAGCTTGACGACAGAAAAATTGCGTTAGAGCAAGCCGGTTCCATAGCGGATGCGGCACTGTCGTTCAACGGTGTTTTTGAATCGGCACAGGCGGCGGCACAGCAGTATCTTGATAATATAGAAAGACTTAACAGTGAATGTGAGGCTGCAAAAGCCAAAGCAGAAGCAGAGGCGGTTGAGCTCATAGCCGAGGCGCAGCAGGCGGCACGGCAGATTATCAAAAACGCAAAGGAAAAGGCTGATAAAAGCAATGAAAAAAAATCACGGAAATCCGAAAGCCGAAAAAAAGGCGGCAAGGCTTCCCGCGAGACTTCCGCAAAGCTTACGGAGGATGAATAAGCATGAACAGCAATATTATACAAAGCCGTCCCGATGTGTCACAGCTTGAAGCGGAGCTTGCACACGAGAGGCATAAACGCAAATATAACCGAACATTGCGCAGTACGGTGGGAATTTTGATAGTTGTTGCCGCAGCCGCGGTTCTTCTTGCAACGATTTTTTTCCCCGTTCTGAGAATATACGGCTCATCCATGACACCGACGGTAACTGACGGTGAGGTGGTTATTGCGTTTAACAGCCGCAGTTTCAGCTCCGGCGATGTGACAGCGCTTTGGTACGGAAACAAGCTTCTTGTCAAAAGAATTATCGCGTCCCCCGGACAATGGGTAAATATAGATGAAGACGGAAATGTTTTTGTGGACGGACAGCTTTTAGACGAGCCCTATGTTTCCGAAAAAGCTTTTGGTGACTGCAACATAGATTTACCGTATCAGGTGCCGGACGGACATTATTTTGTTTTGGGCGATCACCGTAATATTTCCCAGGACAGCCGCAACACCGCGGTCGGCTGTATAGCAAAGGAGCAGATAGTCGGCAGACTTCTGTTAAGGGTCTGGCCGTTAAAGCAGGCAGGCAGTATCAAATAAATTCGGAGTGTTTGTATGGACGGAAATATGCTCGAATACGCAAGGGCGTATATAACTCAATACAAAAAAAGAAAGCGATGGCTGACGGCTGTTATCGCTTTAGCTGTCGTTGTCGCCGTTTTTACCGTTTATGAAATGAGTACTCCGGCGCATACAATGGAGGAGAAAACCTTCTGCGGTCTTACCGTGCATGAGCACAATGAAAAAGACGGCTGCTATGAAGAAAAAAAGGTGCTGACCTGCGGCGAGGAGGAGCGGCAGGGACACACGCATACGGCGGAATGCTTTGAAAAGCAGCCTGTGCTTGTTTGTACGCTGACTGAACAGGAAGAACATATCCACTGCGATGAATGTTATGAGAAAAAAGAAGAAATCGTTTGCGGCGTGGAGGAAAGCGGGGGACACACGCATACGGCAGAATGCTTTGAAAAGCAGCCTGTGCTTGTTTGTACGCTGACTGAACAGGAAGGGCATACCCACTGCGATGAATGTTATGAGAAAAAAGAAGAAATCGTTTGCGGCGTGAAGGAAAGCGAGGGACACACGCATACGGCAGAATGCTTTGAAAAGCAGCGAATCCCGGTTTGTGCCCTTGATGAGGATGAAAACCATGCCCACGGCGATGAATGCTATGAGGAAAAAGATGTTCTTGTCTGCACGCTGGAGGAAAGTGAAGGACATACGCACACCGAGGAGTGTATTCATACCGAAAATATATTGATTTGCGGTATGGAAGAAAATCCGGGACATCGGCACGGTGATGAATGCTATGAGGAAAATGATGTTCTCGTCTGCACGCTGGAGGAAAGCGAGGGACATACGCACACAGAGGAGTGTATACATACCGAGGATGTATTGGTTTGCGGCATGGAGGAAAGCCCTGGACATCAGCACGGTGATGAATGCTATGAAGAAAATGATGTTCTTGTCTGCGCATTGGAGGAAAGCGAAGGGCATACCCACAGTGATGCCTGTTACGCGAACAAAAAGGTGATTGTATGTGAACCCGAGCTTCCTACTCACACATTACAGTGTTACAGCGACCCGCAAGCCGATACCGAGACTGCGGCTGTTATGAAGCAGAGCGTTAAAAGCGCAGTCCTTTCGGGAAAACGCGGTGACGATGTTGCCCTTATTGCCGAAACGCAGCTCGGCTATGGCGAAAGCGAAAAGAATTATCTTGTTGATGACAGCGGAAATATCCGCGGATATACACGCTACGGCGCTTTCGGAAATTCCCCGTATGATGATTGGGGTGTGCTTTTCTGCACATTCTGCTGCAAATATGCCGGTGTCGATTCGGAATATCTCACTAATCCGGAATACTGCGGCAATATACAAAAGGTGCTTACAAAACATAAGCTCCTTTTGGGCAGGGAATATACTGCCGTGAGAGGCGATATTGTTTTTCTTTCCGATATAAAGGATGAAAACGGCAATACCGTCACCGCCAACCGCGCCGGAATAATCCGTTCCGTTAAGGAAGGAAAAAATGGGGATGCGGTTGTACTGACCGTTATTGAGGGCAACCGCGACGGAAAGGTCAGTTCGTTCTCACTCGAAAGTGACAGCCCGGAAATTACCGGCTACTGCAAAATACCCGTCAACCCGAAGGAGTTATTCACACTTTCCGCTGTGGCAAAGGACGGAGTAAAGTTTACCGTCAGCGGCTCGCGCAGCGCGTTTAAGTATCCGGCTGAAAATCTTTCGCTTACCGTTTCAACCGTTCACAGCAAAAGCGCGAATGAAATGATTGATGAAGCGGTGGCAAATCTCGGCAGTGAAAAGTCCCGTTATTCGGTTATTAAGAATTATCTTTATGATATAAGCATCATATATACATCCCCTGAAACAGGGAAAAAGACAGAGGTTGAGCCGGACGAAAGCCTGACACTTTCCATAGAAGGCATTGACGGGGACGAAAGGACCGAAACCGTAAAGCTTTTCCATATAGATTCCGCTTCCGGCACAGCCGAGGCGTTGTCCTCCGGCACGGATAAGGACGGAGCCGTCAGCGCGCAGACAGACAGCTTTTCGGTTTACGGTGTGTCACTGCTTGCGGCAAGCGGAAACGGAATAAGCTACCTTTCGAAAATTACCTCATCGGGCACATACTATCTTACACAGGATATTACCGTGAGCAGTACCGTGTGGATGGGAAATGTAAATTCAACGCTTGACCTTAACGGTCACAAAATTACCGTAAGCTGCAATCCCGCCATAGGAATAAACGGCGGAACGCTCACAATCGTTGACAGCTCCGCAGGAACCGTGACAACCGTGGAATCGGATTTTACAAGGGATGATTTCGGCAAAACTGCATCATATAACAGCAGCACAGGCAAGCTGACTTATTATGTAACCGAAACACAGGTTGTAAACGAAATGACGGGTGCAACACAGGAAAAGCTTGTAAAGTATACAGTCAGTAACGCAGGTATGATTGTCGGAAAGCAGAACGGACGCGCCATTGAAATATCGGGCGGCGGCACACTGAATTTCGACGGCGGATATATATGTAATTTCAAAAATGATGACGGCGGAGCCATCCGTATTTCCGAAAACAACTCCAAAATGACGCTTAACGGCGGAGTTCTCGCCGCAAACAGCTCAAATAAGGGCGGCGCCATATTCCTTAACGGATATTCCACCCTGAATGTGAAAAGCGGCGTTATTTCAGGCAATACGGCAACCGGAGACGGCGGCGGCGGAATATATGCCGTAAGCTACTGGCAGTATGCGCAGATAAATGTTACCGGCGGATATATTACAAATAATTACGCCTCCAACGGTGATTACTGGGCAGGCGGCGGCGGAATACAGCTTGAAAGGCTGGCGCAGCTGATTATGAGTGACGGATATATCACCGCAAACAAGGCAAACGGCGGTGGCGGAGGCATTAAAACCCGGCAGGACTGGGGCGGAAACGAAAGCGGAAGCATTGATATAAGCGGCGGCTTTATCACTGCCAACAATGCCATAGGTGCGGAGGGCGGCGGCATCAATGTTAACGCCGGCGGCGCCATGACTATGCACGCGGGATATATAACAAACAATATTGCGGGTACGGGCAAAAACGACCCGAATTTCCAGCACTGGGGCGGCGGCGGAGTATTTTGCAGTGAAAACAGCTGCTCTGTTATGATTATGGACTCCCTTTTCACAAACAACTCTGCGGGCGGCTTCGGCGGCGGCGTTGCAGGCTGTTCAACGGGAAGAATTGAATCCGCAACCAATTCCGGCAGCGGTATTTTCGATAATGAAGCGCTCGGTCTGCACACCTCGGGCGGTGAATCCACCAAAAACGAAGACCATTTTTATGCTGCCGAAAGTGAAGTGTTCATGTCGCACGGCTATCAGGATTATTTCTGTGCGCTTTCAACGAATATTTCCGGCGGAATGCTCGGCGGCGGAACGGCGCACTGGGAGGGCTCGTCAGACGGCGCGGCTGTCAGCACCGACAGCATAAATGACAGCATAACCGGCTGCTATGTTACGGGTCTTACCTGTAACGCCTCCGAGGTTGACAAGCAAAACGCCGAAAGTGTAGCACATTCATTCTTTAACGGAAATGAATCACCGACGCATGGCGGCGGAATACTTATAAACGGTTATCTTGTACTCGGAAAAACGGAGGAATTTAAGGTTCCGGCGCGTTTACAGCTCAGCGGTCTGAGAAAAAGACTTCTGTCTTTGTCCGGCGAAGAATATGAGCAGACGGAGGGCACATTCCGGTTTGTTGTGGTTGACGAATACGGAGAAATTGTTTCAAGCGCATACAACGATGCGGGCGGAAATATCTCCCTTGACCGGCGTTTGCCGTTTTTCTCAGACGGAACCTTTACATATTATATATATGAGGTTACGCCGGAGAGTACCGGCGGCATACAGTATGACACCTCGCGTTATAAAATGGAGGTTACGCTTTATGCTGACAGGAGCACGGGATATGTCCCGTGGACGAATATTATACGGGTTCAGTATAAATTCAGCAATATAAAGGTGACGGAAATGAATTCCGGCACGGTGCTTTACAATGCTGACCCTGGAAATGATGAGGCTCATGCAATTTCAATATCTCCGCTTTCGGGGAGAAGCTTTGATAACTATGTTGTGCCGTCACAGCCGCAGCCGGACGAAACACCGGTAAATACATATGTTAAGGTGAAAAAGGTTTGGAATACCACCGGGCAGACCCCGTCAAGCGTTAATGTTACACTGCTTGAAGACGGAAACGCAAAGGCAACCGTCACACTTAACAGGTCAAACAACTGGACATACGAATGGTCAAATCTTTCCACGGGAAAGGAATATACCGTTTCGGAAGCAGATGTCAGCGGCTATGCCGCGGAATACAGCTACTCATATTCATATGACTCGACCACGGTGGAAAGTGATGAAAGCAACGGTGTGCTGCTGTATAAGCTTAACAGCAGCGGCAAATATGTTCTTTCAACCCAGCTTTCCACAGGAAGCAAATATATTATTTCAAGTCCCGACGGGAAAAAGCTTTTATATATTACACAGGCTCATAACGATTCGGCGCTGACCTCTGCCGATACCGTTTCCGCCGTCCGCAACGCGGATAACAGCTACGACGCGGCTTCAATACCAGATAACTGCGTATTCAAATATGAGGCAACGCATAATAACGACAATAACTATAATTTCTATTGCCTCGCAAATCAGGGAGTTAATTCCTTCCTGCTTGCACAGGAATCCGGCGGAACATATCTTAAAGGAACAAGCGGCACTGTCTGGTCTTCACCTATACGCATCAGCAACGGGAGGCTTCAGGCGCAGTTTTGTCCCGACAGCTGGAAGGCAAGCAACCCGTGGAGATATATTATCTGGACCGGTACGCAGTTCGATACAGCCTCGGATATTACCAAGCTGACATATAATGTTATTTCCGGCTCGCATAAAAATTATACCGTAACCAATACCCCGGTAAACAAGGTTGAATATTCCCTTGCAATAAAGAAATGTGAAAAGGATAATACGGGTCATGTGCTTTCGGGCGCGGTTTTCGAGTTAAGGGACGGAGATACGGTTCTGGGCTTTACTGAAATATCGCCGGGACATTACAGCTATTCGGAAAACGGAACAGTTACCCGTCTTACAACTCCGACAAACGGTTATATCCGCATTTCAGCCTTAAAGGCGGGAATATATACCGTCAGGGAGCTGGTGCCGCCGTACGGTTATGTAACAAGCGCACAAACCACAGTTACCTTTGATGAAAACACACCGGACAGAAGCCTTGAAATTGAAATTGAAAACGAGAAATTTGTTCTTGTTCTGCCCCAGACGGGCGCAGGCGGTGTCACCCTGTTTTATACATTCGGCGTCCTGCTTTGTTTAGGCGCTTTAATGTACGGTATTTACGGAAGGCGCAAGAGAAAGGAGGTTAACAGGACTTCCTGAACGGCAAAACGACCTGCCGGACGAATACCAAAATATAAAAAATAATTATTAAGAAAGGAAAAAAGTCATGAAAAACACGAAAAAAGCAATTACAATTATTCTTTCGCTTATGCTCCTGCTCAGCTTCAGCATGGCAGCGTTTGCTGTAACTGAGGAATACAAGGCATACAAGATTTTCAGCGGAAACCAGAGTGACGGTTATGTTGATTTATACAACGTTAACTGGGGCGACGGCATCAACGCTGGGGATTTTCTTACCGCGTTAATGAATGACACAACCTTCGGCGACACTTTCGATGAATGTGAAACCGCAGCGGATGTTGCCAAAATTCTTGCGGACTGGGAAGATGGCTCAGACGAAGCAAAGCTTTTCGCAAAAATCGCTTACGCAAACATTGCCGGCGAAGGCACAGCAGTTGAAAACGGTGAGACTTCACTTGATGCCGGTTACTATCTTGTAGTAGATACCACCGCGACAGAGGGTCAGGATGCCGTTAAAAACCTTGCTCTGCTTCAGCAGACGAAAAAAGGCACCTTTGAAATCGCTGTTAAGGTAGACAAGCCCACTGTTCAGAAAAAGGTAAAGGACATCAACGATACCCAAGGCACAACCTATACCGACTGGCAGGACAGCGCCGACTATGACATAGGCGACACAATCCCCTTCCAGCTCAAGGCAGATCTGAAAACCATAGCCCCGTACGATAAGTATGAGCTTGTTTTCGTTGATACCGGCTGTGCCGGACTTACGGTTGATGCTGCATCATTTAAACTTTATATAGACGAAAATGAAGTAACGGCAGCAAACGCATTTACCGCTGATGTTGAAGGCAATGATTTTACCGTTACAATTCCCGATGTTAAGGCTCTCGGCGCAGCAGACAATTCCGTTGTTACCGTTGAGTATGAAGCAGTGCTTACCGAAAATGCCGAGATTGGCTTACCGGGCAACCCCAACGAGGTTTATCTGAAATATTCCAACAACGCCAACTTCACAGGTCCGTACATTGGAGAAGACGAAAATGAAACACCTGAAAGTGAATTAGGCGCAACCGCACCCGATAAGGTCATCGTTTTCACCTATCAGGTTGAAGCAAATAAAATTAACGAAGACGATCAGCATCTTACCGGCGCAGGCTTCACACTTTACAAAAAGAATGCCGCCGGCGAATATGAAGCAATCGGCGAAGAAATCAAGGGCGACGAACTGACCACATTCACATGGGTAGGAATTGATGACGGCGACTATAAGCTTGCCGAAACCACTGTTCCCAACGGATATGCACGCATGGAAGACCTTGAATTCACCGTTTCGGCAGCTCATGAAGCAGAAGCTGATGATCCTCAGCTTATCGCGCTTGCAGGCGGCGACGCTTTCACGGGAAGTGTCGATACCGGCGCGCTTGTCGGCGATATTAAGAATATACCCCAGGGTACCATTCTTCCCGAAACCGGCGGCATCGGTACAAAGATATTCTACATAGCAGGCAGCATTATGCTTGCAGGCGCGGCAATCCTTCTGATTACCAAAAAGCGCATGAACGCTGAAAAAGCCTGATTATAGTTTTTTCAGCAAAACGCCGGAGGACTTATGTCCTCCGGCATATATAAAGGAGGTGTCAGGCGATGAAAAAAAAGGGGAAGCTCTCAACGGTACTGCTTATAATAATTCTTGTCGCCGGGTTGGCACTTCTTATCTACCCTTCTGCGGCAAATTACTGGAACTCCATACATCAGACGAAAGCTATAACCTCTTATGTTGAAGACCTTTCCTCAATGGACAAAAAGGATTTCGATGCAATATGGAAAAAGGTAGACGCATACAATAAAAATATCAGAAAACGCGGAAATATTTTTATTCAATCCCCTGCTGAGGCAGTCGAATACGAAAAGCTGCTGGACATCAGCGGCACAGGAATTATGGGATATATCGATATTCCGTGTATTGAGGTTTCTCTCCCGATTTACCACACCACAAAGGACAGCGTTTTGCAGGTGGCGGCAGGTCACCTTGAATGGACATCCCTTCCCGCCGGCGGAAGGGGAACACACTGCGCTCTTTCGGGTCACAGAGGACTGCCGAGCGCAAAGCTTTTTACAAACCTTGACAAAATCGTTGTCGGGGATATATTTAACCTGAATGTTCTTGACAGAACCCTCACTTATGAGGTAGACCAGATTTTGATTGTTAAACCCGATGAATCGGATGAACTGTTCATCCGTGACGGAAAAGATTATTGCACACTTATAACCTGTACTCCTTACGGAATAAACACACACCGCATTTTGGTTCGCGGTCACAGAATAGAAAGCAACAGCGCGGCGGGTGCTGTGCGCGTAACGGCTGACGCGGTAAAGGTGGAGCCTTTGATTGTGGCTCCGGTTCTTGCGCTGCCGATACTGCTTGTACTGCTGCTTGCCCTGCTGATTACTGATAGAAAAAAGAAAAGACGGCAGGTGAAAAAATGAGAAAAAAATTCATAATAATCCTTGCCTTGTCGGTATGCATAGCACTTTTTCCCGTGCTTTCAGCGGGTGCTTCGGAAAATGAAAGCAGTGTTTTTGTCATACTCAAAAACGACGGACAGGCTGTTGAAGATGTTGTTTTTACTCTTTATTATATTGCAAAAAAAGAAAACGGAAAACTTGTCCCCTACGGGGATTTTTCCGGTATGAAAATAAATATAAATTATAACGATTCATCACAGAGAAACGACTGTGTAAACGCCGTAAAGGCGTTTGCGCTTGCAAACGGTGTTGAGCCGTACGCCACAGGGAAAACCGATAAAAGCGGCAATATTTTCTTTGGCGGTCTTAAACCGGGACTGTATCTTGTTTCGTCGGAAAGCTATACCCTTGATGCGGAATATTATTCTGCCGTTCCGTTCTTCGCGGAAATTGCTCAGGAAAAAACGGATAATCTGATTGTATATCCGAAAACCGAAAATATCGGAAACGGCAAGCTGACCGTTTCCCGGAAGGTGTTCATCAAATGGGAAGATGAGGGCTATGAGGAAGAAAGACCGCAGGAGGTTGAGGTTACGCTTTTGCGCGACGGTGAGGTTTATGACACCGTTATCTTAACCGAGGAGGATGACTGGACATACACATGGGGGGAGCTTGATTCTGAGCATGAATGGCTGATTTATGAGGAAGTGCCGGGTGAATATGTTACGGAATTTTCACAGGAGGGTACAACCTATGAAATAACGCATATTCTTGAAAAAGAAAATCCGCAGGAGGAAACCACCACGGAAAGCAGTTCAACAACGGAAAGCAGTTCAACCACGGAGAACACTTCGACTACGGAAAGTGCTTCAACCACGGAGAACACTTCAACAACAGAAAACGCTTCAACAACAGAAAACGCTTCAACCACGGAGAACGCTTCAACCACGGAGAACACTTCGACTACGGAAAACGCTTCAACCACGGAGAACACTTCAACCACTGAGAACACTTCAACAACGGAAAACGCTTCAACCACGGAGAACACTTCAACCACGGAGAACGCTTCAACCACGGAGAACACACCGACAACAGAGAAATCCGACTCGCAGGATAAGGAAAAGCTTCCGCAAACAGGTCAGCTATGGACACCCGTACTGCTTTTGTCGGTTGCAGGCTTGCTGTTTATCATCATCGGTATTGTGCGAAGCAGGGGTGACGGCAATGAATAAAAAGGGCAGGGGCTTTATTGTAATCGGCTTGCTGCTTCTTGCTGCTGCGGCAGGTCTGACGGCATATAATATTGTCCGCTCGCGCATGGCACAGAGTGATACGGAGAATATTATGGAACAGCTTTTGCCGGTTGTTGAAGAAAATTCACAACGCTTAAAAGCCGAAAAAAAATATCCGGACTATATAAGGAATCCCGATATGGATATGCCGGTTATTACGGTCGACTCCGCGGAATGCATAGGTTATCTTGAAATTCCCGCACTTTCCGTTGAGCTTCCCATATGCAGTGAGTGGAGCTATGACAACCTGTATCATGCACCGTGCAGATATTTCGGCTCTGTTTATCTGAACAATATGATTATATGCGGTCATAATTATATTGCCCATTTCGGACCTTTGAGAAGGCTTTCAATAGGGGATAAGGTGATTTTCACCGATACACGCGGTAATCGGTTTAACTATCGGATTGCGGAATTTTTAACACTCGAAGCAACGGATATTGAGGAAATGAAAAGCGGAAATTACGGCTTGACCCTTTTTACCTGTACTTTAGGCGGGGTAAGCAGAATTGTTCTGCGGTGTGAAAAAGAAGAAAAGTAAAACATAACCATTCCCGTTTGGACATTAAAAAATATGTAAACAGTCAGGGAGAAAAATAACTATGAAGAGTGTCAAACCCGGCAGAGGACCTTCAATGATGAGCGGTATAGTCGGCATAGCCGTATGTATTATCGGCGTTGTCTGGACGGTTACAGCTATAAGTATGGGAGCACCGTTTTTATTTCCCGTATTCGGCGTCATCTTTGTAATTGTGGGATTGGTCAATACGGTGTACAATTTCAAAAATGCAACGGGTGAAAACCGTTTTTCATCCTTTGATATTACGGATGATTATGAGGAGACAGACCCGTTTAATGACCGGTTCGGCAGAAAAAATGAAAGTCCTCAACCACACACCAAGGGCAAATACTGTCCGTACTGCGGTGAGAGGACACAGGATGACTACAAATACTGCCAAAACTGCGGCAGAGAGTTACCGTAAATATCAGGAAATAAAACATAAAAAATCAGCGGTTTTCCGGAAAGCAAGCCCGGTAACCGCTGATTTAAATTATTATTTTATCTCTGCTTTGAATATTTAAGCCTGTAAATTACATTCATCAGCTTTGAGTCAAGCAGGACAAGGGGACGGTTCTTCAATACCGTCCACATTGACATAACTGTTTATTTCGCCTTTGAAGCAACATACTCCTCAAGGCACATTCCGCTGTCGTGCATATCCTTTGCCGCCCGTTTGCCTACATATCTGTAATGCCACGGCTCATAGCTGTAACCGGTTATATCCTCTTTATCCTCCGGGTATCGCAATATAAAGCCGTACAGATAAGCAAAATCATGCAGCCATTGCTGAACCTCCTCAATCGAGGTTCCCTCGTCTGTATCGCCTGTAATATCAAGTGCAAGACCTATTCTGTGCTCACTGTATTCGGGCTCTGAGACCCACTGCGCCGCAAGACGCTCAGCATCTTCCCGGCTTTTCCCCTCGTTTTCATAGGATGCAATTTTTTCTTCCATAAGCTGCTGCTGCTTTTCAGGTGAACGGTATGCTGAATTTATGTACGGATATATGCCGAGAGCACGCATTGCATCAAACATATTCTGCAAATCCTTATACATACGCTCATCCACCTGTTCACCGCTGTTAAGCGTTTTCAGCTTAAAGTCGTAATCCCCGGGAATGGGATTGTCCGCGTTCACAAGAATAAGCAGTGCCTCCTCCGGGTCAGTTGTTTCTGAATTCGTGGTTTGAGGCTCTCTTAAATTTTTCAGTATACCGTCAAGAGGGGAATCGTCATCCTTCGCAAAGCCGAAAAAAACACACACGGCAATAACCGCCGCAAGAAGTACGAAAATCATTTCCTTGAACACGCGCTTCTGCTTAATCTGCCGTATTCTTTCCTGAACATTTTTATCGTAACTGATATAACTCATTCCTTTTTTCAAAATACTGCGGATATTATACAGGAATATTTATGTAAAGTCAAATTTAAAATTTGAAACCGTTATTCTGTCTTCTGATTTTTTCCATACATTCGCACACCTTTACGCTCATTTGCTGCGCATAATCAAGCCTTGAAGGATTTTCACCGTTTATAAACGAAAAAAACGCCGCCGCTTCATATGACATTATTTCCGTTCTTGATATTTCCCGGCATACCTTTTCCGCCGTCAGGTCGTTATACACGGTTTGTATCTCTCCGAGCTGTGAAACGGACGGAATTAAAACGGTTCCCCTGTCACCGAAAATCTGTGAGCAGCTTCTGCTTTGTCCGACCTTTGAATATGTCAGCGTAACCTGCTTGTCGGGATAATCAAAAATTGCGGCACCTGTGGAATCCGCGCCCGTAAAAATGAAATGCGCGGACGAGGTTATTTTATCGGGTACACCGAAAAGCTCAAGCGCAAAATAAACATTATATACGCCTATATCCATAAGACAGCCCGTGCAAAGCTCCGGGTTAAAAATATTCGGATTTTCGCCGTTTATAAGCAGAGGATATTTTGATGAAAGCTGTGAAAAATCAATATCGGCACTGCTGACGGTACCGATTTTTTTCACGGCATTTTTCAGTTCGTCAAGCTGCGGCATATATAAAAACATTATAGCCTCCATATAAACAAGCCCTTTTTCTTTTGACAGGGAAATAAGCTCTCTTATCTCGGCACTTTTCACCGCCAGCGGCTTTTCGCATATAACATTTTTGCCCGAAAGCAGCATAAGCCTGCTTTGCGAATAATGCAGGGCGTTCGGAGAAGCGATGTATACCGCCCCGATTTCTTCATCATCCGCAAGCTGTTCAAGCTGTGTATATACCTTTTCTATTCCGTTTTCCCTTGCAAACAGCTCACCCTTTTGCGCGTTTCTTGAATAAACGGCATACGGCGCACCGGCTCCGGCAAATTTCGCCGCTTCAATAAACGCGGCAGTTATCCACGATGTACCTATAACAGCATATTTCATTGCGCATTACCTCCTGCGTATGCCACTATATATTCTCTTACCGCAGAATATTTTTTTACGGGAACGGGAATTTCAGTCCCGTCATCAAGCGTTATTTTGTAACCGCTGATTTTTTTTATACAGTTCATATTCACAATATAGCTCGCATGACAGCGGTAATAGCAGTCAGGAAGCTTCTTTTCAATATCCTTGAGAAGATGCGTCACTGTATACATCCCCTCCTGTGTGTAAACATAGCTTCTGATGCCCTTGCCGCCTTCAATGTATCTTATACTGTCCGCACCGAGAAAATAGCTTGAGTTGCCCTCGCCCGAGAGAATGATTTTCTCTGTCTGTCCGCGTTCGTCAATTATCCGGTCAAGCCGCTGTTTTTTTTCTTCGTCAATTAAAAGTGCATAGCTGCTGTCCCGCTTTTCCTTATACAGAATATCGGAAATATGGATAAGCGGACATCGCCACACCTGCTGTCCGTCCTCAAGCCGTCTTTTCCTTATAACAACCATAGCGTGCTGGTCGTAGTTTACCACTTTGCCGTTACGGTAACAGGCAGTAAGACGGTATTCGGCAATAATCAAAATAACATCGGCGCGCAGAGGAAACAGCTTGGTTTTCATATTGTCAATATGAAAACGCAGGGAGCGGCTTCCGCCGTAAAGAACCTTTTTCAGCTCATCCCTGCCCTTTATGGTCTGCCCCTCAAGCGGTCCGTACCACATAACATCATCGTCAAGGTATTCATAAAAGTCGTTGTCGCCGTCTCCGTAAAATGAAAGCAGCATATCGGCAATGTATTTTTCGATAAATTCAGCCATAAAAACACCTCTTGTGCGTACAATACCATTTTTCAAGGTAAAATGCAAGAGAATACCTGTTTTTTATTAAATATTTCGGTTATTCATTTTATATTAAAGCCGATTTTTCATCATCCGCATTTATTTTTACAATGCGGACATCCGGAATCCGTAAAGCAAATTCATCATGGGTAATCATTACAAGCGCCTTGCCCTCCGTCTCTTTTTTTATAAGCTCCAGCATACGGTCTGCCGTTTCACGGTCAAGTCCCGTCAGCGGCTCGTCAAAAACATAAAGCTCACCGCCGTAGGCAAGAGCCCTCGCCAGGGCAAGCCTGCGTTTCATGCCGCCGCTCATCTGCGACGGCTTTTTCTTCATATCCGCGCCGAGACCAACCGCATTAAGATATTTTTCCGCCCTTTCCTTTTCGATGCCTACCGCCTTCAGATTTCCGAGTGCCGTTCTGTGCATAAACAGCCTGTCCTCCTGAAAAACAACCGCCGTACGAACCGGAGCAGTCTGCACAGTGCCGGCTGTAACCTGCTGAAAGCCCGTAAGCACGCGCATAAGCGTGGTTTTCCCTTTGCCGGAGGTGCCGGTAATGCATATTCTGTCCGTTTTGCCTACGGTAAGATTTATATTTTTCAAAATCTCCCGGTCGGCAAATTTCACCGTCACATTTTCAAGACGGGCAACTATTTCATTTTTCATCCGTCCCCGTTCCTCCTTGCGCCCGCTCTTTTAATCAGAGCTATCGCGGATTTTTCAAAAACAAGACTTAAAACCACAACGAGCACCGTCCACGCAAATACATCGGCAGTGTCAAGGCTTATTTTTGCCGAATACAGTCCGCCGCCTATGGACTGTCTGTTTCTGCAAATAACCTCAGCGGCGACACTTGCCTTCCAGCCCATTCCAACCGAGGATGTAAGTGCCGAGGTGAAAGCCGCCGCCGCAGAGGGAATATATATTTCCGTCAGCCTGCGTATAAAAGACATATTGTATACCTGCGCCAGCTCAAGCATATTTCTGTCCGTGTTTTTCAGCGCCGTGAAAACATTGGTATGAAATATCGGAGTTACAATTAAAAATGCCGTAAACACAGGCACAAGGTTAACGGGAATCCATACAAACGCAAGAATAATAAACGAGGCAACGGGCGTTGCTTTTATCACCGTAACAAGAGGCGTGAAAAGGTCGTCCAGAAAACGCGAAAAAGCACACACCGCGCCGAGCACACAGCCTGTAAGCATACCGGTTATAATCCCCCCCGTCACGCGCAGGACGGATGCGCCGACGCTCAGCCATGTTTCGCTTTTTGCGCCTGTTCTTATCAGTGCCGAAACGGTATCCTCCACACGCGGAAGAAGAATGCCTTCGCCCACGCATATTGCCGCAATTTCCCATACGGCAAGCCAGATTCCCGCAACCGTCACATATCTTACAGCCTTTTTCATCCTCTTTTTTCGGTGCTTTCGCCCGTCCTTTCAGTTATATTCCGTAATAAAATCCGTCTGCCGGAACTGCCGCACCCACGCTTGACGGGTCATAGGAATAAAGCACATTCAAAAACTCCGTCATGGTGTCAGCCATTTTTCGCCCGTCCATAAACACAATGTGAGAATTAGGTATCGCTTTTTTTGCCACTGCTTCATCAACAATGCCGAATTTTCCGCAAAGAGCTGCCGCCTGTTCAACATTTTCGTTTGTGAACGCAACGGATTTTTCATATTCACTCATAAACGCCTTAACAGCATCCGGGTTTTCGTCAACAAATTCCTTTCTTGCGGCTATTGCGCCCATAACAAGCTCACCTTTACCGAGCTTCTCCCATTCCTCCGTCAGGTCAAGTGCCTTTCTGAAAGAGGCATCCTTTGAGGTTATACTTGTTACAAAAGGCTCGGGAACAACAACAATATCCGCTTTTCCCGAAAGAGCAAGGGACGCCGTTTCCGTGTGCTCCGAAACATATTCCGTTTCTGCTTTTACTCCGTTTTGTTCAAGAATATATTCAAATACATACTGTGCGGTTGTGCCCTGACCCGCGCTTACGATTTTTTTGCCCTCAAGGTCTTTAACGCTGCTTATGCTGTCCCCTTTTTCGAGAACATAAAGCACACCGAGGGTATTCACGGCAAGCACGCAAACGCCGCCGTTTGTTTTGTTGTAAAGCACGCTTGCAAGGTTTGTCGGCACTGCCGCAAGGTCGATACCATCCGAAACAAGCCCGGCGGTTATCTCATCTGCCGCACCCGCTACGGTAAAATTATAGCTGTTCAGGCTTTCGCCTTTTTCATTTTTTTCCATAAGCCATGCCGCACCCATGCCGGTAGGACCCTTGAGAACGGCTGCATTCACCGTTTTTTCGGTTTCACCCGAGCCGCAGCACACAAGGCTTAAAAGCAGTGCTGCCGTTAAAATCAGTGCCGAAATTTTCTTTTTCATTTGTTTTTTCCTTTCCATATACAATAGTAATGTATACCGAAGGAGCTCTGAAGAACCCGTGTCGGCGCCCGCGGCGCAGTAAAAAAACTGCGTTTTTAAGACGCAGCCGTGCATATTGTTTTGCTGTGCGTCTTTCACCTCAGTCATCTTCGGTGTCAGTTGAAAAGGCCGTGCTTTCCGGGATGAACACATACCGGTCAGAAAATCAGCCTTTCGTTTTTACATTCTACCATAAGTCATCATTTTTCGCAACTGTTATTTATTGAAAATCGAATAAAACAAAAAAGTTTGATTTTGCCTGCAATATATGCTATTATATAAGAGTCAAAATTCGCTTGATAAGCTTCAGTTCGTATACTATATTAATAGGGTATTATACGGCGACTAAAAATGAAAGGATTTTACTATGGACGCAATCATTTACACATCAAATACGGGCAGCACGAAAAGGTATGCCGAAATGCTCGGAGAGCGGCTTTTAAAGCCTGTTTTTTCCAGTGAAAAAGCCCCTGCCGAGCTCGAAGGAAAGCAGATAATTTACATGGGCTGGGTGATGGCATCCTCCATACAGGGCCTTGCCGATGCGGTAAAAAAATACGATGTAAAAGCCGTCTGCGCAGTCGGAATTTTAAGCATGGGAGACGATGAAAAGAGCAGGGAAGAGCTCATTTCAAAGAACCCGGTTACAGGGTCTCTTTACTGTCTTCCCGGCTGCTTCAACATAAAAAATCTCAGCGGAATTTACAAAATGATGATGAGCATGATGGTGAAAAAAGTCGAAAGCGAGATGAAAAAAAAGGAAAATATTTCCGAAAGTGAACGCAAAGCTTTAAAGGCTTTTACTGAGGGAATCGACCTTGTTGACGGCACAAAGCTTGACGAAATTGCAGCCGAATTTGCCGAATAAAGCCAAAGGAAAATCTGTCCTGAAAAACGGGGGGAAACGCATAAAAAAATTATGTGTTTCCGTCCGTTTTTTTGCTATCGCCGATGAAAAAAATTATTTTTAACGCTTGAATAATCAGCAACATATGTGTCAATATTGTCTTATAATTATTCTCCTTTCAAAAAATGAAAATTTCTGCATTATTAACGAAATTTTATATACCTGTCGCTTATGAAATTTCATATTGAAAAGTCATGCTAATAAAATTCATTGATTTGTTTGTGCAATTTGCACATTTTCATCATATTCATCCACTTGACAGATAGACGGTTTTTCATTATAATACCCGCTGTCATTGCGAGACCACGGAAATTTACCGCGTTACGGCGAATTTATTACGCCGTTTCCGACAGAAAAAAACAGAGGAAAATGCGCGGTTTTTTAACGAAAGGAAGCAAAACATGATTACAAAAATTAAGCTTGCCTCTGCAAAGGTAAAGCACTTTCGAGTGAAGGTTCTTTTAGCTGTCACTTTCGTGCTTGCCTGCACGGCAACAACGGTTTTTGCCGCGACGAACGCCATCCCTACTTTAGTGTGCTGTGAAAATGAAATAACAAAAGTTTATACTCTTTCCGCAGACCCTGAGGACATCGTTAAAAGAGCGGGAATAAACACTGACGAAGACTACAAGCTTAATCTTGATTCATTTGACCCTGAAAAGGAAGACTCCGTCATTTATGTTTATCTGCCTCACAGCATTGTTGTTGAAGACGACGGAATCAAAATAGATGTCACCGCCTCCGGCACGGTCGAGGACGCGTTAAAGGAAGCGGGCATCAAAATCAAAGAGACAGATAAAATCAGCGTTAACAGAGAAGTATTTCTCCGGGACGGCATGATAATCAAAATCAGCCGCTCATTCAGCGTAACTCTTAAGGCAGACGGAAAAACAAGAAAGTACAGCCTTGTTAAGGGTACGGTTGAAGACCTGCTTGACGAAGCGGAAATCACTCTCGGCAAGCATGATAAAATTTCATGCGGCACCGATACGCTTCTTGAAGCCGGCATGAAGGTTGTTGTTGAACGCATAAGCTATGACACAAGAACCGAAAAGGAAGACATCGAATACACCACACGCACGCTTTATAACGATGACTGGTACAGCGACAAACAGAAGGTGAACCAAAAAGGCGTAAAAGGGTGCAGGAAAATTACCTACCTCGACAAATATGTTGACGGAAAATGCGTCAGCTCCTTAGTAACAAACGAAAAAATTACAAAGCAGCCGGTTGAAGAAATTGTCACCGTAGGTACAAGATACCGCTATCTGTCAAACGGCCGCCCGGTTTCCACATCGAGAATCATTTCACAGCTCGACCCGCCGTATGACATTGAGCTTGACAGCAACGGCAGACCCGTAAATTACAAGAGAGTTATAACAGGCAAGGCAACGGCTTACTGCACCGGCTACATCACCTCCACGGGTGTGGCACCCATGCCCGGCAGAGTTGCGGTTGATCCGAATCAGATTCCTTACGGTACAAGGCTTTATATCGTATCTGCCGACGGGAAATATGTATACGGATATGCGGTTGCGGCAGACACCGGCGGATTTGTTTGGAACGGCAGCGGCACAACGGTTGACCTTTATATGTATTCATATTCGGACTGTATAAACTTCGGAAGAAGGTCGGTAGAAATATACATTCTGCCGTAATATTAGACTGAACAGAGGGAAAAATGTCAAAAGTACATTTTCCCTCTGTTAATCTTTTATTCCGGTATTGCCGTTTTGAAAAAAGTGTGTTATAATAATTTAAATGTTCCCCCACAGGAGGTTTTGTTATGATTAAATCATTCTCAAAATACTGGCAGAATTTTGCCGAATTTGCGCCGAGAACACGCAGACGCGATTTCTGGCTCGCGTTTCTTGCAAACCTGATAATAACCGGAATCCTTTGCGCGGCTTATTTCTTTGTACCGATTTTCAAATATGTCCTTGTTGCATACAGCATTGTCTGTCTGTGCCCTAATCTTGCAATAACCGTGCGCCGTCTTCACGATACGGGCATAAGCGGAAAATTTCTGTTTATGCTCCTCATTCCCGTTGTCGGATTAATTATTGTGCTTGTAAAGCTGACAAAGAACAGTGACGAAGAAGAAAACGCATACGGCATAAGCGAAAAATACAGTCCTGCACAGCCGGAAGCTGAAAATGAA
This sequence comes from Clostridia bacterium, assembly GCA_024404055.1. GTDB lineage: Bacteria > Bacillota > Clostridia > Oscillospirales > Acutalibacteraceae > UBA6857. Next base: position 3,674 of record JAKSQS010000012.1, on the reverse strand, counting down.
AAAATCACACAGGATATGCCGCCCATGTATATCCCCCCGATTTACAATACTGACAAGGCAGAGCAGCCGCCTGTTGAGCTTGCGGTTAAAGCAGAAGCGCCCTCCTCTGCCGATGCTGTGCGTGCGCCTCAACCCGTAGAAGATATACAGCCTGTACAGCCTGTACAGCCGCATATTGACCGTTTCACGGTTGAACAGCCGCATGAAGCTGAAAACGAATTTACCGTTCGCGTTCCCCAACCGGTTATTCAGCCGCAGGAGAATATTGATAAGCCCGTGAGCGAGCCGGAAAAATCAGTCGGGAGCACGGCAGACAGTCAGCCGTACAATGCTTCAAGACCTGTTTACAGTGATAAGCCGTCTGAAAAACCGGCAGAGGAAAAGCCGAAGCAGGAAAGACCCAAGGGCTACCGCTCGAGAAGCTTTCCGTACGGTCACTGATATAACTGTCATTTTTAACAAAAAATCTCATAACGAAAGAAAAGCATTGACAAACAAAGGAAAAGCATATATAATTTTATGTGTAAATTAGGTGAGTGATGACTCACCCCGTTATAAAATTTTTTCGGAGGTTAATTATGGACACAAGATTCGCAATCACAAACTATCCCGACGCGGCTGCCGTTACAAAAAAGCTTGACAACCTTATTGCACAGCCCATTTATTCAATCAAGCCCGATGTTCTTCAGAAATACGAAGACGAATATTACGGAAAAAAATGCGCAAAGTCAAAGTCGATGATTGAAGAAGCAAAACAAATCATCCCCGGCGGCGTTCAGCATAACCTTGCTTTCAACTATCCCTTCCCCCTTGTTTTCACAAAGGCAGAAGGCGCAACGCTTTATGATATTGACGGAAATGAATATTATGACTTCCTTCAGGCAGGCGGTCCGACGGTTCTCGGCTCCAATCCTCCCGAGGTTCGTGAACAGGTTATTGACCTTCTCAACACCTGCGGCCCGTCCACCGGTCTTTTCCATGAGTTTGAATACAAGCTCGCAAAAAAGGTTGCGGACAGCGTTCCCACAGTAGATATGTTCCGTATGCTCGGTTCAGGTACAGAAGCGTGTATGTGTGCCATCCGTATTGCGCGTCTTGCAACAAAGAAAAAGAATGTTGTTAAAATGGGCGGCGCATACCACGGCTGGTCAGATCAGCTCGGCTGGGGCATCCGTGTTCCCGGTTCCAAGTGGACACAGGCTCACGGCGTTCCCATGCGTCTTATGAGAGACACACAGGAATTTTTCCCCAATGACCTTGACTCGCTTGAAAGAACCCTTCGTATGAACCAGCTTCGCGGCGGCACGGCTTGCGTATTCATCGAGCCCGTTGGTCCCGAAAGCGGAACAAGACCGCTTGACATTGACTTCAACAAGGGCGTTGAAAGACTTTGCCGCAAATACGGCGCACTGCTCATCTTTGATGAGGTTGTTACCGGCTTCCGTATCGGTATGGCGGGCGCACAGGGCTATTTCGGCGTTGAGCCCGACCTTACAATCTTCGGCAAAGCTATCGCAGGCGGCTATCCGGGCGCAGGCGGCGTTGGCGGTAAGAGAGAATATATGAAGTATCTCGGTTCAGGTCTTGACGGCTCACAGAAGATTCATAAGGCATTCTGCGGCGGTACCATGGCAGCAACACCCATAAGCTGCTGCGCCGGTTACTTCATGCTTGAAGAAATCGACAGACAGAACGCCTGCCAGAGAGCCGGTCAGATGGGCGACAGACTTGTCAACGGTCTCAATGTTATCATCGACAAATACAACCTTCCCTTCGTTGCGTTCAACCAGGGCTCAATCTGCCACATGGAAACAGTAGGCACAATGCACTTCAGCATCGACTGGAGCAAGCTTTGGACTGTTCCTTCGGTTCTTAAGGAAACAGACATCAGAAAGAAAGAAATGCAGCATATGGGCGCGGCATACATGGCAGAAGGTCTTGTTACCCTTGCAGGCAGCAGACTTTACACCAGTGCCGCATACAACGAGGAAATGATTGACGATGTTCTCGGTCGTTTCGACAAGATTTTCTCCAATGTTGTCTGCATAGGCAAATAAAATAAAAGCACAGGGGGCGAACAACTCGCCCCTTTATTCCGATTAAGCGAAAGGAAAACAACTATGGATATACTTGAAGCCAAAAAACTTGTTGTCGAGGCAGGTAAGCAGCTTGTTTCAAGCGGTCTTATTGCCCGTACATGGGGTAATGTAAGCTGCCGTATAGACAGCGAAAGCTTTGTTATCACCCCCAGCGGCAGAGCATATGAAAGCCTGACGCCTGATGAAATAGTTCTTGTTAAAATCGCGGATTTAGCATGGGAAGGAGATGTGAAGCCCTCCAGCGAAAAGGGTGTTCACGCGCAGTGCTATGCCCTTCGTCCCGAATGTAATTTTGTTATTCACACACATCAGATGAACGCGTCTGTTGTCAGTGCCATCGGTAACGATATACATAAGCTGTCAGACGAAAGCCGTGCGCTTATCGGCTCATGTGTTCCCGTTGCCTCTTACGGTATGCCCGGCACAGGCAAGCTTATAAACGGCGTTAAAGCCGCAATAGCAGGCACGGATTCAAAGGCAATAGTTATGGCGCATCACGGTGCTGTATGCCTCGGTAAGGACTATGAAGAGGCATTTGCAATAGCTTCCGAGCTTGAAAATGTTTGTGAGCAGTATATTATGAGAAGATATACCACCCTCACGGATAAGACAGCCGAAAATCTGCATTCCCTCAATGAATATGCCGTTAATCTCATAAAACGCGGCAAGGCAGACGCTCCGGCGGCAAAAATCAATTGCTACGACAGCGTTCGCTCCGGCGGCAGCCTTGTTGTTTCCGACAAGGAAGGCGTTGAAAAGGCTGAAATCGCGCTTAAAGACGGCAGACTTATCAGCGGCGACAAATATCCTTATGAAGCGGATATTTACCGTGCGATATACAACCAACGCGAGGATATTAACTGCATTATTCATTCTGACCTGCCCGATGTTGTTGCCGTTTCAAAAATCGGCAAGACTATGAAGCCTCTGCTTGACGACTTTGCGCAGATTGTCGGTGTTGCCGTAAAGAATGCGGAATTTTCCATTCTTGAAACAGAAAAGAGCGGCAAAAAAATTGCCAAGAAGCTGAAAAAGGGTACAAACGCTGTGCTTATTAAGGACAACGGCGCGGTATGCTGCGGCAAAGACCTTGACGATGCGCAGGCGGCTGAAATGGTTATGGATAAAGGCTGCAAGACAGAGCTTTACGCAAATCTTTTTGAAAAGCCGAAAAAAATCAGTGCACTTGACTCAAAGCTGATGAATGTAATTTACAGGCTTAAATATTCAAAGCAGAAATAAAAATAATAATTTAAATCAGCGGTTAACCGCTGATTTTTTGGCGCTTTCGGAAAGACAAGGGGACGGTTCTGTGTCCTGCGGCGAATTTTATATCAGACATTTTCATAGTACTTTGTATCACCTAAAGCTTTACGAAAAAAGCTTCAGACGGTACAAAGTCGCAGGGGAGTGCATTGAACCGAGAAGGTTTTGCTTTTCGGCTGTGCATTTTTATAATTCTTAAGAAAAATTAAAGCGAACAAAAGTCTTGCAATTCGGGTTTTAGTATGGTAAAATATAACATAGTTATTTCCAAAAAGGGGTTGACAAGGTGGGGAAGGTGTGCGACAATCC
>JAKSQS010000119.1 GCA_024404055.1 Clostridia bacterium | reverse complement strand
CCCCATAGAAGGAGAACAGAAATAAAGAAAAGGCCGTCGCTTTTTTTATAAGCTCATCCGTCAGCATATCAAGCAGGTCGTTATCGTCACGCAGAGCGTCTATACATCTGCCCGCATTTTCCTCAAACCGCGGCTGAAGCCTGATAAATTCGGGAACAGCATAATGCCTTATCCTGTTTCTCAAATATTCATCCTCATTGTTGCTGCCGTCAATAACATAATCCAGCCCGTTTTCCTTACAGTATTGGCGAACTTCTCCGCCCGTACACAAAATCAGCGGACGAATTATTTTTCCTCTGACAGGAGGTATGGAGCAAAGCCCCGACAGCGAGCACCCGCGCGAAAGATTGATAAACATTGTTTCCACCGTGTCTGAAAGCGTGTGCGCCGTAGCAATATAATCGGTGTCAAGAGAGGCAAAAAAGTCATATCTTATCTGTCTGCCGCATTCCTCAAGCCCGATATGCCGCCTTCGCGCTTCACCTGCAACATCGGCACGCAGAACGGAAAGCTGCACGCCCCTTTTTTCACACAAAGACCTGACAAAGCTTTCATCCGCGTCCGCCTGCACACCGCGAAGGCAATGATTGACATGAGCAGCCTTAACAACCCATGAGTATTCGCCGCTCAATTTTATAAGAACATCCAGCAATGCCACGGAATCCGCACCGCCCGAAAGTCCGACGGTAACGGTACAGTTTTCCGGCATACCGAATTTTTCTATCGCCTGTTTTACTTTACATATCATTTCTGATAGTCTCCAGATTTGAGAACATTGTATAGTCGGGATTCCACGCTATATCAACATCCGTTGTGGGGCCGTGTCTGTTTTTTGCAATGATGAGCTGGCATTTGTTGACCGACTGCTCTTCGTCAGCCGTGCTGTCAGTCTCACCGGTGCTGTAATAGTCCTCTCTGTAAAGCATGAGAACAATATCCGCATCCTGCTCAATAGAGCCGGATTCACGAAGGTCGGCAAGCTGGGGACGGTGACTTTTTCCGCGCGCCTCCGTGGTTCTTGCAAGCTGAGCGAGAACCACAACGGGAACATTCAAATCCTTTGCCATAAGCTTGAGATTTCTTGTAATCTCGGAAACCTCCTGCACACGGCTTTCAACTCTTGTACCGCTTTTCATAAGCTGTAAATAATCAATGAAAACCGCATCAACATCCTTGAGCCTGCGAACTCTCGACTTCATCTCCGTAACCGTAAGGTTGGAGGTATCGTCAAAATAAAGCTCACAGTTTGTCAGCACCGCCGTGGCAGAGGCAAGCCGCGTCCATTCCTCCGCGGAAATGTTTCCCGTTCTCATTTTCGTGCTTTCCACCCTTGCTTCCGTTGAAAGAACTCTTTGCGCAAGCTGCTGCTTTGTCATTTCAAGTGAGAAGAAAAGCACCTTTTTCATGCCCATCATGGCACAGTTGCGCGCCATATTCAATGCAAGACTTGTTTTACCCATTGCAGGACGGGCACCGATTATAACAAGGTCGGAACGGTTAAGCCCGGTAGTAACCTTGTCAAGGTCAGTAAAGCCCGTGGGGTAGCCCTTATATTTATCCCTGTCGGGAGAAGAAAGCTTTTGCAGGTTGTCGTATACCTCATTTACGATAACATCGCTGATTTTTGTCGGTCCCGAGGATACCCTGCCCTGCCGTATATCGTAAATTTTCTGCTCCGCTGAGTCAAGCAGCACATCCGCCGTGCTGTCCGACTGCGACGCTTCCCCGATGATGTCTCTTGAAACATTTATCAGAGTTCTTATGTAAAATTTCTCTCTGATAATTTTAGCATAAGACTCCACATTTTCCGTAGACGGAACAGACTGCGCAAGCTGAAAAAGATAGTTTTTTCCGCCCGCGTCATCATAAACCCTGTCTTTTTTCAGCTCTTCAAGAATAAGCAGAGGGTCGATTTTTCCGCCGATGGAGTCAATATTCTGCATAACGGTGAATATTGCTCTGTGCTGCGGCAGATAAAAATGCTCCGGCTTGAGTATAATCAGCACAGCCGTAATACACGGCGGATCCATAAGTATACTGCCGAGCACTGCCTGCTCCGCTTCAAGGCTGTAAGGCAGGTTTATCCCGTCAAGAGAAACCATTGAATTTGTCGAATCCATTTTTTTAGCCGCGGAGTGTTACGCCCCCGCTTCCTTTCAGATAATCAGTTGCCTACCGCAACATACAGATGCGCGCTTACACCCTGATAAAGCTTAACCTCTACCTGGTAAGTGCCGAACTGCTTTATATCCTCAACAACGATTTTCTTTTTGTCTGTTTCAATGCCGTACTGTTCCATAATGCATTCGCTGATTTCCTTTGCGGTAACAGAGCCGAAAAGCTTGCCGTTCTGTCCCGCCTTCGCCGTCAGCTTAAGCGTTTTGCCTTCAAGCTTTGCGGCGTTTGCCTTTGCGGCCGCCGTTTCCGTTGCAATACGGTATTTTTCGGCATTTTCCTTGTTTTTCAGCTCACTCATTGCCTGTGCGTTTGCCTCGCTTGCAAGTCCCTTCGGGAACAGGAAATTCCTTGCATACCCGTCAGCGGCGTTTACAAGCTCGCCTTTTTTGCCAAGACCCTTTACATTTTCTTTAAGTACAACCTTCATATCATTAACCTCCGTTTAATATTTATATCACACCTGCATAATTACAGGAAGTATCATCGGACTTCTGCGCGTTTTTTCATACATCAGCCTCGAAACATCGTCGCGCAGGCGCAGCTTGATTTCGCCCCACTCGCGAACCCTCTTTTCGCGGCATTTTATCAGTGATTCATAGGCAACATTTCTTGCCTGCTCCATGAGCTCCTCAGACTCTCTGACATATACAAAGCCTCTCGAAACAATGTCGGGACCCGAAAGCAGCTCACCCGTTGCGCTGTCAAGCGTGGCAACAACAATAATAAGCCCGTCCTGTGCAAGATGCTTTCTGTCTCTTAAAACGATGCTGCCGACATCACCGACACCGGAGCCGTCCACCATCACCCTGCCTGCCGGTACGGTTTCCGTTGCCTTGATATAATCCTCAGTCATTTCAACAAGGGTACCGTTATCGGCAATAACCATGTTTTTCCCGTCAATTCCCATGCTCTGTGCAAGCTCAAAATGCTTTTGCAGATGCTTGCGCTCTCCGTGAACCGGGATAAAATATTTCGGCTTTACAATACCGAGCATCAGCTTCAATTCCTCGCGGCAGGCATGACCCGAAACATGAACATCGTACATTTTTTCATATACGACCTCCGCGCCGAGCTTCATAAGCTCATTTATGACCTTGCCGACCATTTTTTCGTTTCCGGGAATAGGATTGGCTGAAATAATAACATAGTCATTGTTTCCGACAACAATTTTTCTGTGGTCGGAAAAAGCCATTCTCGTCAGGGCGCTCATCGGCTCTCCCTGACTGCCCGTTGTGATAAGCACAATTTCCTCAGGCATATAGTTATTAACAAGGTCAAGCTTTATGAGTATTCCCTCCGGCACTCTCAGATAACCGAGCTCAGCACCTATGGCAACAACATTTTCAAGACTTCTGCCGGAAAGCGCAACTTTTCTGCCGAGACTTTCCGCAACATCAATAATCTGCTGAACACGGTGAATATTCGATGCGAATGTTGCAACAATAATTCTTCTTTTTCCCGCTTTTCTGAAAAGCATTTCAAAGGATTCGCCCACTTTTTTTTCGCTCTCTGTAAAGCCGGGTCTTTCCGCATTGGTGGAGTCTGCCATAAAGCACAGCACGCCCTCCGAGCCGAGGGAGGCAAATCTGCCTATATCTATCATTCCTCCGTCAATGGGGGTGCTGTCAATTTTAAAGTCTCCCGTGTGGACAATTGTGCCGCCGGCACATTTTATCGCAAGGCCCACGGCATCCGGAATGGAGTGATTGACATGAATAAGCTCAACATCGAATTTTCCGAGCTTAACATGGTCGCCGGGCTTTACGGTGTTCAGCGACACGCCGGAAAGATTTGTATGCTCCTTTAATTTACATTCAATAAGACCGATTGTAAGCCTTGTGGAATATACCGGGATGTTCGCAGCCCGAAGAAGATAGGCAAGACCGCCTATATGATCCTCATGCCCGTGTGTAATTACAATTCCTTTGATTTTGTCGATATTTTTTTCAACATAGGTAAAGTCCGGGATAACAAGGTCTATTCCGGGCATTTCCTCATCGGGAAACGCAAGTCCGCAGTCAACCAGAATCATATCGCCGTCATACTCGAACAGCGTCATATTTTTTCCGACTTCGTTAAGACCGCCCAAAAATGCTATTCTTACGGGCTTTTCTTTTTTCTTTTTGCTCTGTCTTCCCTGTCCCGTGCGCTTTTGAACAGGCTTTGTCTGTTTTTTATTCTGCTGCACCGCAGTCCGGTTCATTTCGGTCTGTACGGCTGCTTTCTTTTCCGTCTTTTTTTCCGTAGCTTTATTTTCGTTTTTAATGTTCTTTTGTTTTTTTGATTCGGATGTATTTGTTTTTACTGTCTTTTTTTTCGCTGCGTCCGTACTGCTTTTCTTTTTCTGTCTGTTCTTTGCAGCATTTTCTTCCATGTAAAGCTTTTGTCTCCTTTTCGTATTTTATTTATGTAAATTGTAATCTGTCAATAATTTCCCATAGTACACGATTATAAAGGATATAATACTATTTTTCTTTTGTCATGTCAAGTAATAATAATTTCATTTTAATATTGCCAATATTTGCAGCCAGATTAAAACATGCCAAAACAATTTAATTTTTTAAAGTACTTGCAATTGTTTCACAAACATGATACATTACATGTGTATGTATACGTATATACCGACCTTGATATGGATATTTGATATATCTGTGACAACAAGGCCTGATGTATTTAATAGAGAAAGAATTAAACGGCAATCTTTATGGAGGGAAAAATATGAAAATGACGTCCAAACGCGTATTATCCGTTCTCATTGCTATCGTTCTTATATTCGGTCTGAGTGTTCCTGCCTTTGCGGCCGAACCAAAGAACGACGATTCCATTTCCGTGGGCTGCATAGGTGACAGTATCCCAAACGGCGCATCCCTGTATCCGGATAAATACACGATGGCTTGTGCAACGCCGAGCAAAGCACCTTATACCGGCAATTCTGCTTACCAGGACCTTCGCGACCAGTACCAGTACGTTGAAGGCTATAACGATGCTCTTCCGGAAAGCGATCCTGCCAATCTCGCTGTTACACTTCCGTACGAGAAGACTCTTCTCAGATCATACGGTCTTCAGGTTGCCATGGGCCTGAATCTCACAGATGATGAGATCGCTCAGATTGACACTTTTGATGAGTTCCGTGCAGCCGTTGATTATCGCTCTATGACAGCCAACGCCATGCGCTCTATGGATATTCTAACCCTTTTTGACGATGAATACAAAGCCAAGCTCGCGAGCGAGGGATTTGATGCCTGCTGGTATAATCCCGAGGTCGAATCTATCCACAGACTGTTCACCAAGCAGTATATAACCGATTGCATCTGCGGAACAGCCGATACCGAGCCCCTCGATCTTCTGATTTACGCTTTCGGCAATAACGACTTTATTTACGGGCCTATCGTCAACGCAGACGCTGTCAGCGAGGATGAGCAGGTGAAAACGAAACTTGTGGAAGTAGCGACCGGTCTGGCGGACTTTGTAAACAACACACCGAAGATCCTTGATAAATTTCAGGAGCTCAACCCCACAATGGAAATTATCCTTGTCGGCGTTTATAATCCCTACTTTACGACTGACCTGAGTGCCTATAAGCTCTCGCTTTCCGAGGATGCAATTGCTATCATTATGGATGCGGTGACTGCCGCTACCGCAACCATCAATTTGCTTCTGCGCGAGCAGGCCAGCACGCGCTCCAACGTTACTTTTGTCGATGTTAACGGTCTTGAAGCATTAGAAGTTGACGAAAACGGAAATACGATCTCCGGCGACGGAGTGCACCCCTCTGTCAACGGTCAGGACTACATTGCGAGCCGCGTTCTTTCCGCTGTTCCCGCAAGCTTAAAGGATAAGGGCAAATACGACCTCACCGTCAACCTTTTCGGCGTTTACGATCCCAATGACGCCGGCAGCCGCATCGTTTCTGTCACCGTTGACGGCAAACCGGTCACCTATTACGAGCTGAAAGGCTACAATCTGACGATCCATTGCAAAACACCTTTTGTAAAGCTTGTAAATGTTACCACATACGGAAAAAAAATAGGCAATACGACCTGGCAGGCAAGCTACAACCTGACTGACGGCTACCGAACTTATCAGATCTTAAGGGTGTCCGACGTGGTCACTACCATAACTAATATCCTCAGCATACCCGTAACTGCGGTAAAAAATATCTTTAAAATGCTGACTAAATCCTAATATATAGAAAACAGGGCTGAGAAGATATCTCAGTCCTGTTCAGTCTTTCGAAAAAGTCCGGTAAAAGCTGGGCTTTTTCTTTTGTTTATGGTATAATAATTACGGTGATGAAAGATGTTGACAAAAGGAAAAGAAAACAGATATCAATATGAAATGATATGCGTAGAGAACATAGTACCTGAAGACCATTTGCTCAGAAAAATAGAAAATGCAGTTGATTTCACAAAGCTGTATGAATTTGTGGAAGAACTGTATTGTGAAGATAACGGAAGAGGAAGCATAGCCCCTGTGGTGCTTTTTAAAATGGTACTGATACAACATCTTTACGGTCTGCCGTCACTCAGAAGAACGGCAAGCGAAGTCCGTGTCAATATGGCATATCGCTGGTTTCTCGGATATAGCTTACAGAAAGAAACACCTCATTTTTCTACTGTCAGCTACAATTTCAGAAATCGTTTTACTGCGGAAACTGTAGATAAAATATTCTCGTGGATATTGGATGAAATTAACGAGAACGGATATTTAACGCCGAGTGCCGTTTTTGTGGACGGAACGCATATCAAGGCAAATGCAAATAACAAGAAAAAATATGAAGAGGAAGTACCCGTTGCCGCTAAAAGGTATGCGGATGAGCTTATGGAAGAGATAAATCAGGACAGAGAAGCTCACGGAAAGAAACCTCTCAAAGACAAAGACGACAATGACAAAAACAGACCGTCAAAGCCTGATAGAAACACATCAAAAAAGAAGCTTGCACGACGTAAAAAAGCAGCAAAGCAAGCAAAGAAAACGGTCAAAAGCACAACAGATCCGGAAAGCGGCTTGTTTGTAAAGGGTGAGCATAAAAGGCAGTTTGCATATGAAGCGCATACGGTATGCGATAAAAACGGATATGTATTGGAGACGGTTGTAACACCCGGCAATGTTCATGACAGCGTAGCCTTTGATGATGTATATGACAAAGTAACCGAAAGATTTCCCGAGATAGAAAC
>JAKSQS010000118.1 GCA_024404055.1 Clostridia bacterium | reverse complement strand
GCCGCCAATCTTGCTCACCGACAGTCCGTTGTCCTGCTGAAAAACAGCGAAAAGGCTTTACCGCTGAAAAAAGGCGAAAAAGTGGCGCTTCTGGGCAAAACCACCCTTGAATATGTTAAGGGCGGTGGCGGCAGCGGCGATGTTCACTGCCCCTATATCCGCAATGTATATGACGGCATGACGGGAAAACAAAGAGAAGGGAAAATTGAAATATATCTTCCTCTTATAGATTTTTACAGAGGTTATCTTGAAAAAACACAGAAAAATGTACCCACCGAGGCGCAGATTAACGCAACATGGGACATTGTGAACAATATGGAATTTTGTCAGAAGCGCGATGACATGACATATGACACATTTCAGAGTATGTTTGTAAAAGAAGCGGATGTGCCGGACAGTCTGCTTGAAAATGCGGCACAATTTGCAAGAACGGCTGTAATAACCGTAGGACGGTTTTCCGCAGAAGGCACGGACAGGCGCGTGCTCGGCGGAGACTACATACTTTCCGACACCGAAAAAAGCCTTGTTGACAGGGCTGTGAAGCTGTTTTCAAAGGTTGTTGTCGTGCTCAACGCGGGTGCGGTGCTCGACTGCGAATATTTTGCCGAAAACGACGGTGTTCAGGCTGTGCTCATGGGCTGGCAGGCAGGCATGGAGGGCGGCGGCGCGATAGCCGATATACTTTGCGGCGATGTAAACCCGTCCGGCAAAATGCCCGATACGCTTGTCAAAAGCTATGACAGCTATCCGAGTAAGGCGGATTACGAAGAAAGCTTTGACTATGTGAATTACAGTGAGGATATTTATGTCGGTTACAGGTATTTTGAAACCGTTCCCGGCAAAAAGGACGAGGTTCGTTATCCCTTCGGTTACGGACTTTCATATACGGATTTTCAGCTCAGCGGCATACTTTGCGGCGAAAGCGACGGAAAAATCACAGCGGTCTGCACGGTTAAAAATACAGGCGGCTGTGCCGGAAAAGAGGTTGTTCAGCTTTATTACTCCGCACCGCAGGGAAGGCTCGGAAAGCCTTCAAGGGCTCTTGCCGGATTCAGAAAAACAAGACTGCTTGCACCCGGTGAAAGCGAAGCAGTTGTTATTTCATTTGATGTAAACAGCATGGCAGGCTTTGACGACCTCGGCAAAATCAGAAAATCCGCATATGTGCTTGAAAAGGGCGTGTATGAATTTTATCTCGGAACTTCGGTACGCGAATGTGAAAAGCTTGCGTTTGAATATAATGTTGATGAAGACATAATAAGTGAACAGCTTTCTTCTCTTTGCAGACCGTTCACACTGCCGCGCAGAATGTTATCAGACGGCAGCTATGAAGAATTGCCGATGGGCGAAGCGGAGTATTTTTACGGTGAAAACGAAGAAATCGTTGCCCATGCGCCCGAAAAAGCCGTGCCGTTTGACCGCGTGGGTGAGGACATCACGCTTGATGAGTTCATCAGGCAGCTTACAATAGACGAATTGAAAGAATATGTCGGCGGTCAGGCTCCCACAGGCGTTGCAAATACGGGCTGCTTCGGCGGCATAAAACGGCTTGGCGTTCCGGCAGTTCCCACTGCGGACGGACCTGCCGGGCTGCGGCTGAACACCGAAACGGGTATACCCACCACCGCGTGGCCGTGCGCCACCCTGCTTGCGGCAACATGGAACGAGCAGCTCACATATGAGGTAGGTGCGGCGGCTGCGTCAGAGCTTCGTGAAAACAATCTCGGTGTGTGGCTTGCTCCTGCGCTGAACATACACAGAAATCCGCTGTGCGGCAGAAATTTTGAGTATTTTTCCGAAGACCCCGTTTTGGCAGGCAAAATGTGTGCATCGGAAATCAGAGGTATTCAGTCGGAAAAAATTGCGGTGTCGCTCAAGCACTTTGCCTGCAACAACAAAGAGCCCAACCGTTTTGCGTGCGATTCTCGTATTTCGGAACGCGCCCTGCGTGAAATATATCTCAAAGCATTTGAAATCTGCGTCAGAGAGGCTGACCCGTGGACGGTTATGTCTTCATATAATCTTATCAACGGACAGCACACCTCCGAAAGCTATGAGCTGCTGACGGGGATTCTCAGAAAGGAATGGGGCTTTAAGGGCATGGTTGTCACCGACTGGGGCGTTAAAAACGACCCGGTGAAGGAAATTAAAGCCGGAAATGATTTGAAAATGCCTGTCGGTTATCCCGAAGACCTGCAAAAAGGACTTGACGACGGCAGAATAACAAGAAATGACCTTGAGGTCTGCATGAAGCGCATACTGGAAATGTTCACAAAGCTTCAGTGAGGTATATTATGAGGCCGAATATCATTTTTTATTTTACCGATCAGCAGCGTTGGGACACCGTAAACCGTCAGGTCATGCCGAATCTGACGGCTCTTGCCGATGAGGGCGTTGAATTTGAAAATTCCTTCACCTGCCAGCCGGTGTGCGGACCGGCGAGAGCGTGTCTGCAAACGGGCGTTTACGCAACGCAGAACGGAAGCTTCGTCAATGGCATACCTTTGACGGACGAAATCAAGCCACTTGCGGAATATTTCAATGAGGCAGGGTATGAAACGGCTTATGTCGGAAAATGGCACCTTGCGTCGGACCGTTTCCCCGGCGTCGGTTTTCACTGTGAAACCTCGGCGATACCGGAAGAAAAAAGGGGAGGCTACCGCGATTTCTGGCGGGCGGCGGATGTGCTTGAGTTTACCTCCCACGGCTATGACGGATATGTTTTTGACGGAGAAAACAGAAAAATCGAATTTAAAGGATACCGCGCGGACTGCATCAACGATTTTGCCCTCGAGTATCTTGAGCAAAAGACCTCCGCCAAGCCGTTTTTTATGTTTGTTTCTCACATTGAGCCGCACCATCAGAACGACAGGCACCGTTACGAGGGGCCCGTTGATACCGTGGAGAATTACAGAAATTATCCGCTGCCGGACGATCTTACGTTTCTGAAGGGCGACTATAAGGAAATGTACCCCGACTACATAGCGGCGATAAACAGGATAGACGAAAATGTGGGACGGCTTGTAAAAAAGCTGAAAGAAAAAGGCTTATATGACAACACGGTCATCATCTATACAAGCGACCACGGCTCCCATTTCAAAACGCGCAACGCGGAATATAAGCGCTGCTGCCACGACAGCGCGGTGCATACGCCGCTGATCATTTCCGGCGGAGCATTTACGGGCGGAAAAAAGGACGGAAGACTCGTCAGCCTTATCGACCTGCCGCCGACACTGCTGGAGCTTGCCGGGATAGAGGTGCCGGACGGTTATATGGGAATATCACTGCCCGGGCAGATGAAGAACGGGCAGGAAAGAGACTGCGTGTTCATACAGATTTCGGAAAGTCAGTGCGGCAGAGCGGTGAGAACGAAAAAATACAAATATTCCGTGAAAGCGCCCACCGCAACAGGCGTGCTTATCAGCTCCTCGCCCGTTTACGCGGAGGATTTTCTGTATGATCTGGAAAATGACCCGTGCGAAAAGGTAAATCTTGTCAAAGACCCCTGTTACGCGGGAGTGAGAAATGAAATGAAAAAGCTGCTGATACGCGAAATGCTGAACGCCGGAGAAAAGAAACCTCTTATCCTGCCGGCAGTATTCAGCCGCAGACATTAATAATAGACTTTTTGTTCATATTCTACAAATAAAATAGAAAAAACACGTCACATTTAGTCTTGTGTTTGTTTACAAAATATGGTAAATGACTCGGGATTTTGAATTAAATATAAACAGGAGGTAAACCCAACATGAAAAACACAGCAAAAAAATGTTCAGTATTCTGCTTGCCGTTATGATGCTTTTCTCAGGCGCATCGGTACTGTCCGCTCCCGTTGCGGATATGTTTTCGATGCAGGCATCCGCTGCAGCGGTCAGCCTGAACAAAACCACGTTGACTCTCAAATCCGGCAAAAACTTCGTTCTCAAGCTCAATTACGGTACCATCAAGTCCGCAAAGAGCAGCAAAACAGCCGTTGCGACTGTTACCAACACGGGTAAGATCACTGCGAAAAACGCAGGTAAGACTACCATCACGGTAACAAGCACAAAAGGTCAGACCTTTAAGTGCGTTGTAACCGTAACCCCGTGGATGAACGCTTCAAGGGCACTCCTCGCAAAGGGTGACGCAAAGGTTCTCAAGGTCTACGGCGCAAACATCAAAGCAGTTAAGAGCAGCAAGGTATCTGTTGTGGCTGTTGCCTCCACCGGCAAAATGGTCGCAAAGGGCGCGGGCAAAGCAACCGTCACCGTTACCGATACTCTCGGAAACGTATATAAGTGCGCGGTCACTGTTGAAGATCCTTCTCTCAGCAAGACAAGCTTAAGCCTGAGACCCGGCAAGACCGCAGCTCTTGAACTGGAAAACAACACACAGGGCGTTGTCTGGACAACGGGCAACAAGGCCATTGCCACTGTTTCATCGGCAGGTAAAGCGGGCAAAACCACTGTTACCGCAACGGTAGACAGCGGTCACAAGTATAAATGCACCGTAAAGGTTATCGCTTATCTTAACTATACGACGCTGAAGCTCGCCAAGGGCGACTCAAAGATGATACTGCTCACCGGCGCTGTCGCGAAAACTTTCAAGAGCAGCAATACCGCTGTTGCAACAGTTTCCGCTCTGGGTAAGATCACCGCGAAAGCAAAGGGTACTGCGACCATCACCGTTATCGACGAAAACGGCAACGCATATACATGCAAGGTAACGGTTGAAGCTCCCACGATCAGCAAGTCTGTTCTTACAGTGAAATACGGCAAGACCGCCACTCTCAAGCTGAACAACAACACGCAGAGCGTGACATGGTCTTCCTCCAATACGAATGTTGCCACGGTCAATTCCGCAGGCAAGATCACCGCGAAAAAGGTCGGTACTGCTGTGATCACGGCAAAGGTCGCCAGCGGCAAAAAATATACCTGTGACCTTACGGTCGTGGCTTATCTCAATTACGCTGCGCTTCCTCTTTTCCTCGGTGAAGAAGCAAATCTCACTTTAAAGGGCGCTGTTGCCGAAACCTACAAGAGCAGCAAGCCGAGCGTTGCCAGTGTAGACTCCGAAGGTCTTGTTACCGCACTCGGCATCGGCACCGCGACCATCACGGTTACCGATACCAAGGGCAAAAATTACATTTGCAAGGTAACTGTCACCGCTCCGGAAATCAGTGACAATGAGATTCACCTTCAGGTCGGTGAAACCTATGACCTTTCAATCAAGGGCAACACCAGCAAGCTTGTTATCTGGGGCTCTTCCAAAAAGGCTGTTGCCAAGTTCGTCACTCTCAAAGACAGTGTGACCGGCGTTGTTACGGCTTTATCACCCGGAACCACGACCGTTACCGCATATGTTGTCAGCCTTGCCAGCGCAAAGGTTACCCTTTTCACCTGCAAAGTAGTTGTCGGCGACGCGGAAAACTGCACAGTTGATTTCTATACAGACGGCGGCAGTGAAGTAGCTTCCCAGACGGTAAGCAACGGCTGCACGGCAGCAAGACCGGCAGATCCCACCAAGACCGGCTGCACCTTCGCAGGCTGGTATGCTGACAGAGAATTTACTCAGCTTTATAACTTCAACACACCTGTTACGCAGAATATCGTTCTTTTCGCAAAGTGGGAATGCGCCGCTATTGATAATGCCGGCACTATCTCTGGTAAGATCTGCAAGGCCTCCGACAGAGCCACGGCTATTGCAAACGCAAGCATAAAGATATACAAGAACACCACGCTTGTGAAGACCGTGACCTCCAATGCCGAAGGAAATTATTCAACTCAGGTTGCCGCGGGCACCTACAAAGTAAAGATCACCGCCACCGGTTATATTGAGTTCAACGCTTATGTAACAGTAACCGAGAACGAAACAACATATACCGAAACTTACCTTATGATCAGCGGCAACCCGACCTCCACAGGTATCGCGACCGGTAAGGTTATCAATTCACTTGACAATACCGGTGTTGCCGGTGTAACGCTTAAGGTTCGCAGCGGCTGGAACAACACAAGCAGCTCCGCTGAAATCGTCAAGACCGCTACGACCGCTTCCGACGGTACATATTCGCTCACTCTCAACCTCGGCAACTACACGGTAGTAGCTTCCAAGAGCGGCTTCACAACAGCAACCTTCAACATCGTTGTTCAGGAAGGCACGACCGGCAATCAGGACGGTATCATCACGCCTATCGTATCCGGCAATGACTATCTCATCACACTGACATGGGGCGAGAATCCCAGAGACCTTGACTCACATGTTGTCGGCACACTCGCCAACGGCAACCGTTTCCATACCTACTATGCGCATATGAGTGATACGGACGGTTCTGTTGAAGTCTGCAGCCTTGACTATGACGATGTCACCAGCTACGGCCCCGAGCATATCACGCTGAAGGCCACAAACGACAAGCCCTATTACTACTATGTTTACAGATACGCCGGAATCGGTACGGTTGCCACCTCCGGAGCAAAGGTAATCGTAAACCAGGGCAATAATGTAATCGCCACCTTCAATGTTCCGACTGACCTCGGCAGCGGCGACTACTGGAACATCTTCTGCATCAAGAACGGCCAGCTTATCATCCGCAACACGATGACATCGACCGCGGAGACGAATTATGCTGACTGATCGGTCTGAAAACAGACTGAGGCATCTGTAATAAACGGGGACTGCTCCGTTCGCCGGAACAGCTTCCCGAACAACAGATAAAACCGTAATTAAAAGCGGGACACGCACCTGATCTGATGTGCATGTCCCGCTTTTTCAAACTTTATTTTAACGGACCTTGTATTCTCCCGCCTTCAGCTCGATCATGGACGCGTTGTGGGGGAATATCTCTTTGTTTTCGCCGATGAAAGTATATCCGGGCTTAAGCTTTATGAAGCCTTTTGCCTTGTCGGGACAGCAGACGGAAAGGGCAATATATCCGTCCTTTCTTTCCCAGCGGACGGAAACTCTTCCGCACACCGAATCATAATATGCCTCGGCATTTTCAAGCGCGGGAATAAAGTCGGGCGCTATTTCAAATTCATACGGGCAGGTATTTTTCGGGTTTACACGCAGTCCCGCAACTCTCTGCATAAACCAGCTTACATAGTCTCCCAAAAAATGGTGGTTGAGTGAGGCAGGATGGTCATAATTGCAGTCAGGCTGAAAATCCTCGGGAATGGAGGTGCAGCCGCGGCGGATGAACATTCCGTAGGACGGGTAATCGTCACGGGTTATCATCTTATAGGCGAGCGCGCCCTCTCCCAAATCGGAAAGCACATGGAAAATCACGCGAAGACCGATTATGCCGCAGTCGATATGGTCGTCCGCCTCATGAACAAGGTCAACAAGAACTTTTCCCGCCTGCCTTATTTCACTGTCGTTGAATACGCCGTAATAAATACATATAGCCTGTGAGGTCTGCGTTCTCGGGT
>JAKSQS010000117.1 GCA_024404055.1 Clostridia bacterium | reverse complement strand
AAGCACTAACTGTAACAATATTATTTTTGTTTGTCGTTCTGCGCCGAAGATGCCGTTCAGATTACCACATATTGTCGGAATCTTCACAGAAAGCCGGCATATTGTGAATTTTCAGCACAGTTCCGTCATCAAGAGTTACCTTTCCGTTCCAGTATCCGAACACCTGATGGCAGATATTGCCCACAAACAGCACCCTTGCTTTTGTTATGTTGTCGTAAAACGGGGTCATTGTCATTTCAAATCTGCCGTCCGAGGAAGTGAACACCCAATCCGTCATCCAGTTTTCGGTTTTAAATTTATCCTCTGTGAGGTAAATTTCACCTATTTTATGCGCCTTTCCGTTATAGAAAAGGGTGTTTTCCGTGGCGGCACTCATATCTCCGAAGCCCCAGCCGATTTCAAAGCCGAAAATCGAACCGTCATCAAGTCTTGTGCTGCCGTTGCCCCAATACCAGTTTTCGTGGTAAGGCCACACACCGCGTCCCCAGTCAAGCACGCAGAAGGTGTCCGCAGGGTCAAACTCAATAACCTCGTCACCGATTTTGATGCTGCCCGTAACAGGCATACAGTTAACCTTCTGATTGAAATAAAACTGTTTGTCGTTGCCTCTGTCAAACGGGAGAGCCATAATCAGCGCTTCATGGTCGGGGAACATATCCATGCTGACGCTCATGGACATTTTTTTGCCCTTTGCCTTGCCTTCAAATGTTATTGTGCGCTGTTTTTCGGTAACATCAATAACAAGGTCAAAATTTTTCTTGCGGCATGAAATAGTGTTTGGCGTCATTGCGTCGGGACTTACCCCAAGTGAGCCGAAGGAAAAAAGCTTAAGGCTTGACGCGTCATATCTCTGCCCGGTCTGCATATCAAAAACGCCGACGCTTGCGCTGGCACCTATGGAAATATCCGCCATAGTCACCTGAACGCAGTATCTTTCGTTTGAAAACTGATAAAAGTCCCACTCCTTTATGCGAAACGGACTTGCCTTTATTGCTTTTCTGTCATATTCATACATATTTTTAAAGCAGTAGCCTGCCTTGACAAGCTTTCCGTTTTCGTCGAGCAAGGGCGTTTTTTCGGTGATTCTCACCTGCTGCTTTTGTTCTGCAAATGCGCTGTTCATACACGCACATGAAAATACGGTAACAAACACAAGAAATAGTGATAACAGCTTAACTGCTCTGCGTTTCATAAAATTCCCTCCCTTTATTTCATTTTTTTACGCAATGTATGCCAATGCCGCGTCTGCCGCGGTTGCCGCATCAGTAGTGTATCTATCCGCGCCTATCTGCTCACGGAAGTCATCGCTCACAGCCGCGCCGCCTATCATAACCTTAACCTTGTCCTTAAGTCCTGCGGCTTCAACCGCCTTCACAACATCCTGCATAACGGGTCTTGTTGTTGTGAGCAGCGCGGAACAGCCGATAATGGAGCAATCGTTTTCAATCGCCGCTTTTACAAAAGTCTCGGGTGAAACATCCGTGCCCAAATCAATAACCTCAAAGCCCTTGCTTTCAAGCATTATTTTCACAAGATTTTTGCCGATGTCGTGCAAATCGCCCTGAACCGTGCCTATGCAGGCTCTCCCCTTTTCCTTAACTCCGCTTTCCTTCAAAAGCGGCTTGACTATTTCAAGTGCCTGATTCATGGCTCTGGCGGCAATAAGCACCTCAGGAATAAAAATCTCGTTTTTCTTGAACTTTTCTCCGATAACATCCATACCGGCAATAAGTCCCTTTTCAAGAATATCCCGAACCGGTATTTTTTCTTCAATTGCCTGATTGACAAGCTCCTTTACTTTTCTGCAATTTCCCGTTTGCAGGGTTGACGCGATTTCTTCCAGCAGCATGGTATAGTCTCCTTTTTATTTTATGATTTTGAGTAAGCCGCTTTTGCCGTAATTCCCGATATTCTGCCGAGAGCACCTGTCAGCGCATTTATTTTGTCCGCCGGAGCGTCCACGGCAACGGATATGATACTGATGTTTTTCGCACGGTAAGGTATTCCCATCCTGCCGATAATATATTCACCGTAAGCGTGCAGAACATCATTCAGCCGCCCCACAGCATCGCTGTTTTCAACAATTATGCTTATAACCGCCACTCTCGATTCCATTATTTCACCTCACACGGCACATTTTTGTTTATTATAGCACAAGCCTTACGGATTTTACAAGTATTACTCTACTTTAAGTAGGTTGATTTATCCGTTTTTTTCGCTATACTGTTACTGAAGGAGTGATACAAATGGATGCATATGTAACGGGAGCAATAATAAAAAAGCTTCGTGAGGAAAAGGGCATGACACAGGCAGAGCTTGCCCGTCTGCTTGATGTAAGCGACAAGGCTGTTTCAAAATGGGAAACCGGAAAGGGCTGCCCCGATATAACACTTGTTGAGCCGATTGCCGCGGTTCTCGGCGTTTCGGTGGTTGAGCTGCTCTCGGGAAACGATATTGTCAACCGCAACCGCAGCTTTAATATGAAACGGGGAAGGTTTTATATCTGTCCCGTCTGCTCAAACTGCATTTTCAGTACGGGTGAAGCGGTTGTCTGCTGCTGCGGCATAACTCTTCCGCCCGTACAGGCAGAACCGTGTGACAGTGAGCATATCATCACCGCCGAAAGGGTTGAGGATGAATATTATGTCACGCTAAACCATGAAATGAGCAAAACTCATTATATATCATTCATTGCCGCGCTGACGGATAACGGGTTGATTTTCACAAAGCTTTACCCGGAGCAGAACGCTGAAACGAGGTTTAAAGTCAACCGTACCTACGCGCTGTATGCTTATTGCAACCGCCACGGTATGTTCACGGTAAAGCTGACATAAAAGCTCTCTGTGCATTTATTATTTTTGTTTGTCGTTCTGCGCCGAGGATGCCGTCCGGACGGGCAGATTCGGATGCAGAAACCGTTTTATTCGCTCCGAAGGCAATACTAAGGTATGCCAAGGGCGAAAAAACGGTTAGACAAACATATAAAAGAACTTTAAGTAAGACGAAGTGCTTTCCGTTATGAATAATCATAGGGAAAGCACTAACTGTAACAATATTATTTTTGTTTGTCGTTCTGCGCCGAAGCTGCCGTCCGGAATCAGTAATTTTCTGCGGTAATCTCAAAATACGCCTGCGGATGCGCACATACCGGGCAAACCTCCGGCGCGGCAATGCCGACAACAATGTGTCCGCAGTTGCGGCATTCCCAAACCTTGACCTCACTCTTTTTGAATACCTCCTGCGCCTCAACATTTTTCAGCAGGGCGCGGTAACGCTCCTCATGGTGCTTTTCAATCGCGGCAACACCGCGGAACTTCTTTGCAAGCTCAATAAAGCCCTCTTCCTCGGCAGTCTTTGCAAAGCCCTCATACATATCTGTCCATTCATAGTTTTCGCCGTCTGCCGCCGCGGCAAGGTTTTCGGCTGTATTGCCTATGCCGTTAAGCTCCTTAAACCACATTTTTGCGTGTTCCTTTTCATTGTCGGCGGTTTTGAGGAAAAGCGCGGAAATCTGTTCAAAGCCTTCCTTTTTGGCCTTGGAAGCAAAATAGGTATATTTGTTTCTTGCCTGTGACTCACCTGCAAAGGCAGCCTCTAAATTCTTTTCAGTCTGTGTTCCGGCATACGGATTTGCTTTTTTCATTTCTTCAAGCATATCGCCCTTTGCCTTGCAAAGAGGACATACCGGCTCTATGCCGTCTTCAACATCAAATATTTTGCCGCATTTAAGACATTTGTAGGTTTTCATAATACATTCTCCTTAAGATATATTGATAATCATTATCATTATCATCTAAATAATAACACCGAAACATTATTTTGTCAATACGCCTGCCGCCGTTGAAAAAAACGATAATATGTGTTATCATATAAAGGATAACAGTTTACGGAGGTATTTTATGGTAACAGGTATAGTATCCGCTATGGAATCGGAGCTGGCTTTTTTCCGTTCACAGCTTGAAAATATGAAAACGGAAACATTCGCCTCGGTTGCTTATTACAGCGGCACAGTGAACGGCAGAAGGCTTGTTGTGTGCAACTGCGGTGTCGGAAAGGTTAATGCCGCCATGCATAAGCAAATTATGATAGACAAATTCGCCCCCGATTTGATAATAAACAACGGCGTTGCCGGCGCGCTTGCCGATGAGCTTGACATTTTCAGCGTGGTAGTGGGAAAAAATATGGTATACCACGATATGCAGGACTTTGTTATTGAAGAGTTTGAGCCCTTACAGCCGGAATATCATTCGGATGAAAGGCTGGTTTCACTTGCAGACAGCTTAAACGAGGATATTCATATAGGCACTGTGGCAAGCGGAGACTGGTTTGTGACAGACGATGAAACAAAGCGGCGCATAACGGATAAAACAGGGGCTCTGTGTGTTGACATGGAAAGCGCGGCGGTATCTCACACCGCATTTCTCAATGGCATACCGTCAATAATTATCCGTGTTATGTCTGATAAAGCGGACGACGGCGGTCACATGAGCTTTCACGAATTTGAGAAAAAAGCGGCTGAAATCAGCTCACGCATCACATTGAAGCTGATTGAAAAAGCGGATAAGGAGTAAAAATTTGAATTATAAAATAATAAACGGAACCCTGCTTTTATATAAGGACGGCGTTTTCACGGTTGAAAAAGACAGTCTTTACATAATTGACGGCATTATCTCGGCTATCGGTGACAAGCCGGAAAACGGTGCGGAATATGAAATTATTGACGCATCCGGCAGACTTATTATGCCCGGTATAATCAATATGCATACCCACGCTTATATGACGGCGATGAGAAATATGGCAGACGATGTGCCGTTCGGGGAATGGCTTTTCAACCGCATTATGCCGGTGGAGGACAGGCTGACAAAGCAGCAGGCATATTATTCCTCGCTTTTGGGCTGTATGGAAATGATACAGACGGGAACGACCTGTTTTCTTGATATGCATATGTTTGAGGGCAGGAGCGCAAAGGCGGCGGGTAAAGCCGGTATGCGTGCATACATAGGCAGAGGGCTTGTCGGTGAGGATTTATATACGGACGGACTTTCAAGGCTTGAGGAATTCAACCGCGAAATCGACAAATATTCCTCCGACCTTGTGAAATTCATGTTTGCGCCCCATGCGGTGTATTCCTGCTCGGAAAAGCTGTATTCGCAGGCGGCGCAGGAGGCAAAAAGGCGCGGTATGCTCAAGCAGACCCATGCTTCGGAAAGCGAGCAGGAGGTCAGCGACTGCCTGAAAAAATACGGTAGGACACCCGTTGAGCTGCTTTACGATTCCGGCTTTCTGGACGGCGGCGCGGTGCTTGCCCACTGCGTAAAGCTCACCGATAATGACCTTGACATACTCAAAAAAACCGGCTCAACCGCCGTAACAAATCCGGCAAGCAACGCGAAATTGGGCAACGGCATTGCGCCCGTTGAAAAAATGCTTGAAAATGGCATAAATGTCTGCGTCGGCACGGACAGCACCGCAAGTAACAACACGCTGAATATGTTCCGCGAAATGGGGCTGCTCTCTATGCTTCACAAGGGTCGGTCCGGCTCCCCTGTTGCCCTTTTGTCACAGCAGGTGCTCACCATGGCACTGATAAATTCCGCAAAAGCACTGGGTATGGAAAACCGTCTCGGCGTGA
This sequence comes from Clostridia bacterium, assembly GCA_024404055.1. Taxonomy (GTDB): domain Bacteria; phylum Bacillota; class Clostridia; order Oscillospirales; family Acutalibacteraceae; genus UBA6857. The sequence continues at coordinate 1,816 of JAKSQS010000117.1, read as the reverse complement.
TAAAGGAAGGCGCGTATGCAGACCTTGTTTTCATTAACCTGAACAGTGTTTCACTGTTCCCGAACAATAATATTGTTTCATCCCTCGTTTATTCCGCAAACGGCAGTGAGGTTGAATCGGTGATGATAAACGGGAAATTCGTGATGTACAAAAAAGAATACCCCACCATAGACACCGAGCGTGTTATGTATGAGTCAGGCAAAATTTTATAAACGGAGAAAAAATATGAGTATAATAAAAGACGCTTCACTTGCTCCCTCGGGCATCAAAAAAATAGACTGGGTGCGCTCATATATGCCCACCCTGTCCGCAATAGAGGAAAGATTTGAAAAAACAAAGCCCTTCAAGGGGCTGAAAGCGGCGGTTTCCGTGCATTTAGAGGCAAAGACTGCAAACCTTGCCCTCGTGCTTGCAAAGGGCGGCGCGGATGTGTATCTGACAGGCTGTAATCCCCTTTCCACGCAGGACGATGTGGCAGCAGCAGTATCACAGCTCGGCATTAAAACCTTCGGCTTTCACGGTGCGACTGATGAGGAATATGAAAACCTGCTTATTGAATCTCTGAAATGTCATCCGAATCTGATTGTGGACGACGGCGGCGACCTTGTTCAGCTCCTGTGCGGCAAATGTGCAGACTGCGCGGACGAGCTTTTCGGCGGCTGTGAGGAAACGACAACGGGAATAATCCGCCTGAAAGCAAGAGAAAGACAGGGGACGCTTCCCTGTGCTATGATGGCAGTTAACGACGCAAAGGCAAAGCATTATTACGACAATAAATACGGCACAGGTCAGTCCGTCTGGACGGCGATTATGGACACCACAAACCTTATTGTGGCAGGCAAAACCGTTGTCGTTGCTGGCTACGGCTGGTGCGGCAAGGGTATAGCTCTTCGCGCAAAGGGCATGGGCGCAAATGTTATCGTTACGGAAATAGACCCGTTCAAGGCACTGGACGCGACAATGCAGAATTTCCGCGTTATGCCCATGGATGAAGCGGCAAAGTCAGGCGATATTTTTGTCACCTCAACGGGCTGCAAGGATGTTATAACAGAAAAGCATTTCCGCATGATGAAAAACGATGTTATTCTCTGCAACGCCGGTCATTTTGACTGTGAGGTGGATGTGGCTGCATTAAGAAGAATATGCGTTTCAAGCCGTGAGAGAAGAAATAACATTGTCGGCTACACGCTTGACAACGGCAACACGCTTAATGTTTTAGGTGACGGCAGGCTCGTTAACCTTGCGTGCGGCATGGGTCATCCGGCTGAAATTATGGATATGTCCTTCTCCGTGCAGGCATTGAGCCTCAACTGGCTTGTGGAAAACCGGGACAATCTGACTAAAAAGCTGTATCAGGTGCCGGACAGCATTGATGATGAAATCGGCTGGTACAAGCTCGGCGCACTCGGTCTTTCCATTGATAAGCTGACCGATGAGCAACAGGCGTATCTGTCCGGGTTTGAAGTTAAATAGCTTTGTTCGGATATGTACTTTTTAAATAAGACTGTTTATAGTATAATTAAATTGGATAATAAATTAAACGGAGGATTTAATTATGGTTGCTGTACTTACTCGGATAATTGTCGCGATTGTGACGCTTTCCTATATGATTTCGGGAAGCTATTACGGAGATTTCACTGCTGATTATTTTAAACGGCTGAACAATATTGATGTTTATGAAAATTCAACCGTAACAGCAATAGGCGCGAGAAATGTCCATGAAATTATTGAAGGCCATTTTACTTCAAAGCTTACTGACGGAAAGAAAGTAAAAAAGGCTGTCTTTATCGGTTACGACGGTGTCAGACCAGATCCA
>JAKSQS010000116.1 GCA_024404055.1 Clostridia bacterium | reverse complement strand
CGTGGGCTTTTACCGCGCCCGTACCCATGATTTTCTGCTTATCATCCATTGAGAACGGGGCAAACCACGATTTTGTATTAAGCCAGAAATTGTTTATCTGCGGCTTGTCAAACTCGGCGTAACGCAGAATAACATAAAACATTTCGTCATCTGCAAGCGAGAAGGTTTCAACTCCGTACCATGACGGGAGAGCCCTTCTTGCAACGGCGGCAGAGCCTGAGCAATCTATAACCGTGCGCGAATATGCCTCACGCATACCGTCGGCGGTTTCATATCGTACGCCGCAAATAACGCCGTCTTTTATAATAAATTCTTTAAAAGCAGCCGAAAATTCAATTTCCGCGCCCGCCTCAACTGCTTTTTCAATCATCAGCGACACATATTCGTGCATATGCAGTCCTACGGTTTCGGCGGCGGTATAAACCTTATATTTGTTTGACGGGGAAGAAAAGTGGTTGTCTGTAAATTCAAATGCCCACGCTTTATCGCCTTGTTTCACCGAGGGCATTTCAAAGGTTTTAAGGTCTGTGCGCGAAACATGGAAAATATCCATACGGGTTCCTGTTTTCTCCGCCGACAGCTTTTCAAGCATTTTAACCTTATAGCCTCTTTTTGCCATTTTTTGCGCAAAATATGCGCCGGAGGTGGCAGCTCCGATAATAAGTACATCGTATTCCATACTCTTTTCCTCTTTTTAACTGTTATATTGTTTTATAACCTCTCTGTAAAAGCCGACAGCGTTTGACAGAGATGAAACATATATATTTTCATTCGGACAGTGGAATTTGGTCATTTGAAGCAAAGAAATTTCTACGGGAATAAAGCGTATAACATCCTCGGCATATCCGATAAAATAACGGCTGTCCGTTCTGCCTAAAACGGGGTACGGAAGAACACCGATGTTTTCAAATACTCTTGCCGCAACATCGTAGGTGAATTTATATCCGGCAGAATCCGGGGAAACGGGCGGCTCTGTTTCTCTTATATATTCGTTTATGCTTTTAAGCGAGTATTTTTCCGCGATTTTCTTTATTTCGTCGGCAAGAGTATCTATTTTATTGTAGAAATTTCCCGAAGCATTGGCTCTGACGGGATTGTTCAGCTTTCCGTGCTCCTTTTCGAGCCTTTCAATTTCGTCCTCTTCCGGCTTTCTTGCTGAGGCAAGCGCACCGCAGAAGGAACGCGCGTCCGCGCCGCAATGGGTGAGAATGAATTTTGCCGTGCTGCGGTGTCTGTCAAGAAAACCGACTATACTTCCGAGAGGGAACGAAAGATATTCCGAAAGACCGTGAACAAGACCCGAAACCTCGGGATACATATCGTATTTGCCGGGGCGAAGCTTATTTACTTCATCCGAAAATTTTTTTACCGCTTCTTTTTCTCCGTCATATATAATTCTTGCGCTTGAACGCTCAACCGCACCTATCATGGCAAATCTTTTATAAGGTGAAGGAAACGGATTTTTCAGCACCGCGCCGCCCTCGTCAATCACAAGACCGGGGACTATACCGTTCTTTTTAAAATATTCAACCGCCTGCGGAGCGTCATCTCCGGCTGTCTCCTCTGTTGAAGAAGCAAAAATATACAGGTCGCGAGCGAATTTATATTCGTCCTCAAGCAGACCTTCCACACCTTCAAAAAGGGCGCACAGCGAGCCCTTGCAGTCGAATGTGCCCCTGCCGAACATTTTGCCTTTAATAACCCTGCCTTCAAACGGCGGAGCCTTCCATTTCTTTTTACCCTCCGGCACAACATCCTTATGTGACATAAGAACAAGCGGAGAGGTGCTTTCGTTTCCCTTTATACGCAAAAATGTGCTGCCGCAAAGCGGGATTACTTCACAGCTTTCAAAAATTTTCGGATAATTATTTTTCAGAACCTCATCAAATTTTTTAAATTCGTCCTCACTGTAATATTTTTCATCCGAAACAGTGCGGCAGTTAACCATATCACGAAGATGTTTTTCGTATTTTTTTTCATCAGGTACAAAGCCGGTGTCAAGCGTTTGCTCTACTTTCTTATAATTCAAACACATCATCCTCCCTTCTTTATATTATAACACCGAAAAAAACATATTTCAACACGGAAATTTAAACAATATGTTGAAAGAAACGGGATTATGTTGTATAATTACAGAAAATTAACACACAGGGAGAATTTTATGGAAGATTTCAGAATGAGACAGGTACATCTTGATTTTCACACCTCACCCGCAATTGACGGAATCGGGGAGAAATTTGATAAAAAGGAATGGCAGGAAACACTTAAAACCGGTCGTGTTAATTCCATTACTGTATTTTCAAAATGCCATCACGGATATTCATATCATCCGAGTGAGGTTAACGAAATGCATCCCGGGCTGAAATTTGACCTTCTCGGCGCACAGCTTGAGGCGTGCCGTGAAATAGGGGTAAAAGCACCGGTCTATATTTCCGCCGGTCTTGATGAAAAGGATGCGGTTACACATCCCGAGTGGCTTGCAAGAAACGAAAACGGAGCTCCGTCAAGCGGCGACTTTATGAATGCGCGTTTTCATCTGCTTTGCCTGAATACCGCTTATCTTGACAAGCTTATAGCAGAAATTGAAGAAGTGATGCAAAAGTATAAGCCCTGCGGAATTTTTCTTGATATTCTGGATGAAAGAATCTGCTACTGCGCAAAATGCCGTGCGGATATGACAGCGGCGGGACTTGACTTCACCAACCCCGAAGACGCTTCCGAATTTGGTAAAAAAGTGTATAAAAACTACCGTGACCGTGTGGAACAGGCGGTGAGAAAGTATGACAAAAACTGCACGATTTTCCACAATTCCGGTCATGTTCAAAAGGGAAGACGGGATTTGATTTCCTCCATGAGTCATCTTGAGCTTGAAAGTCTTCCGACAGGCGGCTGGGGTTACGACCATTTTCCGATGTCGGCAGCTTATGCGAGAACTGTGAGAGAGCATTTTCTCGGTATGACAGGTAAATTTCATAAATCATGGGGTGAATTCGGCGGCTTTAAGCACCCTAACGCTTTAAGATATGAAGCGGCACTGTCGCTTGCCGTTGGTGCGGGCTGCTCTGTTGGCGACCAGATGCATCCGAACGGAAAGCTGAATCCGTCCACATTCAGACTTATCGGCGCGGCATACAGTGAGCTTGAGAAAAAGGAGCCTTGGTGCGTCGGTGCAAAAAATATTTCGGAGATAGCGGTGCTTTCCACGGAAAGCATACCCGGTCAGCGGCGCAGAGAATACGGCAAGGCTGATACAGGCGCAAACAGAATTTTGCTTGAAACAGGCAGACTGTATGACTATATTGATACCGAGGCGGATTTTAATGCATATAAGCTGTTGATTATCCCGGATTACAGAAGAAATGACGAAGGCTTGAAAGAAAAAATAAACGCCTATCTTGCCTGCGGCGGCAAGTTGTTGATTTCGGGAACGGCAGGGACGGACGACAGCGGTTTTATGTTTGATACCGGAGCGGAATTTATCGGTGAAAATGAGTTCAGACCCACATATTTTGTCCCGTGCTTTGATACGGTTAACGGTTACACCGAATACATCATGCGTGCCGAAAGCTACAGAATAAAAAATATCAACGCTGAAATTATCTCAAAAGGCAAAAATCCGTATTTTAACCGCAATGCCATGCATTTCTGTTCTCATCAGCACGCGCCTGACAATGATGAAGCACCGTATGAAACCGCTGTGATAAAAAACAATGTGGCGTATATAGGCTGGAATATCTTTACGGGATATGCCGTTTACGGTGATTTACATATCAAAGAGCTTGTAAATGAAGTGATAAAAAGGCTTATGGATAATGATTTCCTTGTCGGCTCATCTAAACTCGACAGAGGAATTATCACCTTACAGCAAAAGGAAAACAAAAAGCTTGTTCATCTTCTTTTTGCCCATACATCAAAAAGGGGAGATGACACCGAGGTTATTGAGGATATAGTACCTCTTTACAATGTTGATGTGAATGTGAAAACCGAAAAGCCGGAAAAGGTTATCCTTGTTCCGCAGAATGAGGAGATAAAATTCAATTTTGAAAACGGCAGGGTGTATTTCACTGTTCCGAAGGTGGAAATACATCAGATGATAAGTATTGAATAAATTAACTGCTGCGGATTGACTGTATCAGAATACCGAAAGCCGTTTTAAGAATAAGAACGCATATCAGAACACCGGCGGCACTTTCAAGACAGGCAAAGCCGGCTTTTGCACCGGTAATTCCCGCAAGTGCGCATAATGAAGAAAGGGCATCGCTGCGGTGATGCCATGCGTTTGCGCGAAGAGTGAGAGAATTTAACTTTTCGGCGCGGTAACGGGTGTATCTGAAAAGTGCTTCCTTGATTAAAACCGAGATTATTTCAGCGGTTATTACGGCTGTGCCGCCGGTGAGCGCGCAATTGTATTGCTTTATGAATATCTGCTTCAAAGCCTTTATACCGATTACAAGCCCGGTGACGATTAAAATTGATGAAATAACGGCAGAACTGATTTTTTCAAAGCGTTTTTTTTCATGAATTTCATTATCGGATAATTTTATGCCGGCAATGATTATCAGGTCACCGAACAGGTCGCATAAAGAATGCACGGCATCAGAAATAACCGCGGTTGAATGGAACAGCATTCCGGTGATGAACTTTATTGCGGCAAGCAGGAGGTTTCCTGCCATGCCGATATATGCAGTTTTCAAAGCGGCAGATGTATATTCTTTGTTACTTAAATTGCCCATTTGTGTTACCTCCGATAAATTATATCGGAGTAAAAAGAGTTATATTACATAATAAAATACAGAAAACGGAGGAAATGATATTATGTTAAAAGCAGGCGTTGTCGGTTGTGGCGGAATCAGCGGAGCACATATTCCGGCGTGGGACAAAATGGATGATGTTGAGCTTATTGCCGTGTGCGACATCCGTGAAGAAAAAATGCAAAGATACCCCGGACACAAATTTTATACGGATTTTGACAAAATGCTCGATGAAAACGAATTTGATATTATTGATGTTTGTCTGCCGACCTTTCTGCATTGCGAATATGCGGTGAAGGCGATGAACAAAGGGATAAATGTTATTACGGAAAAACCGATTTCACTAAAATTAAGCGATGTTGACCTGCTTTATTCCACCGCCGAAAAAAACGGCGTAAAATATATGGTGGCTCAGGTTCTGCGTTTCTGGAATGAATATGAGGTTTCAAAACAGATATATGACAGCGGCAAGTACGGAAAGCTGATTTCCGGCGATATGTGGCGGCTTGGCGGTTATCCGTCCGGCGGCTGGAACAACTGGTATGATGATAAAGCACTGGGAGGGCTTATTCCGTTTGACCTGCATATTCGCGATCGTGATTTTCTTGTTTATGCCTTCGGTGAACCGAAAGATTATTCCTGCCGGCGCAGGGAAAGACCGGAGCAGGATTATATGAGCGTTGTATATGATTACGGTGACTTTTTTATTACTGCCGAGGCATCGTGGTACAAGGCGAAATATCCGTTTTATATGGGCTTCAGATTTCAGTTTGAGGAGGCTGTTGTCGCTTTTGAAAGGGATGGGCTTACGGTTTATGACTGTGACGGCAACAGAAAAACGCCGTGCTCGGGCGGTGAAGAAAACGAAAGCGAATTTGAGCTTCCGTCATCCGATGCTTATGCAAATGAGCTGCGATATTTTGCCGATTGCGTTAAGGAAAACAAACCTGTTGAAAGGGTAACAAAAGAAAGTTTGTACAATGTTTTGAAAATACTTGATAATATAAAATAATTATGGTATAAAATATACAGTTCATTCCGAATTTATACCCCGAAAGGAGCACTTATATGGATGAAGAAAAAAAGGTGAGCAAGGGAAAGCTGCTGTATGACCCGATGTTTGACGGCAAGCCCGAGCTCGACTGGACAGACAGCGAGAAAGGCGGATTTTTCGGAAAAGCAATTTTCAAAAAAACCTTATTTATTATTATTCTGCTTGTTTCGATCGGCGGCTCCATCTTTTTCAGCTTTAACAGCCTGAGCAAAGCAAAGTTTGAATTTGAACCGCTTGAGGACGGAACATATAAGCTGTCTGCCTTTCACGGACAGAAGAACGATACCGTTTTGAATGTTGATTATGTAAGAAACGAACAAAATGTTCCCGATGAAGGCAAAACGGTGAGCACTGTCAGAAAATATGCCGTGTCGGGAAATGACACCTTGCAATTTATATTTATCGGCAAGGATGTCAAAGAGATAGAAAAAACCGCTTTTTACTACTGTACTTCATTAAATGCGGTTTTTGTTGACCCGGAAAACGAAAACTATACCTCTGTTGACGGTATATTATACAAAAAAGAGAACGGTGTGATAAATCAGCTTGTGCTGTGTCCGCAGCAGCACACGCGCTATATGGTATCTCTCGGCCTCGGAGAAAAAGAGCCGGCAGACAGTACAGAGGCGGCAGCGTTTGCAAAAAAGCTGACTGATGAAAACTATCTTGAAACAATTCAAACGGTTATAGACGATGAAAACAGCAGTGTCGGAAAAACGCTTGAAATACCCGATACAGTAACGGTAATAGGTCAGTTGAGTCTGGCTTATTGCGATAAGCTCGTTTCCGTCACTCTTCCGTTAAAGCTTAAAGAAATAGAAACCATGGCATTTTTCAGATGCTCGTCACTTCAGGCAATTGACCTGCCTGATTCACTTGAAATAATCGGGTCGGATGCATTCAGTAAATGCGGCAAAATAAAATATCTGTACATTCCGGCAGGAGTCAGGCAGATAGGACATCATGCGTTCTGGGAATGTAACGGTGTGGAAAAGGTGTATATGGCGGCGCAAAGCCTTGACGGAATAGAAACCGGGCAAAACTGGATTCCGCAATACAGAAAAACAATTATGAAAAACCGTGAATTGGTGTTTGGCGCGGAAAGGGGCGTGATGTAATATGTCGAAAGCAAAGGCTTTCTTTACTGATGTAAAAACTCACTGGAATAAACCCGATTCCGAAAACGGAAAATATGTTTCCTATAAAGAGTATGCGCAGATATTCGGCGGCGTTGCGTTCAATTACGGAGCGCAGTCCGCTCTCGACAACAAATATGTCGGCTTTGCCTCGGCGTGCTTTCTTATAATGTATCATTATAAGCTTCCTTATCTTGCGTTTTCCGTGATTGCTCTTATCGGTCTTCCTCTCGGTTATCTGTGGAATATTATGGAATGGATAATCAACGATAACTTAGGTTATCTCGGCAAAAAGCGTGAAAGGCGGTTTATATGTGTTTACGGCGCGGCAATGCTTGTCGGTCTGCTGCTTGTTGTCTGCGATGCTTCGGCGTTGTTTGGCGAGACTAACAGACTTATTGTTTGGATGAACAGTCTGTCGGGGGTAACCGCAAAAAGCTTTTTCAAAATATTCGGCATACAGGTTTTCACAAACAGCTTCAAGGGCTTGAGAGGTATTTTCTGGCGCAAAAAGCTTATTCCGAAATACGGCAGATTCAAGTATACGCTTTATTCCGATGTTGTACAGAAATGTATATTCCTGTTCCTTCTCGGTTGGCTGCTGATTTATAACATCAACAGGTCGGATACAAGACTTTGGATGGCTTATTTCCGGTTTTCAATGTTCGGAGTGTAT
>JAKSQS010000115.1 GCA_024404055.1 Clostridia bacterium | reverse complement strand
GAACCGGTTACCGAGACAACTGCCGAGGAGACAACAACTGCGGAAACAACGACAAAAAAGCCTAAGGAAACAACTGAAAAGATTACGACAGAAAAAGAGACTACTGAGAATGAGACTACACAGAAAGAGACAACAGAAAAAGTAACCGAGGAAAAAGAGACTGCGAAAGAAAAGGCTGAACAAACAACATCCGAAACGCAGTCTGCAACCAAAAAAGCGAAAGCGAAGTCCTGACGGTAAGCTGTATGAATAAACTTAATGGAATAATACTGAAAGGTATCGGCGGTTTCTATTATGTAGAAGCCGCTGATGCGGTATACGAATGTAAAGCCAAGGGCGTATTCAGAAAAGAGGGCATAAAGCCGGTTGCCGGGGACAGGGTGACGGTAAGCGTATCGGATGATATGACCGGGACGCTGGACGATATTCTTGAAAGAAAGAACTATCTTGAAAGACCGCCCGTTGCGAATATTGACATTCTTGCCGTGGTATCATCTGCGGCGAAGCCCTTGCCTAATCTGATTATCAATGACAAAATGATAGCCATGGCGGAAAAAAGAAGCATTGAGCCGGTGGTTATTTTTACAAAAACAGACCTTGCCGATGTGAGTGAAATGGCTGCTTCATATATTAAGGCGGGATTCAGAACATTTTTGTTTTCTCCCGAAGGCGGCGATGAAGACGGGCTTAAAAAGCTTATCAGCGGAAAAGTCACGGCTTTTTGCGGAAATTCCGGCGTGGGGAAATCAACGCTGATAAATCGCCTGTGTCCGGGCGTTTCGCTTCAGACGGGAGAAATCAGCGACAAGTTAGGCAGGGGCAGGCATACAACGCGGCAGGCGGAGCTGATACCGTTTGAAAACGGATATATTATTGATACCGCAGGCTTTTCCACGGTGAATATGTTACAGGGAGAGGCATTTTTGGCGGAGGATTTGCCGTATTATTTCAGGGAGTTTGTTCCGTATCTCACCAAATGCCGCTTTTCCACCTGCACCCATGTGGCGGATAACGGCTGCGCCGTGTGTGAGGCGGTAAAAAACGGCGAAATCAGCCGTCTGCGCCATGAAAGCTATGCAGAGCTCTATAAAGAGATAAAGGACTTGAAGAAATGGCAGATTTAAAGCGCGGAATATGCGCCGTTATATCCGCGGGCAGAATATATGATATGCAGTGGCTGAAAAAAGGCTGTGAAAGCTGTGATGCCGTTATATGCGCTGACGGCGGCTACCGTTACGCTGAGGCGGCAGGGATAAGAGCGGATGCCGTGGTCGGCGACTTTGATTCCGGCGAAGCCCCGCAGGATGAAAATGTGACGGTTTTCCCCGTCAGAAAGGACGATACCGATACCGCCCTTGCCATTGAAAGAGGTATAAGTCTCGGTTACAGGCGTTTTAAGGTTTTCGGGGCTGTATCGGGTGCGAGGCTTGACCATACGGCGGCAAGTATAACACTTTGCGCAAAATATGCCCTGCAAGGGATAAGTATAACTCTGTTTGATGAAAAAAACGAAATTACGGTGCTTGTTCCCGGAGAATATGAGCTTGAAAACAGCGGAAAAAAACTTTCTCTTTTTGCGTTCGGAGAAGCTGTTGAGGGACTTTGTGAAAAAGGCGTAAGCTATCCGCTTGATTCTTATACCTTAAGCCCGTTTGACCCGCTTTGCGTCAGCAACGAAATCATTTGTGAAAAAGCCGTTATATCATTTAAAAGCGGCGTTTTGCTTGTTATACGCTCGTCGGATTGAACCAAAAGGATTTTTTCGCATATACTGCTATTGAAAAAGGCGGAAAGCGGTGACGGGTATATGCGAAAAAATATCGGCTCAAAGGGCGCGGTGTTCGCCTCCTTCGGGTTGGGACTTATACTTGCAATTTGCTTTCCGGCAAAAATAATGCTTTTCATACTTGCCGTTATGCTGATAATTCTCGGCATATATGTGTGTGTATGAAGAAAAGGAGATTGCCGATATGAAAGTTGTTGTTATGAGAAGCCCGAAGGTGTTAAGAGGAATACTGAAAATCGTGTTCAGGATAAAAGATGAGGACTGAACCGAAAAAATAATCGTATAAAAAACCGCGAAAGGAAGTAAATATATGTATTCGATTAAAACCGAGGGAATGAGATTTACCGATTCAAAAGGAAGAGAGCGAATTTTCAACGGCGTGAATGTTGTTGATAAAAGCACCTATGATGAAGAAAACAGCAAATTCGGATTTGATATGAACGAAAATGTGCTTAAGGATTTTGCTTCAAAGGGCATAAATCTGATAAGGCTCGGATTTACATGGAATAAAATGGAGCCGAAGCCGGGAAAATATAATGACGCATATATTGATTCCCTTGCGCAGATTATTGACAATTGCGCAAAATACGGCATATATGTTTTTCTTGATATGCATCAGGATTTGTATTCACCCATGTGTTACGGGGACGGTGCGCCGGACTGGGCAACGCTGACCGACGGTATAAAGCCGAAAAAAATCTGGCTTGTCTGGGCGGATGTATATTTCCTTTCACGCGCCTGTCACAGAGCCTTTGACAATTTCTGGAACAATGAGCCCGTGTACGGCAGAGGCTTGCAGGACCGCTTTGCGGATTGCTGGAAGTATATTATCAGCCGTCTTGGTGATAAGGAGGCTGTAATCGGCTTTGACTTTTTCAACGAGCCGTTTCCCGGCACGGACGGGGGAAAGGCGTTTCGCCGCCTTGTGGCTAAGGGCACAGCGGATGTGCTGCTTACAGGCAAATTCGGCAAGGCGAAATTTATTAAAAACGCCGTCAGCCGTGACAGAGTTGAAAAAATTCTCGGTCAGGTCAGCTTCCCTCTCATGAGGAGTGTGACGGGTGCCGCGGATGAGCTGGTTCACCGTTTTGACCTTGAAAAATATTCTCCGTTTCTTAACAGAATGGGAAAGGCGGCAAGGCAGGTTAATAAGGATAAAATCCTGTTTATGGAAAACGGATATTATTCCAACACGAGTATTCCGTTTTCCGCGCCTAAAATTTCCGTGGACGGCATAGAAGACGAAAATCAGGCGTTCACCCCCCACGGTTATGACATTATGGTGGATACACCTCTTTATAAGTTCGCAAGCGCCGAAAGGGCGGGCGGAATTTTTGCCGAGCATAAGCGTTCACAGGAAAGGCTGGGTGTTCCCGTTGTTGTCGGTGAATGGGGCGGCTTCGGCGGCAGCAAAGATGAAATGTGGCTTGAACATATTGTTTTCCTGCTGAACCTTTTTGACAGCAATAAATGGAGCAACACCTACTGGGCGTTTATGGAGGGCTTTTTGCAGTCGCCGCTGATGAAGGTATTTGTGCGCCCACATCCCTTTGCGGTGAACGGAGTGATTGAAAGCTATGCCTATGATAATGAAAAAAAGGTGTTCACGCTGAGCTTTGAAAGCATGAAAAAGGGCGAAAGCGAAATTTATGTGCATACCGCTCCTTCAAGAGTGACCCTTGACGGTGAAGACGCAAAATATAAAACTGACGGAAATATTATTGTTATTTCCACGGCAAAGGGAGCGCATAATATTACTGTGGAATTTTGAGGGGAATGACAATGAAAAAGGAAGACAGGCGTTTCAAGGTCGTTTATAAACAGGACGGTCTTCAGGAAATAAAGATTCTTGTTGACATGGAAACAGGGGTCAATTATCTGTTCATGGCATCCGGCTACTGACAGGGACGGAAAGCCGGTTGTTACAACGGTGACGGAGCAAGAATAAAAAAGAAATTTTGAAAGCGGTCAACCGTGGAAATACGGCAGACCGCTTTTTCGGCTTTAGCTTTGGAATATAATTTACTTAATCAATGCCTTTGCGCTTGCGGCAAGTCCCGCAACGGATTGGATTTCCGAAGGAATGATAATCTTTGTTGCCTGACCGTCAGCCGCTTTTTCAAACGCCTCAAGGCTCTTGATGGCGACATAGCCTTCCGACGGAGCTGCCTCGTTGATAAGTCTGATACCCTCTGCCGTTGCCTGCTGAATGGCAAGGATAGCCTGCGCTTCACCCTCTGCTTCACGGATTTTGGTTTCCTTTTCCGCGTCTGCCGAAAGAATCTTTGCTTCCTTGTCGGCCTGTGCAGCAAGGATTTTTGCTTCCTTCTGTCCCTGTGCGACAAGAATTTTACTTTCCTTGTCGCCCTCTGCACGGAGGATTGCCTCACGGCGTTCACGCTCTGCCTTCATCTGTTTTTCCATCGCATCCTGAATTTCACGGGGCGGAAGGATGTTTTTCAGCTCTACACGGTTGACCTTGATACCCCACGGGTCAGTGGCTTCATCAAGTATTCCCCTGATTTTCGCGTTTATCGTATCACGGGAGGTGAGAGTGTGGTCAAGCTCAAGCTCGCCGATGATGTTACGCAGTGTTGTTGCGGTGAGATTTTCAATGGCGGAGAGCGGATGCTCAACACCGTAGGTATAAAGCTTCGGGTCTGTTATCTGATAGAAAACAACCGTGTCTATCTGCATGGTAACATTATCCTTGGTGATAACGGGCTGAGGCTTGAAGTCTACAACCTGCTCCTTGAGGGAGACGATTTTTGCAACGTGCTCAAAAACAGGTACTTTCACATGAAGACCGGTCTGCCATGTGGCGGAATACGCGCCTAATTTTTCAATAACATATGCCCTTGACTGGGGCACGATTTTGATGTTTGCCGCAATGATTACAACTACAAGAAGTACAAGTCCGATGATAACATAAGTAAGGGGTCCCATAATTATTCCTCCTGATTATCTTTTTTCTTTTTGACTATCAGCTTTGCGCCCTCGATTTTTACTACCGTGACCATTTCGCCCTCGTCCACGGGGCTGTTGTCTGATGACCTTGCCGTCCACACAATTCCTCTTACGGTGACGGTGCCTTCACCGCGCAGATTGTCTATGCTTTGGGTAACAACGGCGGTTTCTCCGATAAGCATATCGGCGTTAGTCGGCTGAATTTTGGTTTTTGTAAATTTTTTTACGAACGGTCTGGATATTATCAGAGTCAGCACGGACAAAGCCACGAAAACCGCTGTCTGAACTATCGGGGATGCACCGAGTATGTTGGCGACAACCGCGCCGACCGCACCGACGGCGAACCAGACGGTGACAAGCTGAACCGTGACCGCTTCCGCAACCGCGAAAATGACTGCAAGAGCTATCCAGATAAAAAGATCGTATTCTCCCGTATTACCGCCTCCTTTCCACCGTGTATTATACAATAATTGTCCCGTAAAATCAATACATTTTTACAATATCATATCACGGGACGGGAGGATGGCACGGCGTGCGCTCTGTAAATATACGGCACATTGGGCGCACCGAATATAAAGCGTGTTTATGTCATCCTCTGCATATACTGGCAGCATCGGTATAAGAGAGAATAGCTCGCTGACATCGTTATGATTGAAAAAGATGTTGAACAGAGCGTCGTTTTTTTCGACAAAGTCGTAAATTTTCTGCGCGCTTCTCTGCGCAGCGGCGGTATTGCCGCTTTTGCAGTAGTCCATGCACTCGGAAAGCTCCGCCTGCAATTCATCCGTTTTTTTCAGAAGAGTACCGCTGACCGTAAACGACGACAGAATTATGCACAGCAAAATTATAATGGAAACAGCAAGTCTTTTCATCTGCCTTCCTCCGTTTTTATGACATTTATTTTGCCGTCCTTTGTTGCCGTCATTATGAAAACATCCGATTCGTGTATGTGCATGGAATTGAGAATTTCCGTCAGCCGCTTTCTGCTCATCTGACAAACGGCAAGCTCCCGTTCATCCGCTTTTCCGTCGCTTATCACGGCGCACGCCGGAAATGCCGGGGCGGTTTTTATGTCCATATCCTCCGGGGTACACGGCGATTTGCCGCTTTTCAGCAGTACGCTTAACGCGCCGTTTGTTTCAACATAAGCGCAGCTTACATCCGATATGTCAAAAACATCCTTCTGGCGCAAGGCACTCAGTAAATCCTCCGCGCTCATGCGCAGCTTTCGCATCTCTGACAGGTCGATTTTCCCGTCTTTTATTACCGGGACACTGTTTCCGTCAAGCAGTCTTCTCAATTTTTTTGAATGAAGGCTGATATAGGAAATAATTATTTCAATTGATACCAGCATCAGCACCACCGCCACGGTGTTTATCATCGGCAGGGAATTGTCCTGAAGCGGAATGGCTGATATTTCGGAAATGAGGATTGTTATGACAAGGTCGTACGGCTGAAGGTCGCTTATCTGCCTTTTGCCCATAAGCCGCACGCTCAATGTGACGGTTAAATATATTATCAGTCCTCTTAAAAGCGCGTTTACCATATGTTCACCCCGAAAAAGGAATATATTAAAGCTTGCCCGAAAAAAACACTTTTATAACCCGCATATGATTTTTCTTGCCAAGGACAAAAAAATATGGTAATATAAAAAAGATAATTTTTAAGGAGATTTTAATTTGAGCGGAATATTATATGTAGTGGGTACTCCAATAGGCAACCTCGGAGATTTTTCTCCCCGTGCCGTTGAAACCCTCGAAAAATGCGATTTTATTGCGGCTGAGGATACCCGTGTAACCTTAAAGCTGCTCAACAGGTTCGGCATTAACACGCCCATGATAAGCTATCATGAGCACAACCGCTTTCAAAAAGGGGAAGAAATAGTCAACCGTATCATTGCCGGTGAAAGCTGTGCCATTGTGACTGATGCCGGTATGCCGGCTATTTCAGACCCGGGGGAAGACCTTGTGGCTTTGTGCCATGAAAGAGGCGTTAAGGTGCAGGCGGTTCCGGGACCGAGTGCGTTTGTGTCCGCACTTGCCGTTTCGGGCATGAGTGTCGGCAGGTTCACCTTTGAGGGTTTTTTGAGTGTGAATAAAAAAAGCCGCAGGGAGCATCTTGATTCGCTTGTAAACGAAACGCGTACCATGGTTTTTTATGAAGCACCGCACAAGGTTTCTCAGACATTGAAGGATATGTATGCAGTCTTCGGGAACAGGGAAATAACCATAGTGCGTGAAATAACGAAAATTTATGAAGAGGTAATTCGTACCTGCCTCGAGGATGCGGTGCGCGATTACGGAAATGACGAGCTTAAGGGTGAGCTTGTGCTCATTATTGCCGGTGCCGAGATACAAAAGGAAGAATTTACAACAGAGCAGGCGGTTGAGCTCGCAAGGGAAATTCTTTTCAGCGGCAAAAGTGCCGCAGATGCCGCAAAGACCGCTGCAAAGAAAACGGGTGTAAAAAAAGGCGACATATACAGATTACTTGTATCGGAAGAATAAAGTTTATAGTTTATTTATTGACAACCGGTGCTTTCGGAGTATATAATATAAAAATGATTTTAAAAGTAACGGGAGATGAAATTCTTGACCGATAAAATACGCAAGCTTACCGCGCTTATGATTGCCGCCGTGCTGGTGTTCTGCTTCGCCTCGTGCTCCGGCGACAAGGATGATGAAACCACCGCGCCGCCGTCAGAACTGATTTATACTTTGCCCGAGGACAGTACCACCGCTCCGGCACAGGACGAACCGGAAAAAACAAAAAAGACAACAGCTCCTCAAAAGGAGCTTTCAACGGTTGTGCTTACAACCGTACCGGGCGGAGAGATACCCACGGTAGTAACCTCGCAGTGGGATACCACACTTCCGTCAAGTGTTACACCCGTGCAGCCCGGT
>JAKSQS010000114.1 GCA_024404055.1 Clostridia bacterium | reverse complement strand
CGCAGAGCCGATAGTAAAAGTATTTCTGACCGACTTAACCGCACTTGATTCGGGCGTACATTTCACCCGTATTCTTATGAGCACAGCCTGGCTTATCGGTGCATTTGTTGTGTGTCAGAACACCTTGCAGGCAATGGGTGCGGCAACGCCTGCCCTCCTCGCTTCGATTTTCCGTCAGGGCATAATCTTCATTCCGGCCGTTTTCATTATGAAAGCAATTATGGGTGTTGACGGTCTTATCTGGGCACAGCCTGTGGCAGATATTCTTTCACTTATTATCGTTATATTTATGCTTATAATGAAAATCAGAAAATCCGACTTTAGCGTGACACGGATAAATGAGGCGATTGCAAATGAGTAAAACATCAAAAAGAAAAACCGTCAGAAATATTATTCTGATATTTTTAGCCGCAATAGTTCTGCTTTGTGCTGTCGTAGTCGGAATGTGCCTTTTCAACAGCCGTCCCGCGGTTCAGACACTTGCGGAATATCAACAGAATTTTTCCTCCGCTGTAATAAATATGCAGGATGACGGGGGAGTGGAAATTTTACCGAATGACGGTGTTGCTTCAAAAAGCACGGGTATAATTTTCTATGTCGGAGCACAGATTACGCCTGACGCATATATACCGCTTTTGTCCCGTCTTTCACAGCGGGGGTACAGCTGCTTTATCCCGAACTTAACCTTTAATATGGCGGCACTTGAGCCGAAAGCCGCCGAAACAATAATAAACGAACATCCCGAAATAAGCTCATGGTATATTGCAGGGCACTCAATGGGCGGACTGACGGCGTCGGGCTTTGCGGCTGATTACCCCGACAAGGTTGACGGTCTGATTATGCTTGCCGCATACACAAACCGTGACCTGTCCGAAGCTGCATTTCCCGTACTGTCAATATACGGCGACGCCGACGGCGTTATGAACAAGGCTTTGTATGATAAACGAACGGAATGGTATCCCGAAGCCTTTGAGGAGCATATTATCACGGGTGCAAATCACGCGCAGTACGGTGATTACGGCAAGCAGCCCCGTGACAATGACGCTGTGATTTCCGCAGAAAGTCAGCAAAAGCAGACGGCGGATATTATACTTGAATGGCTGAAGGAAAATCGGTAATATACGCCGGCGGGGTTCGGGTTATCCGTTGTGATTGACAAACAAAAAGCACACCGCAGCAGCAAGCCGGGGTGTGCTTTTTACGATTTTGTTCTGTACTTAACGGATAGTTAAATTGCCGCTTTCAGTGCGGTTAAAATGTTATTTGTCGAATGACGGGTTTATCGCGTAGAAATTCTTTTCGTCCATTTTGTCGGTTGCTATCCGGAGACCTTCTCCGAAACGCTGATAATGGACGATTTCTCTTTCACGCAGGAATTTGATAACATCGCATACATCCGGGTCGTCCACAAGACGCAGGATGTTGTCGTAGGTCACTCTTGCCTTCTGCTCCGCAGCTAAGTTTTCGTTCATGTCTGCGATAACATCGCCCTTGCAGGCAATGGATGCTGCATTGAACGGAAAACCGCTTGCCGCAGTCGGATAAACACCGGCTGTATGGTCAACAAAATATTTGTCAAAGCCGCTGCGCTTTATTTCCTCGGGCGTAAGGTTTCTTGTGAGCTGATAGACTATCGCGCCTATCATTTCAAGGTGACCTAATTCCTCTGTACCGATGTCGGTAAGAAGCCCTTGCAGCTCGGGATAAGGCATACTGAACCGCTGTGTCAGATACCTTAAAGACGCTCCGAGCTCGCCGTCGGGGCCGCCGTACTGCGAAATAATGATAGAAGCATACAGCGGATTCGGTGTTTTTATCCTTATGGGGTATTGCAGCATTTTCTGATATTCAAACATTCTTATGCCTCCTTGTCAATTTCCCACGGCCACGGTGAAGCCAGCCATTGCTTTGCTGTGCCTGCGTGGCAGGTAAGCGGACCGAAGTTTGCTTCATACCGCGAAACAAGCTCTTTTGTTTCACGAAGCAGCTCGTTAATCTTGCCGTCAAGCGAGGCATCCGCAGGGTGCGTGTCGCAGTAAAGGTGAATATCCGCAAGTGCAAAATAATTTTCGGCAATTTTTCTCATAAGCATACATCTGTCGTTCATCTTCTGCACCCCGATTTCATAAATATTTTGTCAAGCACGGGAAAAACCGTTCCCTGACATAAAGCCTTTGACCTGTCATACATTTCCGTGTTTGTCTGCATGGGAATATATGCCATGGCAAGCGACGCGTTTTCCGGGAATTTCCCTTTTTCCTCGGCACATACACAGCCCGGTCTGCCGTGCATGGAGGGATTCTGATACGGGTTGAATGACCCTCTCATGTTGTTCATATTTTCTCCCCTTTCGGTGACAGCTTGCTGTCATCGCTTCATTATATTCATATTTCTGCCGTTGTGTGATAAATTTGTGTGTTCCGCTTATTGACTTAAAAGGCAAATATATTTATACTTAAAGCATAAATTAAGAAAGGAACACATGATTATGATACCCAGAAACGAACATCCCAATCCGCAGTTTATGCGTAAAGAATGGATTTGCCTGAACGGAAAGTGGGATTTTGAAATTGACAACGCAAGAAGCGGAAAAGCGAGAGGATATGATAAGCCGGACGCTGTTCTGAACGCGGAAATAACAGTGCCGTTCTGTCCGCAGAGCAGACTTTCGGGTGTTGAGCATAAGGATTTTATATACGGAGTATGGTATAAAAAGGCACTTGTGCTCGACAGGGCACAGACGGAAAAAAATGTATTTCTTCATTTCGGTGCGGTTGATTATAAAGCATATGTTTACATAAACGGCGAAAAGGCGGGAGAGCACAGGGGAGGTTATGTTTCATTTACGGTTAATATTTCGCCTTTTGTCCATGAGGGCGAGAACATTATCACCGTTTATGCCGAGGATAATGAAAGAGACCCCATGATTCCGCGCGGAAAGCAGAGCGAGGAATATTATTCTCACGGCTGTGACTATACGAGAACCACGGGAATATGGCAAAGCGTGTGGGTCGAGTTTGCGCCGAAGACATATATTGAAAAAATACGCATATATCCCGACATAAACAAGCCCGGCGTTACCTTGCAGGCGCAGCTTTGCGGAAAGGCGGATTTCACAGCAGAGGCAATATATGACGGAAAATCCGTCGGAAAAATAAGCTTTCCCGGCGCGTTCGGCACGGTATCAACGGAAATGGAGCTTACGGAAAAGCACCTGTGGGAAACCGGCTGCGGCAGACTGTATACATTGAAGCTGAAATTCGGTGATGACGAGGTTGAAAGCTATTTCGGTCTGCGGCAGGTGAATATTGACGGTTATAAATTCCTTATCAACGGTAAATCCGTTTTTCAGCGGCTTATCCTTGACCAGGGCTTTTATCCCGACGGAATATATACCGCGCCCACGGATGAAGAGCTTGAAGGCGACATAAAGCGTTCGCTTGCGTGCGGATATAACGGCGCAAGACTGCATCAGAAAGTTTTTGAGCCCCGTTTTCTGTATCACGCGGACAGGCTCGGCTACCTTGTGTGGGGTGAATATCCGAACTGGGGACTTGAACATACCGTGCCCGAAAGCATATACGGCATTTTGCCCGAATGGCTTGAAGAGGTGGACAGGGATTTCAACCATCCGTCCGTTATCGGCTGGTGCCCGTTCAATGAAACATGGGACAGGAACGGCTGTAAGCAGTATGACCCGCTGCTTGACACTGTATACCGTGCCACAAAGGCGGCGGACAACACCCGTCCATGCATTGACACCAGCGGAAATTACCATGTCAGTACCGATATTTTCGATGTTCACGATTATGAACAGAATCCGGCGGTATTTAAGGAAAATTACGATAAGCTGATGACAGACGGCACACTGTATGACCGCCTCGGCAGCCGTCAGCATTATAAAGGCGGCATCACCTTTGTCAGTGAATTCGGCGGCATACGCTGGGTGATGAAGGAGGATGAAAAGGCGTGGGGCTACGGCAGTGCGCCCGAAACGGTTGAAGAGTTTATGACAAGATATAAGGGACTTGTGGATGCGCTGCTTGACAATGACAGGTTTTTCGGCTTTTGCTATACACAGCTTACGGACATTGAGCAGGAGCAGAACGGTCTTTATACCTATGACAGAACGCCGAAATTTGACCTTGACAGGATACACGCCATCACATCGCGCAAGGCGGCAATAGAGGACTGAAAAATGGAGCTTGTTTTATCAGACGGAGAAAGGCTTGAGCCGCTCGGCAAAAATTACTCCGTTATTGTCAGCGATGACCACGGCTTCGGCACAGACGCGATATTGCTTGCTTCATTCTGCGGCGTAACGGGCAAAACAAAAGCCTGTGAGCTCGGCACAGGCTGCGGAATTATCTCAACTCTTTGGTTTAAAAACGGCTGCCGCAGCATAACCGCAGTGGAAATACAGCAAAAGGCGTGCAGTCAGTTTGAAAAGACAATACGGCTTAACGGTGCCGGGGAAAGCATTACGCTGCTCAACGGCGACTTGCGAGAGCTGAAAGGCGTTTTACCGCAGGGCAGCTTTGACCTTGTGTGTATGAATCCGCCGTATAAGCCTTTAGGCACGGGTATAGAAAGCCGCAGTGAGGCGGACAGAATTGCGCGGCACGAAACAATGTGCGGCATTGACGATGTGACCGGCTGCGCCGCTTCTTTGCTGCGCTTCGGCGGAAGGCTGTGTATGTGCCACAGACCCGAAAGGCTTGCCGATGTTATCGTCAGTATGCGCTGTGCCGGCATTGAGCCCAAAAGAATACGGTTTGTTGTGCAGCAGGAGGGGAAAAAGCCGTGGCTGTTTCTAATTGAGGGCAAACGGGGCTCCGGCAGAGGCATGACGGTTGAAAGAGAGCTCGTTATTAAAGAAGCGGACGGCTCCAACACGGCGGAGATGCGTGAGATTTTCGGTGATTATATGGACGGGCATCAGTAAAAAGCGTGAAATAACATAATGCGGAGAAAACCGGCGGTTAACCGATTTTCTCCGCATTTTACACCATTCAATAGATTTGTTCGGATGGCGGATTATGCTGCAAAGAAATCTCTGTAACCCTTTACAAGGGCACTGCCGGCGTTGCGGCTTGCTTCCATAAGCTCTTCATTGTCTGCACGGTTAACGGGAGAACCGAACATACCGCCGAATATAGTCTTCGTCAGGAAGTTCTGCGCACAGTCCGTGTCAGGCATAACATAACCTATTTCATCGTTTGCAATACCCATCGCAACGATTTTTTTGTCCTGTCCGAGAGCAGCCTTCGCATAATTTTCTATGGTGTCATATTCCCATGCCTTGCCCGTCCATGAGCCTTCGCCCTGCCATGCAGCGTCACCGTCAAAGTCCGGGTTTGTGCCGAATGTAAGGGCAGGG
Organism: Clostridia bacterium; assembly: GCA_024404055.1. Lineage (GTDB taxonomy): Bacteria > Bacillota > Clostridia > Oscillospirales > Acutalibacteraceae > UBA6857. Next base: position 2,291 of record JAKSQS010000114.1, on the reverse strand, counting down.
GAAACCTCGCCGGGGAGCATGAGCATAACAACATCGTTTCCGAGCTGAACATAGCCGATTTCCGTCACGATGCCGTATTTCGTTTCGCTTGCGGGATATTTCACGGTGTTATAGCCGAATACACCGCCGTGTGCCGCAATATACATAATGCCGTAATCAAGCGGAATGACCGTTTCGCCCATCTTCACATCGTAAACCGGGTCAAGTGCATATGATGTGTCAATGCTGTCAATGAGGAAATGTGCAAGTGAATAGCCGGTGGCGCGGATGCTGAAATATTCAGCCTCGCCGTCCTCATCGTCGTTGCCGTTGTATCTCTTATCGGCATACTTTTTGCCGTATCTTTCAACCCATTCGTCATAGCTTAAGGTGTTTGCCTCGGCATAGTCATAGCCTGCCTTTGTGTAGTTGCCGCTCAGCCCGATTGCCGCCTGTGAGCCCTGAATGAATACGAAATTATAGCCCTCGTCTGCCATAACCTTCCAGATGTAATGGGGAACATCGGCACACACTCTGTCAGAGCTTCTGCCGGCGAAGGTGGGATGCAGACCGATATTGGAAAGCATTGTCTTTTCTCCGCTTTCGCCTTCAAAATAATAACAGGAGAAATACTGACGGCAGTCTGCACCGTAGGAAAGCTTGTCGCGTACGGTGTTATCCGGGTTTTCGTTATAGGCGTTTGCCTTCATATAATCATTGACATTTTCCGTTTCAAAATAGGAAAGTGTGCCGTTTTCCATTTTGTCATAGGCGTTCAGTGCCGCTTTTGCGGTGTTTTCGCATATGCTGTTATAAAGGTCTTTTTCAATGCTTCTTTCGCGCTTGAAAAGGAAATGGTTTTTCATGGCGGTGGTGAACACCGTGCCAAGGCTCATGCCGAGTGCTTCAATGGTGGTGTGCGCATGGGTTGAGTTGAACTCAAACACGACAATATCATCGGGTGCAATGCCTTTTTCTTTAACAAGTGCCTCGGAAACAGCTTTTCTGATGTCACGGACATTGCCGTTGGCAACACCGATGTTGTCAATGGAGGCAAGTATAATAAGGTCGTCAATGCCGTTGCCGTTCGCATCGTTCCCTGCGGAAAGAATAACAAGGCTAACTCTTTCATCATCATAGATATTGTTGACCTTGGAGCCGAAATAGCCGCCGAAATAATAGGCTTTATTCAGGCACATTCCGTTGGGGTCAGCCTTGCCGTCGGCGTTAACGCGCCATTTTTCAGGGATAACGCTTGCGCTGTCATAGCCTAATTTCCAGCCGGAGCCTTCAACCGCGCCGTCTGTTCCTTCATAGAAATATTCATGCTTTTCAGCCATGTACTCATCGACCGTGGGAAAACGGTTGTCTTTTATGATGAGTCCCATGTTGTCGGCACTCAGAAGACTTTTTGTGACGGAGCATACAACTGCGTCCGCAAAAACATCCCACGCCTTGTCAAGCACCTTGGCAAAGGTTGAAACAGGGCTTTTGCCGTCTGCCGCGAAAACCGGGCAAACGCAGGAAATGAGCAATACTGCCGAAAGAATAACTGCCGTGATGGTTTTTCTGATGCTTCTGCCTTTGAACATAATTATTTTCCTCCTTATATTAAAGCGTCGCTTTTAATACCTTTGATTCTTTATAGTATGCGTTGCAGGCAATAACGCAAGCCTTATAGCCTGTGCCGGTGAGCTTTCCCACATTGATTTTGTAGGTGTCAGGCTCGTTTCTGTAATAGTAATCGGAAAGAACGGTTTTTCTGTATACCGTTTTTGCACCCTTTGTTATCCTTATGCCGTAATCGTGAACGATGAAACGGTCATCAGCTTTCGGGAAGCAGACAAGCGTGTTTCCGTCTTCATCCTTTTCAAAGGTTATTTTTGCACCTGACGGGAAACGGGGCTTGCCCTCCGCCTTTACAAAATTACGGTGAGTATAGCGGAAGGATGCTTTGTCCCACGGCTTTTCAATATAATATGATATATTTTCATATGCGCCGCCGCTGTATGTGTCGTATGCGCGTAAAGCAACCGCGCCGTTTTTGTCAACTCCGACGATCCAGAAATTGCCCTGACTTTCCTCCTCCTCGGGGAAAAATCCGGCGTTGAGGTTCATTTCAAGCTCATAATATTTCAGTCCGCCCGCGCCGACTGCCGTAAAGCCGCCCTGATAAATCGAACGTGGGTCGTTTACGGGATAATGGGAATGACCGGAAAAGTCGATGATATTCGGGTATCTTTTCAGCGGCTTTAAAATTTCCTTCTGTCCCCAGTTGACACTGCCGTATACCGTTGCGGTGGGGTGCGGGT
>JAKSQS010000113.1 GCA_024404055.1 Clostridia bacterium | reverse complement strand
AATACTAAGCTTCGCTTCAAAAAATTCGGAAATTCCGATAATAACAAAATACAGTGAAACCAAAAAGCTGTCTGACAAATGCAGGCGAATTTATGAGCTCGAATGTGCGGCAGGGGATATATATGCCCTCTGTTCGCCCTGTGTCAGACCGTGCGGAACGGAAATGAGCGGTAAAGTGTATTTTATATAAGCTCACCCGTACAGCGTTCACCGTCACATGAAACAATAACACAGTTTACCACCGCACCGCACAGATTTTGCGGTGCTTTTACTTTTACGGGAATATAATTTTCAGTATATCCCGTCATACAACCGCAGGAGGTTTTGCTTTCAAGCAAAACGCTGACCTGTTTTCCTATATTGCTTTCAAAAAAGCTTTTTCTGATTTCTTCGCAGCAGTCAATTGCCGCCTTACAGCGTTGCTGCTTGACGGATTTATCAAGCTGACCCGGCATTTTTGCCGCTCTTGTTCCTTCACGGGGGGAATATGGGAAAACATGAACCTTTTGGAAGCCGATTTTTCTGATGAAACCGAGACTTTGAGCAAAATCCTCATCCGTTTCACCGGGAAAACCCACCATAAAATCAGTTGTAATTGTGCAATCCTTAAATGAGGAGCGCAGAGAACGGCATATTCTTTCATATTCGGCGCTGTCATAATGCCGGTTCATGGCTTTAAGCGTTTTGTCACAGCCGCTTTGCAGGGAAATATGAAATTGCGGACAAAGCTTTTGACATACAGAAAGCTTTTTTATCATTTCATCCGTCATATGGTCGGGCTCAAGTGAACCTAAACGGACTCTTTGTATTCCGGGTGTATCGTTTGCGGCTTTAACCGCGTCTGATAAATCGAGATTTATGTCCCTGCCGTAAGATGAAAGGTTTATGCCTGCAAAAACTACCTCCCTGTATCCGCTGTCAGCAAGTAAAAGAAGCTCTTTTTTTATGTCGTCAAGCGGCTTGGAGCGCACTCTGCCCCTTGCGTACGGGATAACGCAGTATGCGCAGAAACGGTCGCATCCGTCCTGAATTTTAACGACAGCTCTCGTTCTGCCTTCACAGCTTGCAATGCATTCGGAAATGAACGGGTCGCCTTTTTTGTGCTCCTCGACCATGAAAACCCGGTTTTTTGTTTCAAAAAATGTGTCAACAGCGTCAAAAAGCTTATGGTTGTTTTTATTGCCGAGTACAATATCAGCCTCGGCAAGCAGACTTGCCTGCTGAGGATACGCCTGCGGCATACATCCCGTAAGAACAACGGTTTTGCCCAGCCGTTTGAATTTTCTTACAGCCTGTCTTGATTTGCTGTCGGCAGTTGAAGTGACGGTACATGAATTAACAACTATAATATCGGCGTCATCCGTATCGGAAACGGAATATCCGTGTTTTTTCGCGTTCTGCGCCATCGCGTCGCTTTCATATTGATTGACCTTACAGCCGAGAGAATAAAAACCTATTTTCATTTTATCGTTCCTTTTAGTATATTCTTTTCACATTATAATACTTCCCGTTGTCATATTCAAGCTTATTTTATGCATATAAGTATTCGGGAGATGATTGGAATGAAAAGAATGATGAAAAGCGGTATAAGCTTTTTAATTGCCGTAATTCTTGTTGTATGTTCATCGGCGGTGTGCTCGTTCGCGGATGAGCCCGTCAGTCTTACTGCCGCAAGCGCGGTTCTTATGGATGCGAAAACCATGCAGGTGTTATATGAAAAAAAGCCGCATGAGAGCTGTTATCCCGCGTCGGTAACAAAGATTATGACACTGCTGCTTGTCATGGAGGCGATTGACAGCGGAAAAATAAGTCTTGAAGATACTGTTGTATGCAGTCCCGATGCAGCCGCAAAGGGCGGCAGTCAGATATGGCTGCGCGAGGGAGAAAGCATGAGCGTAGACGAGCTGCTGCGTGCTGCGTGCATTGCGAGCGCAAACGATGCGTGCTGTGCGCTTGCGGAGCTTGTTGCCGGAAGCGAGCAGGCGTTTGTGAAGCTGATGAATGAAAAAGTACAGTCTCTCGGCATGAAGGAAACGCATTTTGACAATTGCAGCGGACTTGATGATGATACCGAAACGCATCTGACAAGCGCGTATGATGTTGCGGTTATGTCTGCACAATTACTGCGGCACGAAAAAATAAAAGAATATTCAACCAGATGGATGGATTCGTTGAGAGACGGGGCTACACAGCTTGTAAACACCAACAGACTTGTGCGTTTTTATGAAGGCGCAACGGGACTTAAAACGGGAACGACATCAAAGGCGGGCTGTTGTATTTCGGCATCGGCGGAAAGAAACGGTATGCATCTGATAGCTGTTATCATGGGTGCAAAAACAAGCAATGAAAGATTTGAGGACGCGAAAAAACTACTCAATTACGGCTTTGCGGGCTTCCAATGTATTACTCCGGGTGTCGGTCAGGACGAGATTCCCGATGTCAGAGTTATAAAAGGAAAACAGCGGTATGTAAAAGCGGTGCTTGATTCTGTTGCTCCGGTTACAATCAAAAAAGAAAATGCCGATAAGCTTACATATAAAATAAATATGGCAGAGGACTTATACGCGCCTGTTGAAAAGGGGCAGAAGCTCGGAGAGGCTGTGTTTTATTCCGGTAAAAAGGAAATATGCAGGGCTGATATAAAAGCCTTATGCGCGGTTGAGAAAAAGAGCATTGCTTACATTGTGTGCCGGATTATCAAATCGTATTGCGCGTATGATTTTACCTCAAAAACCTATTGACAAAGAATATAATGTATAATAAAATGTTAAAAATAAAAGATATAGCTTTAAAGAAAGGAGCGTTATATAATGCTCACGCTTACAGACAAATATGTATCTCCGTTTATTGACAAAGACAAGGTTAATTCCTTCAGCGACAAAATTTCTGCGGCGCATGATATGCTTCACGGAAAAACAGGTGCGGGAAGTGATTTCACGGGCTGGGTTGACCTGCCGGTTGATTATGATAAAGAAGAATTTTCAAGAATAATTTCCGCTGCCGATAAAATCAAGTCGGATTCCGATGTTCTTATTGTTATCGGTATAGGCGGTTCGTATCTCGGTGCAAGAGCGGTTATAGAGTTTTTGCGCTCACAGAACTACAATGATTTAAGAAAAGGAACTCCGGCAGTTTATTTCGCCGGTAATACGATAAGCTCATCATCTCTTTGTGAGCTTATTGATATTTGTGAGGGCAGAGATTTTTCGGTTAATGTTATTTCAAAATCAGGCACGACAACAGAGCCTGCAATCGCATTCAGAGTTTTCAGGGAAATGCTTATTAAAAAATACGGTGAGAAAGAGGCTGCAGGCAGAATATATGTCACCACCGATAAAGAAAAAGGCACACTTAAGGGTCTTGCCGACAGAGAGGGGTATCAGACCTTTGTTGTCCCCGACGATGTGGGCGGAAGATATTCAGTGCTTACCGCGGTAGGTCTTCTTCCCATAGCCGTAACAGGCATAGATATAGCCGCGCTTATGAACGGTGCGGCAGCGGCAAGAGAAGAGCTCATGAGCAAGGATATAGACGAAAATCCCTGTTATAAATATGTTGCTTACAGAAACGCTCTTTATCAGTCGGGCAAAAGCACGGAAATGTTTATAAGCTATGAGCCGTGCTTTACCATGTTCAACGAATGGCTTAAGCAGTTGTTCGGCGAAAGCGAGGGGAAGGAAAACAAGGGACTTTTCCCGGCATCGGCAATTTTTTCAACAGACCTGCATTCTCTCGGTCAGTATATTCAGCAGGGCGAAAGAATAATGTTTGAAACGGTTATAAATTTCAAAGAGCCGAAGCGCGAATATATTATCGGTGAAGACGCTGAAAACCTTGACGGACTTAATTTCCTTGCCGGCAAAGGACTTTCTTATGTTAACCGTAAGGCGTTTGAGGGAACTGTGCTTGCACATAACGACGGCGGTGTTCCGAATATCGTTATTGAGCTTGACAAGCCTGACGAGTTTTCTCTCGGGTATCTCATTTATTTCTTTGAGAAAGCCTGCGCTGTATCGGGGTATGTTCTGGGCATCAATCCGTTTGACCAGCCCGGTGTTGAGGACTATAAAAAGAATATGTTTGCGCTGCTCGGAAAACCCGGAAATGAGGAAAGAAGAGCAAGGCTGCTCGAAAGACTTAACTGATATAGTGATAAAAGTTGACATTTTGAGTTTTATATATTATAATAAATACATCTGAAAGGAGCGGATTACCATGATACAGTTAATTATCGGTCATAAGGGCTCGGGCAAGACAAAGCGCCTTGTTGAGCTTGTAAACGAAGCACTTGAAACAAGTAACGGAAATGTTGTTTGTGTTGAAAAAGATGAACAGCTTACCTATGATATAAGCTACAGAGTGAGACTTATCACAACCCAGGCATATGATGTGTCAGGCTATGCCGCGCTGTACGGCTTTTTGGCAGGTATATGTGCAGGCGACCATGATATTACGGATGTGCTCGTTGATGCGACACTGCGTATCGGCGGCAGGGATTACAAGGAGCTTGCGGTATTCCTCGAAAAGGTTTATGAGCTTGCACAGCTTAATGAAAAGAATTTTGTTTTCACAATCTCCGCAGACAAAGAGGAGCTTCCTGAGTCAATATTCAACTTCTGCAAAATTGTTTAACAACAAAGCGGCGGGCGGCTTTCCGCCGCCGCTTTGTTTAATGCACCGTAATCGGGAGACATTTATATGGAAATGCTTTATGAAAATTCGGCAAAAAGCCGGGGATATAAAATAATATGCGGAATTGATGAAGCCGGCAGAGGTCCTCTTGCGGGTCCCGTATGCGCGGCAGCGGTTATTCTTGATGAGAATAATATTCCGCAGGGACTTAACGACTCCAAAAAGCTTTCTGAAAAAAAACGAGAAGCGTTATTTGACGAAATCGTTGAAAAAGCCGTAAGCTACGGTATTGCCATGGCAGACAACAGGGAGATAGACGAAATAAATATCTTGCAGGCAACCTTTCTTGCAATGAGGAGGGCTGTTGACAAGCTTGACATTCAGCCTGACATTGCCCTGATTGACGGGAACGCGAAGCCCGGACTGTCTATGGAACAGGAAACGATTGTTAAGGGAGACGCGCTTTCTCCGAGCATTGCCGCCGCATCCATACTTGCAAAGGTTACAAGAGACAGATATATGCTTGAGCTTGACAAAAAATATCCGCAGTACGGCTTTGCAAAGCATAAGGGTTATCCTACCGCGCTTCACTATCAGATGATAAGAGAGTACGGCGTTTCGGATATACACAGGCTCACATTTCTTAAAAAAATGCACTGATATGGACAGAAAAAAGGAACTCGGAAATTTCGGAGAACAGGCTGCGGCGCTTTCTTATGAAAAAGACGGATATTCGGTGGTTCAAACCAATTACCGGCAGCGTTTCGGTGAAATTGATGTAATCGCGCAGGGGCGCGGCTGTATTGTTTTCTGTGAGGTTAAGCTGCGAAGCGAAAAAAGCATGGTTTCTCCCGCGCAGGCTGTGGATATTTACAAGCAGAGAAAAATTATCATGACGGCGCAGGCATGGCTTTGCGCACACAACACACCGCTGCAGCCGCGTTTTGATGTGGTTCAGATTATACACAGAAGCGGGGAAATATTAAGCCTTGAACGGATTGAAAACGCTTTCGGTGTATGAAAGCGTTTTTTACTTTACATATTATTTTATTTATGATATAATGCCAAATTGCAGTCAAGAATTTATAAGGGGTTGTTAAAATGTTTTATACCAGCACAAGAGACACAAGTATAAAAGTGAGCTCTTCCGAGGCTATTGCGAAGGGTATTTCCGCAGAGGGCGGTCTTTTTGTACCGGAGGCTATACCGCTTCTTGCACCCGGACAGATTGACGGGCTTTGCGCCATGAGCTATATTGAACGCGCAAAAAATATTCTTGCTATGTATCTTACGGATTTTTCACAGCAGGAGCTTGACTATTGCGTAAACGGTGCGTACGCGCCCGGCAAATTCAGCAGCGAAAAGGTTGCACAGTTAAAAAAGCTGAATGACAAGGCAAGTGTGCTTGAATTATGGAGAGGCCCTACCTGCGCTTTTAAAGATATGGCTCTTCAGCTTCTTCCTTATCTTCTTACGACCGCTGCCGGAAAAACCGTTAAGGATAAAACGGTCGTAATCCTTGTTGCAACCTCGGGCGATACAGGTAAAGCTGCGCTTGAGGGCTTTAAGGATGTTGAAAAAACAAAAATAATGGTATTTTTCCCGAATGACGGCGTCAGTCCCATGCAGAAGCTTCAAATGACAACGCAGGAGGGGGAAAATGTTGCGGTATGCGCAATAAACGGGAATTTTGACGATGCGCAAAGCGGCGTAAAGGCTATTTTTACTGATGAAAAGGTTCTCAAAAAGCTTGAAGAAAACGGACTGATGTTCTCCTCCGCCAACTCCATAAACTGGGGCAGACTTGTTCCGCAGATTGTATATTATATCTCGGCTTACTGCGAAATGATTAACAGCGGAGAAATCAAAAACGGTGATAAAATAAACATCGCCGTTCCTACGGGCAATTTCGGAAACATACTTGCCGCTTATTACGCAATGCGTATGGGCATACCCGTAAACCGTCTTATATGCGCGTCCAATGCCAATAATGTACTTACAGATTTTATTGAAACGGGTATATACGATAAAAACAGAAAATTTTATACCACTGCTTCACCGTCTATGGATATACTTATTTCCTCAAATCTCGAAAGGCTTCTTTTTGAGCTTTGCGGAAGGGATGACGGAAAAATAAACGAATGGATGGCGGCACTTAAATCAGAGGGAAAATACAGCGTAGACGCTGAAATTCTTAAAAAAATAAAAGAAGTATTTGTCGGCGGCTGCTGTGACGATACTCTGACAGCTCAGACAATAGGAAAAGTATTCAAAGAAGAAAATTATCTTTGCGATACGCATACGGCAGTCGGAGTAAGAGTATATGAAGAATATGCCGATAAAACAGGCGACGAAACCAAAACGGTTATTGCTTCCACCGCAAATCCTTACAAGTTTGCCAAGGCGGTTCTTTCGGCTGTCGGCGGCAGTGAATGTGACGATGAATTTGAACGCCTCGATATACTCCGTCAGACAACCGGTGAGGAATGCCCCGTTCAGCTTTCTTCACTGAAAACGAAGTCAGTCAGATTCAGCAAATGCTGCGAAAAGGATGAAATGAGCAATGCCGTTCTTTCAATGCTCGGCATAGAATAAAATAAACGGAGGGATTGTTTTGTCCCTGTTTGCAATAGGTGATACACACTTGTCGTTCGGGACGGATAAACCGATGGATATTTTCGGCGGCTGGCAGGATTATGTCGGACGGCTTGAAAAAAACTGGCGTGCCGTTGTTGAAAAAGATGATATTGTTGTCATTCCAGGTGATATTTCGTGGGGGATGAGCCTTGAACAGGCGTTGCCGGATTTTATGTTTCTGCAATCGCTGCCCGGCACAAAGCTTATAATGAAGGGTAACCACGATTACTGGTGGTCAACCATGAATAAGCTTAATGTTCTCTTTGAAAAAAACGGCATTGATTCCGTTCATATGATTTTCAACAATGCGTATGAGGCAGGGGGATTTGCCGTTTGCGGAACAAGGGGCTGGTTTTACGACGCATCCACAGGCGCGGATAAAAAGGTTATCGCCCGTGAGGCGGGAAGACTTAAAATGTCTATTGACGAGGGGCGAAAAACCGGGAAAGAGATA
>JAKSQS010000112.1 GCA_024404055.1 Clostridia bacterium | reverse complement strand
GTTCGTTATAGCGGTGTTCGCCTTGTCTGTAAGTTGGTCGGTGGGGGGAGTGCCGTGCTGCGTTCACCGGTGGAGGCTCTCGGCGGAAAGAGCCTCGGTGAAACACTGCTTACCCCCACGAAAATATATGTTAAGCCCGTGCTTGCTCTTCTTGAAAAGGTCAGCGTAAAGGGCATTTCCCACATTACTGGCGGCGGTTTTTATGAAAACATACCGAGAAGCATCCCGGACGGTCTCGGCGCGAAAATCGACAAATCCGCCGTCAGGGTTCTTCCGATATTCAACCTGATTGCCGAAAAAGGCTCAATCAGTGAACGCGATATGTTCAACACCTTCAATATGGGCGTCGGAATGAGCATAGTTGTTGCGAAGGAGGACAGCGAAAAAGCACTTGAAATCCTCCGTGAAAACGGTGAGGATGCTTATGTTATCGGTGAAATAATTAACAGCAGGGAGAAAATAACCTTATGCTGAACGGAAAAGCGAATATAGCTGTGCTGGTTTCCGGCGGCGGCACAAATTTGCAGGCGATAATAGATGCAGAAAAAAGCGGCATCATACATTCGGGCAAGGTAAGCCTTGTGGTGTCCAATGTGAAGGATGCGTACGCATTGACGAGGGCTCAGAATGCGGGGATAAAAACAGCGGTCATCACAAAAAAGGAATGCGGCTCGGCGCAGATGTTTGAACAAAGGCTCATTGATACCCTTGAAGAAAACGGCACCGACCTTATCATCCTTGCAGGCTTTATGAGCATATTGAGTGAAGACTTTACTTCACATTTTCGCGACAGGATCATAAATGTTCACCCGTCGCTTATTCCGTCATTCTGCGGCAAGGGCTTTTACGGCTTAAAGGTGCATGAGGCGGCACTTGCAAAGGGTGTTAAGGTTACGGGCGCAACGGTGCATTTTGTAAATGAGATACCTGACGGCGGAAAAATCATCATGCAGAAGGCGGTTGAAATTCAGCCGGACGACACGCCGGAAATATTGCAGAAAAGGGTTATGCAGCAGGCGGAATGGATTATTCTTCCGCAGTCGGCAGAGCTTGTTTGCGGCGAAATAGTGAAAGGGGAAAAATAAAATGGAAATATATAAAATCAATGAAATAAACGGGCTTCTTGACGGAAACACCTATCCCGGCAGAGGCATTATAATCGGCAAATCGGCAGACGGGAAAAATGCCGTTGCGGCATATTTTATCATGGGCAGAAGCATGAACAGCCGCAATCGCATTTTTACAGAAAAGGACGGTGAGGTTTTCACCGAGCCGTTTGACGATAGCAAGGTTGAAGACCCGAGCCTTATTATCTATGCGGCTGTGAGAAAATACGAAAACAAGCTGATTGTCACAAACGGAGACCAGACAGACACGGTTTACGAGGGACTTAAAAACGGCATTTGTTTCGGCAAAGCACTTGAATCCCGTGAATTTGAACCCGATAAACCTAATTTTACGCCGAGAATAAGCGGTATGCTTACGTTTTCCGACAATGACTTTTCATATAAGATGAGCATACTCAAAAGCATTGACGAAAACGGCACGGACTGTGCGCGTTACTGCTTCGACTATCCTGCGAAGGCGGGTCTCGGTCATTTCATTCACACCTATGTGTGCGACGGAAACCCGATACCCACATTTCAGGGTGAGCCGGAAAGAGTGGCGGTTGACAGCGATATAGACGCGTTCACTGACAAGCTCTGGAACGCTCTTGACGAAAACAATAAAATTTCTCTTTATGTCAGATATACCGACCTTGAAACGGGCAAGGAAGAAAACAGACTTATCAATAAAAACAAATAAGGAGTACCGATATGAAAGAATTTGAACTGAAATACGGCTGCAACCCGAATCAGAAGCCCTCAAAAATCTTCATGCATGACGGAAGCGAGCTTCCCATTGAAATATTAAGCGGCAGACCCGGATATATCAACTTTCTTGACGCATTCAATTCATGGCAGCTTGTAAAGGAGCTTAAGGAGGCTCTCGGTCTGCCTGCGGTTACATCCTTCAAGCATGTCAGCCCCACATCGGCTGCGGTGGGCATACCCCTTTCCGACAAGCTGAAAAAAGCCTGCTTTGTTGACGATATAGAAGACCTTGACTCCTCACTGCTTGCCTGCGCTTACGCGAGAGCGAGGGGCACGGACCGTATGTGCTCGTTCGGTGACTGGGTCGCACTTTCGGATGTATGCGACGCAGTGACGGCAAGGCTTATCAAGCGCGAGGTGTCAGACGGTATAATTGCCCCCGGCTATACGGATGAAGCCCTTGAAATTCTTAAGCAGAAGAGAAAGGGCAACTATAACATAGTTAAAATTGACCCGGATTATGTTCCTGCCGAAACGGAGCATAAGCAGGTTTTCGGAATTACCTTTGAACAGGGCAGAAACAATTTTAAAATCGATCCCGAGCTGCTGAAAAATATTGTAACGGCAAATAAGGATTTCCCGGAATCTGCTGTCAGAGACCTTATTATTTCTCTTATCACCCTTAAATACACGCAGTCAAATTCCGTTTGCTACGCGGTGGACGGACAGGCAATCGGCGTGGGCGCAGGTCAGCAGTCGAGAATACACTGCACCCGTCTTGCCGGCAGCAAGGCAGACACATGGTTTATGCGCCAGTATGACAAGGTGCTTGCGCTTCCGTTTAAAAAGGAGCTCGGCAGAGCCGACAGAGACAATGTTATTGACGGATATATAAACAGAAACGAAGAGGATGTCTGTGCAGACGGCAACTGGCAGAAATATTTCACCTCACAGCCGGAGCCGCTTACCGATGAAGAAATCAAAGCATATCTTTCAACAATTGACGGCGTGGCTCTGGGCAGTGACGCTTTCTTCCCGTTCAGTGACAACATTGAAAGAGCAAAGAAGAGCGGCGTTAAGTATATCGCGGAGCCGGGCGGCTCAATACGCGACGACCTTGTTATAGAATGTGCCGACAAATACGGCATGACAATGGCGTTTACAGGTATGCGCCTGTTCCATCACTAATGCAAAGGAATAAGTATAATGAATAATTTTTTTGAAGAGCTTGCAAATTACGATAAGGAAGTTTATGACGGCTGTTCTCTTGAGCTTCAAAGGCAGCAGCATAATATTGAGCTGATAGCTTCCGAAAACATCGTTTCCAAGGCGGTGCTGCTTGCGGCAGGTACGGTGCTTACAAACAAATATGCTGAGGGCTTTCCGTCAAAAAGGTATTACGGCGGCTGTCAGTATGTGGATATTGTTGAAAATATTGCAATTGAAAGGGCGAAAAAGCTTTTCGGGGCAGAGCACGCAAATGTTCAGCCTCACAGCGGCGCGTCCGCAAACCTTGCCGTGTTTTTTGCCCTGCTTGAGCCCGGCGACACGGTTATGGGACTTGACCTTTCCAACGGCGGACACCTTTCCCACGGCAGTCCCGTAAATATTTCAGGCAAATATTTCAATATTGTGCCGTATAAGCTCAACAGCGAAACCGAACAGCTCGATTATGAGGATATACGCCGCAAGGCACTCGAATGCAAGCCGAAGCTGATTATAGCTGGCGCAAGCGCGTATTCGAGAACGATAGATTTTGCGGCGATACGCGAAATCTGCGATGAGGTCGGCGCATATTATATGGTCGATATGGCGCATATTGCCGGTCTTGTTGCGGCAGGTCTTCATCCCTCGCCCGTGCCGTATGCGGATGTTGTTACCACAACCACGCATAAAACGCTCAGAGGCCCGAGAGGAGGTCTTATGCTCTGCAAGGCGGAGCTTGCAAAGCAGATAGACAAGGGCATATTTCCCGGCACGCAGGGCGGACCGCTGATGCATATTATCGCTGCAAAGGCGGTAGCACTCGGAGAGGCACTGACGGACGAATTTAAGGAGTATCAGAAGCAGATAATCAAAAACGCCTCCGCGCTGTGCGATGCACTTAAGGCGGAGGGCTTCAGAATAGTTTCCGGGGACACGGATAACCACCTTATGCTTATTGACCTTCGTCCGTTCGGCGTGACCGGCAGGGAAATGGAAAAAAGGCTTGACGAGGTGCATATCACCGTTAACAAAAACTCTATACCCAACGACCCGGAAAAGCCGTTTGTTACAAGCGGTATACGCGTGGGTACTCCTGCGGTTACCACAAGGGGCTTTAAGGAGGATGAAATGAAGCAGATTGCAAAATGGTTCAAGGAAATTGCAGCCGATTTTGAAGCTTCAAAGGACAGAATTACAAAGGAAGTAATCGCACTTTGCGAAAAATATCCCATTTACTGATATTAAATCCGAAAGGTTGATACGGTTTTATGAAAATAATGGTCATCGGCAGTGGCGGCCGTGAGCACGCCATAATCAAAAAACTGAAATCAAATAAGGAAATAGAAAAGATTTATGCTCTGCCCGGAAACGGCGGTATTGCAAAGGACGCGGTTTGCGTTTCCGTCGGAGCGACAGATATTGAAAAGGCGGTTGAATTTGCCGTTAATGAAAAAATCGACTATGCCGTTGTAACACCGGACGACCCGCTGGTTCTCGGCATGGTTGACGCGCTGGAGGAAAAGGGGATTCCCTGCTTCGGACCGAGGAAAAATGCGGCAATAATAGAGGGAAGCAAGATCTTTTCAAAGGAGCTTATGAAAAAATACGGCATACCCACGGCACAGTTTGCCGTGTTTGACGATGCCGCAAGGGCACTTGAGTATCTTAAAACAGCTCCGGTTCCGACGGTTGTAAAGGCTGACGGGCTGGCTTTGGGCAAGGGCGTTATAATCGCTTTTACAAGGCAGGAAGCCGAAGAAGCCGTAAAATCCATGATGTGTGACGGGAAATTCGGCAAAAGCGGCGAAAAAATCGTTATTGAAGAATATCTTGAGGGACCCGAGGTTTCCGTGCTTTCCTTTACTGACGGAAAAACCGTTGTTCCGATGATTTCCTCCATGGACCATAAGCGCGCACACGACGGTGACGAGGGACTTAACACCGGCGGCATGGGCACGGTTGCGCCGAATCCGTATTATACTGAGGCTGTTGCGGCTGAATGTATGGAAAAAATATTCCTGCCGACGGTTGAAGCGATGAACAGGGAGGGCAGACCATTTAAAGGATGCCTGTATTTCGGTCTGATGATAACGAAGGACGGACCGAAGGTGATTGAGTATAACTGCCGTTTCGGAGACCCGGAAACACAGGTGGTTCTGCCGCTGCTTGAAAGTGACCTGTTCACCGTGATGAAAGCGGTTACGGACGGGCGTTTGAGTGAAACACAGGTGCTTTTCAGCGATAAAAACGCCTGCTGTGTTATCATGGCATCTGACGGTTATCCGCAAAAATACGAAAAAGGCTTTGAAATAAATATCCCCGAAGAGCTTGAAGGCAGCGTTTTTGTTGCCGGAGCCAAGGAAAAAGACGGTGTTCTTCTTACAGACGGCGGCAGAGTGCTCGGCGTGACTTCTGTTGAGGATACGCTTGCAAAAGCCATAGAGTCATCCTATGAAAAGGTGAAAAAAATAAGCTTTAAAAACGCATATTACAGAAAAGATATAGGCGCGAGAGCGTTAAAGGCAAAGGAGGGCTAATATGGTATACAGAATTTTCGTTGAAAAGAAAAAGGAGCTTGCAAACGAGGCAAGGGCACTGCTTAATGACGCGAGAACGCTTCTCGGCATAAACAGCCTTGAGGATGTCCGCATAATTAACCGATATGACGCGGAGCATATTTCGGACGAGCTTTTCTCATATGCGGTTAAAACCGTTTTTTCGGAGCCGCAGCTTGATATAGCGAGTGACGAAATAAATACGGACGGGGCAGCGGTATTCGCGGTTGAATTTCTTCCCGGTCAGTTTGACCAGAGGGCGGACTCCGCCGCGCAGTGCATACAGCTTATTTCACAGGGGGACAGGCCGCTTATCCGCTCCGCAAAGGTATACGCGCTTTACGGAGAGCTTTCACAGGCTGAAATAAACGAAATAAAGAAATATGTTATTAACCCGGTTGAAGCAAGGGAGGCGGCACTCACAAAGCCCGAAACCCTTGACGCGGAATATGAAATTCCCACCTCGGTGAAAACGCTTGAAGGCTTTAATCAGCTTGACAGAGCCGGGATTGAAGGCTTTGTTGCGGAATACGGACTTGCCATGGATGCGGATGACATTGCATTCTGCCAGCATTATTTCAGAAGCGAAAAGCGCGACCCCACCGTTACGGAAATCAGAATGATAGACACTTACTGGTCTGACCATTGCAGACACACCACCTTTCTGACGGTTATTGACGGCGTACAGTTTGAGGACGAGCTGCTGCAAAAGGCATATGATGACTATATGCAGGTCAGAAAAGAGCTCGGCAGAACAAAGCCGGTATGCCTTATGGATATTGCAACCGTTGCTGTTAAATATCTGAAAAAGAACGGAATGCTTGACAAGCTCGATGAATCCGAGGAAATCAACGCCTGCACCGTGAAAATCAATGTTGATGTTGACGGCGTAAGTGAGCCGTGGCTGCTCCTTTTCAAAAACGAAACGCATAATCACCCCACGGAAATTGAGCCGTTCGGCGGCGCGGCTACCTGCATAGGCGGCGCGATAAGAGACCCGCTTTCGGGCAGAGCCTATGTTTACGGCGCAATGCGTGTAACCGGCGCGGCAGACCCGCTTAAAAGTGTGGGCGAAACCATTCCCGGCAAGCTTCCGCAAAGAAAAATCGTTACCACTGCGGCGGCAGGATATTCTTCATACGGCAACCAGATAGGTCTTGCCACGGGTATGGTTGATGAAATTTATCATCCGGGCTATGCGGCAAAGCGCATGGAAATAGGTGCGGTTATCGCGGCGGCTCCGGCGTGCAATGTGCGCCGTGAGGTACCATGTCCCGGTGATGTTGTTATTCTTCTCGGCGGCAGCACGGGCAGAGACGGTATAGGCGGTGCAACGGGTTCATCAAAGGCACATAACGCCCATTCCGTTGAAACCTGCGGCGCGGAGGTTCAGAAGGGCAACGCACCCGAAGAAAGAAAATTACAGCGGCTTTTCAGAAACGGTGAAGCGTGCCGCATGATAAAGCGGTGTAACGATTTCGGCGCTGGCGGTGTTTCCGTTGCCATAGGTGAGCTTGCGGACGGGCTGGACATTGACCTGAATGCCGTGCCCAAAAAATATGAAGGACTTGACGGAACGGAGCTTGCAATAAGCGAAAGTCAGGAGAGAATGGCTGTTGTTATCGAAAAGGAAAATGTTGATGCGTTCCTTAAGATAGCAAACAGAGAAAACCTGCAGGCGTGTCCCGTTGCGGTTGTAAAAGAAGAAAAACGCCTTACCATGACATGGAACGGCGCAAAAATAGTTGATATAAGCAGAGAATTTCTCAATTCCAACGGTGCGGACAAGCATATAACCGTAACTCCCGCCGCTCCTGAAAATTTTGAAAAAGAAATTTCCGGCGACTTTAAGGAAAATTATGAAAAGCTTGCTTCAGACCTCAATATCTGCTCCAAAAGGGGACTTTCGGAGCGGTTCGACTCCACCATCGGTGCGGGCAGCGTGCTTATGCCCTTCGGCGGCAAAAATCAGCTTACGCCCGTACAGGCAATGGTTCAGAAAATCAGTGTGGAGAAAAAGCATACCGATGACTGCTCACTCATGGCATGGGGCTATAACCCGTTTATCACCGAAAAGAGCCCGTACCACGGCGCGTATCTTGCGGTTGTTGAATCCGTGTGCAAGCTGATTGCCTCGGGTACGGATTTTAAAGATGTTTATCTTACCTTCCAG
>JAKSQS010000111.1 GCA_024404055.1 Clostridia bacterium | reverse complement strand
TATACTGATTTCAGATTACTGAATTCTTTTTTAGCATATTACTACTAAAGTGATATAAACAAATTCAACATTTATTCGACTGAAAATAAAACATCAAACAAATCAAGCAAAACCTATCTTATGTGTCCCGCTGCTGGTATTGTCGAGATTTATTTCCCCGTCAAGAATATAATCTTCAACATCACTCAGGATTATTGAATCATCATTTGTATCTTCTGTGCTGAGATTCATATATCTTAATGATAGTTTATAACTTGTTATCGTAGACCCTATAATACAGCTTGACATTTTCTATCAAAAGTAGTAATATTTAAATGTAGTCAATCAGTGGGAAGTTCGGTGAAAATCCGTCGCAACAGCCATTACCGTGAGTGATCCAATCACAAAGCCGGAAGACCTGATGCTCATAAAATAACGTAAAACTTTGGGCAAGAAGGTTGTAATCGTCTGTTTCCGTGTCGGATTCGGTCTGTAATTCTGCGTCCTCGTTTTACGGGGACGTTATTTTTTTGCATTTTAAGGAGGCAATTTTATGGAAAAGACAAAAGAATACTATATTGAGCTTTTGCAGCGAGTTGCCGAAAAAGAAGGCAGACTTCCGAGAAAATCGGATTTTTCAAACGATGATGTAAACCGTATTAAAGGGTTTTTCGGGCCGTGGCCTTGGGCTCTTGAAGCAGCAGGACTTAAAGAGTCAACGCAGGAAGCGAGAAAAGCCAAGAACAGGGAAAAGCGTCAGCGTTCAAGAGAAAGGCGAAAAGCGTTCAAAAATGCCCAAGGCAATACGGGAGATGAAAGGAAATGTTTATGAAAACAAAGAAAATCATCAGCATTTTGCTGGCCGTGCTTATGCTGACATCTCTCGCATCAATCTCTGTCTTTGCAAATGAACAGCCAATCGCAAGTGTTCGGGAATTTATCAACGCCCCGAGCCAGTACACAAACAATGCCGCTTACGGAATTGATATTGACGGTACGCTCAACGGGAAGCTTGCTTCACTCGGAAATTTCGGCGGTTATGTAATCTATGAGTTTAACAAGCCTGTTCAGAACACGGACAAGCATGCATACGGAGTAGATTTTATTATCCCCGGCAATGCTTTTAACGCCGCACTTACTACGCAGGAGCCAGGTCAGGTTTGGGTTTCACAGAACGGCAAAGACTGGTATGCACTTGCAGGCAGTGAGCATTATGAAGATGAAACAGTATGGGATTACTCCGTAACCTACAAGAAAACCGCAGAAGCAAACAGATGTGATTTTTCAGACAGCCTCGGCGAGAGCGGAACATGGGGCTGCAGAGCTCAGTATCCCTTGAGTGAAAATTATCCTACCGTTACCGTTCCTGAGGATGAAATCACTCTTTCAGGCGTTCTTTTAAGAAAGCAGACATCCGGCTCAACCTCCAACGGTATTCAGACCTCCTTCGGATATACAGACGCTCTGAAAAACGCCAAGAAGTCCGCACCGTCAAATCCTTATGTTGAAAATCCCGCAGGCAACGGTATAGACGGTCAGTTTGACATTTCATGGGCAGTTGATAAAAACGGCTTCGGAGTTGAGCTGGACAGCATAAAATATGTTAAGGTTCAGACTGCAACATTTATTAACGGCGGTGCTTTCGGAGAGAAGTCCACCGAACTTCAGGGACTTTTTGTTGCTGACGAAAGCGAAGAATCAGTTGGTAAAACCGCCGCCCCGGCTTCAATTACCGTTGGCGGCAAAAAAATTGAGCTTGAAGACGGAAAAGACTATTATGAAGCAGCTGTTGATGGCGAATTTGATGTCAGCGTTGAAGCTGATGCCAATATCTATATAAACAATTCTTACGGTAATACAAGACACTTTGAGAGCGAAACCGAAAAAGGAATCGTCAGAGTTATTGTTCAATCAGGAAATTCTGCTCCCGTTATTTATTACATAAACACAGGCAAGAGCATAGCGAAAACAAAAATTACTCTTTCAGATACCGAAAAAGAAATCGGACTCGGTAAAAAATCAAAGCTCACCGCAGAAACGAACAACGGTGAAAAAATCGCATGGTCATCATCAGACGAAAGTGTTGCATCGGTTTCCAAATCGGGAATTGTTACAGCAAACAAACTTGGTGAGGCTGATATTATTGCAACAAGTGAATCGGGCAGAAGCGAAAAATGCAAGGTAACTGTTATTGAGCCTGTTTCGCCCGTAACGGTAAATGTTACTTACAGCGTCAGTGGAAATGAAATACCCGTTCAGAAGCACAGTATTTCCGTAAGCTCCGATATTGCCGAAAAATACGGCTATGAAACCGCCGAAAAAGACCATAACGACATCGATGTTGAGGGTGTAACGGTATTTGATGTTATCGTTGCTGCACATGAAGAACTCTATGGTGAAAGCTTTAAGAAAAATCCCGAAAATTATCTTGTTATGTCGTCAAGCTTTATTATGAAGGCTTACGGTCAGAACGCTATGTCCTCGGGCTTCATAGTCAACGGAATTATGCCAAATGACGGAATAATCAATCTCTCATACGGTACCTGCACGGGTTATGCCTGTGATACCGCCCGTGTGTTCGACGGTGATGAAATTTCATATTTCTTCTACAAGGATTTAAAATATTATTCCGATTATTATGCTTGGTTTGACTGCGACAGCTACAATGTAAACGCCGGTGAAGAATTGACCGTAAGCCTTAACGGCTACTGCGCAATGTACTATGGCATCAACGATTGGCAGACAATACTTGACGAGTATGCTCAGCCGCTTGAAGGAATACAAATATATGCGGTAATTGAAGGTGAAAAGATTCTTGTCGGCACAACTGACAAGAACGGCAAGGCTGTTCTCAGCTTTGCAGAAGAAGGCAAATATGTGATTTTCTGTGAGGGCGAAACAAAGGACAACTGTCCCGTAATCACAAATTCAGCTAATGTAACCGTTAATCCGCAGCAGACTCATAAAAGAACATTCTGCGAATGGTTAAAGCATATATGGGAAGTTATCAAAAACTTTTTATCAAGGCTCACAACTTTTTGTTCGGCTGGATTTATAAAGGATAATTTGAAATGAAAGTTTTAAAGAAATTTTTACTGATTATATTAACAATAATTTTTGCCGCTTCTCCGGTTATCTGCTTTGCGGCATATATTTCAGACGGTAATATTACAAGCTGTGAAACTCCCGTTTCCGCTGACGAAGCAGAGCTTATTTGGTCGCATCAGTTCGGAACATCATATAAAAACGCTCCAAGCACAATGACGGTTGTTGACGGAACGGTTATTGTAATGAGCAAAAATGAGCTTTATAAAATGGATGCCGAAACGGGCAAAATTTTAAAGCGAGCTGAAATGGCAGATACACCGAGCTACAGCTACACATCGCCGGCTTATTATGGCGGTGTAATTTACTGTCCTCTTGATAACGGAACAATTCAGGCGTTTAATTTCAAAACGCTCAAATCCCTTTGGGTTTATCATGATAAGCTGGGTGGTCAGAGCCTGAGCCCCGTTAAATATTCTGATGGATGTATTTATATGGGCTTCTGGAACGACGAAGACCAATATGCAAATTTTGTCTGCCTTGATGTTACCGACGAAAACAAGAAAGATACTCACGAGGAAAAGCAGGCAAAGTGGACCTACAAAAGTCTCGGAGGCTTTTACTGGGCGGGATGCACATTCAGCGGAGACTGCGTTATTGTCGGCACCGACGACGGTACGCTTTACGCAAACAAAGCCTCGAAGATTTTAAGTCTTAATAAGAATACAGGAAAGCTGAA
This sequence comes from Clostridia bacterium, assembly GCA_024404055.1. GTDB lineage: Bacteria > Bacillota > Clostridia > Oscillospirales > Acutalibacteraceae > UBA6857. The sequence goes on along the minus strand of JAKSQS010000111.1, from coordinate 4,083 downwards.
TGATTCCGTTTCTATTGTCGGCGACCAGCGTTCAGGTATAACCATGAGCGGAAGCACAGCGTATTTTGTCACCAAAGCAGGTTATCTGTACAGCATAAAAATCAGCAACGGTAAATTTGATTCAGACAGTCTGAGAAAACTGGCGCTGGGCGGAGCTTCAACCTCTACTCCTGTAATTTACAACAAACGTCTTTACGTCGGCGTTCAGGGTAAGACAATGAATGAGGGTACGCTGAAGGTAATTGATGCGGCAAAGTTATCTGTAATTTATTCCGCACCTGCAAACGGTTATCCGCAAAATTCCATCCTCGTGAGTGACGCATATTTTAAAGATACAGGTAAGATATATATATATTCAACCTATAATTCATCTCCCGGAGGAATAACTGTCTATACCGATTCCGCAAATCAGACAAAGGCGGTGAAAGCGGAGCTGTTCACCCCTGATTCAGACAAGGCAAATTACTGCATAAGCAGCATTGTCTGCGATGAAAACGGAACTCTGTTTTACAAAAACGATTCGGGATATATTTTTGCGGTTGGCAAAAAAGGAACAGGAAAACAGAATTTCTTTGTTCGTGTTTTTAATGCAATTATAAATCTCTTTAAAAATCTTTTCAGGTAAAAAATTATGGAAAACGGCTTTAAAGGGTATCATCCAATCTCAAACTTAATATTTTTTCTGAGTATTGTGGTGTTCGGGATGCTTTTCAAGCACCCCGTTACCCTTGTCGTGTGCTTTATCGCTGCTCTTTGCTATTACATTCGTCTTTGCAGAAGAGCGGCGGTAAAATCGTTTCTGACATTTATTTTCCCTATGCTTTTGTTTGTTCTTATTATCAACGGACTTTTCGCCCATTATGGTACAACACCGCTTCTGACCTTGCCCGACGGCAACAAAATGACACTTGAGGCCGTAGTTTACGGCTTTGTTTTAGGTGTTGCGACGGTTTCAATTATTATGTGGTTTTTCTGTTACAGCGAGGTTGTTACAACAGATAAATTTATGTGCGTGTTTGGCAAAATTATGCCTGCCGGTGCGCTTGTTATTTCAATGGCCTTACGCTTTGTTCCTATGTATAAAAACAGACTTCACACTATAGCCGAAGCGCAAAAAGGAATAGGCAGAGATTACAGGCAGGGCAATATCATTGAAAGAATAAGAAACGGCGGTAAAATCATCTCGATTTTAATCACATGGTCACTTGAAAACGCGGTTGAAACCTCCGATTCTATGAAAGCAAGAGGTTATGGGATGAAAGGGCGGCAAAGCTACAGCAAATTCAGAATGAGCAAAAGAGATGTTGTTTCAATTATGATTGTACTTCTGCTCGATGTTATTCTGACAATCGGCTGTATAAAAAAATCGCTTTACTGCATTTACAATCCGTACATTGTCATTAATCCTTCAGCCGATTTCGGGAAAACATATTTTGTTAATGAGCTGAATCTTACCTTGAATCCCGTTTCCGCATTTGGAATTGTAACGATTATTTCATTTACTTTACTTTGCTTTTTACCGTTGATAATTGACTTAAAGGAGGATATAAAATGGAACAGATTAAAATCGAAAATTTAAGCTTTTCATATCCTCTTTGTGAGAAAAAAGCGATTGATAATATTTCTCTGAAAATAGAAAGCGGAGAGTTTATTCTTCTTTGCGGTAAGAGTGGCTGCGGCAAAACAACACTTTTAAAGCAGCTCAAGAAAGAACTTGCGCCTCACGGTAAAAAAGCAGGAAATATATTTTTTAACGGCAAGTCGATTGAAGAAATTTCTCTCAGAGAAAGTGCAGAAAAAATCGGTTTTGTTATGCAAAATCCCGATTTGCAGATTGTAACCGATAAGGTATGGCACGAGCTTGCATTCGGGCTTGAAAATCTCGCTCTTAACAAAGATGAAATCCGTCTTCGCACAGCGGAAATGGCATCGTATTTTGGAATAGAAGAATGGTTTAATAATAAAACAATAGAGCTTTCAGGCGGGCAAAGGCAGATTTTAAATCTTGCCTCCGTTATGGTTATGCACCCTGATGTGCTTGTTCTTGACGAGCCTACATCACAGCTTGACCCCATAGCCGCAGAGAATTTTCTTTACACAATCGGCAAAATCAACCGCGAGCTTGGCACAACAATAATTCTCACGGAACAACGGCTTGAAGAAGCGTTCACCTATGCGGACAGAGTTTTTGTAATGGACAGAGGAAAAATTATTTCAGATTTAGCACCGTCAGAAACGGGCAAAGGATTAAATGATATGCCCGAATTCCTGAAAATCGCTGCACCCACAGCCATAAGAATTTTTAATAAAATCGGCGGTGCAGGAAATTGTCCCGTAACAGTCCGAGAGGGCAGAAATTTTCTGAGCAAAACAAATCATAAAAACATTTGCAAAAAGCAGGAAAAAATCTTCAGCAAAACCAATGCAGTTGAGCTGAATGATATATATTTCCGCTATGATAAAAACGGCAAAGATATTCTGAAAAATCTTTCGCTGAAAATCCCCGAAAACAGCTTCTTTACAATTCTCGGTGGCAACGGCGCAGGCAAAACAACTCTGCTTAAAATTATTTCGTCAACTCTTTTTCCATACAGCGGAAAAATAAAAATTTTCGGTGAAAAGCCTAAGAAAAGCGGAGCGAAAATTGCTTCAATGCCGCAGGATGTTCAAACACTTATTACTGAAAAAACCGTTATGCTCGACATGAAAGAAGTAAATAAAAATGAAGAAAAAATCAAAGAAACAGCAGAACTTACAAAGATAACGGATTTGCTCGAAAAACATCCCTTTGATTTAAGCGGCGGAGAGCAGCAGAGAGCCGCCCTTGCAAAAGTGCTTTTATGTGAGCCGAAAATTCTTTTGCTTGACGAGCCCACGAAGGGAATGGACGCGGAATTCAAAGCGGACTTTGCGAAAATTATTCAGTCGCTTAAAAAGAAAAACTGCACGGTAATTATGATTTCACATGATTTGGAATTTTGTGCAAAATATTCAGACCTTTGCGCTATGCTTTTTGACGGTGATATTTCCGCTTGCGCATCTTCTGATAAATTTTTCTCAGGCAACAGATTTTATACAACTGCGTCTTGCAGAATCGCAAGAGGAATTATCGACAACGCAGTTACAGATGAGGATATAATAAAATGCGTAAACGAATAATATCAATTTTAATATTGTGCCTGCTTATACCGGCGGTGGTTATTGCAGGATTTTTCCTTGCAAAAGGAAAGCAGTATTATCTTGTAAGCCTGCTTGTTATTGCGATTTCAATTTTGCCGTTTATGCTTTCTCTTGAAAGAAAAAAGCTGCAATTACGGGAGCTTGTAATCATATCAAGCGTAATTGCAATTTCAGTCGCTTCACGAGCTGCGTTTTTCTATCTTCCGAATATAAAACCAATGTGCGCGATATTGATTATTGCGGCAATTTCATTTGGCGCGGAGTTCGGTTTTACCTGCGGAGCTTTGTCAATGTTGCTTTCAAATTTCATCTACGGACAGGGAATGTGGACGCCGTTTCAGATGCTTGCAATGGGCGTAACCGTTTTTGTCTGCGCACTGATTTTCAGAACGTTTCGAATAAAAAACAGATTTATTCTCGGCATAGTCAGCGGTATTTTATGCTTTGCGCTGTATGGAATAATTGTTGATTTAAGTTCTGTATTTATGATGGTTTCGGAATACAATTTAAGGTCTGTTTTATCGATTTATGCTTCGGGATTTCCGTTTAATATTATTCACGGTCTGACCACGGGAATATGCGTCACACTTTTTGAGCCTTCCGTAAGCGAAAAGCTTGAAAGAATAAAACAAAAATACGGATTGTTTGGTGAAAAATAATGAAGAAAGTTTTATCAGTAATTATAACAGTGACATTGCTGCTGTTCGCATTATGTTCCTGCGGACTTACAGTAACCGAGACGGATAACGAAGCAAGTGAAGCTGCAGCATTTTCAACCACTGCAGGAAAAAATACCGAAAAGAAAACTGAAATAACAGAAACGGTTTCACTCACCGAAAACAGCAAAACAGAAACAACAACAGAAAACAGCACAACGGCAAAAACCGCAAAAGCTACAGAGAG
>JAKSQS010000110.1 GCA_024404055.1 Clostridia bacterium | reverse complement strand
GAGACAAAGTGAACTTGCAATCCGTAAATAAAAAGCTGGAAAAGCGTTTTGACGGCAGGGTGTCCGCAAGCATGGAAAACGGCAGCATTGTTGTCAGGGGTGTACTTGATAAATGGGATGATGTTGTTGCGGCGTGCATGACGGCGGCAAAGAAAAATTCGTCCGTCCATGTTGTTAACGATATTGTTTTCACCGGCGGAAAGGATGCTCCGATGCGTCTGCCTTCACTGACGGACAGCGCGCTTGACGGCGCAAAGCCCGACGTGCTGATTATCGGCGGCGGCATTTCCGGCGCGTCCATAGCAAGAGAGCTTTCAAAATGGGAGCTTGACATTTTGCTTGTTGAAAAGGAAAGCGACCTTGCCATGCAGGCATCCGGCAGAAACGACGGGGAGGTGCATCCCGGCGTTGACCTGGGCAAGGGTTCGTTAAAGCATAAATATGTAAGAGCAGGCAATGCCATGTACGGCGATATTTGCAGCGAGCTGAATGTGCCGTTCAAAAGAGTGGGGCAGTATGTCGGCTTTGAGCAGGGGTATTTAAAGCCTGTTATCACTTTATATGCCATGCTGCGCAAATACCGCGACGGCATCAGCGATACAAAGGTTATTTCGGGCGAAGAACTGAAAAAGCTTGAGCCGAGGCTGAACGAAGACTTTAAATTTGCAATTTCCAATCCCGACACGGGCAGTGTGTGCCCGTACGGGCTGACCATAGCCTATGCGGAAAATGCGGTGCAGAACGGGGCAAAAGTGTTGCTGAACACCGCCGTTACGGGCATGAAAACGCAAAACGGCAGAATAACCGAGGTTTATACCAACAGGGGAACGGTTTATCCGAAAATCGTGATAAACGCGGCAGGCGTTTTTGCCGAGGAAATTTCAAAAATGGCGGGAGACCGTTTTTATTCCATACATCCGAGAAGGGGAACAAACTCCATACTCGACAAAAAGGCGGGCGCGTATTTCAGCGCGGTTGCCTCCGTTAAAAAGTTAAAGGCGCATTCCAACCACTCAAAGGGCGGCGGAATAGTTCACACTGCGCATGACAACCTGCTTGTGGGTCCCGATGCGGTGGAAACCTATGAAAAAGAAAATATTCAGACGCACCGCGAAAGCATAGACAATGTTTTCGGCAAGCAGACAATTACAATGCCGTCGCTTTCAAGGCGTGACATTATCACATATTTCACCGGAGTGAGAGCCCCCACATTTGAAGAGGATTTTGTTATTGAAGAGGGCAGACGGACAAAAAATCTTATTCACTGTGCCGGTATTCAGTCTCCGGGACTTACCACTGCTCCGGCTGTGGCAAGGGACATTGAAAAAATGACGATAAAAATGCTGGGCGGAGCAAAGAAAAACGCGGCGTACAACCCCGTGAGAAAGGGTGTGCCGGCTTTGCGTGAAATGGATGACGAAAGCAGGGCTGCGCTTATTAAAGAAAACCCGGATTACGGCGTTATCGTGTGCCGCTGTGAGGAAATCAGCAAGGGAGAAATTCTTGACGCGCTGAAAAGCCCGATTTGCGTACCTACTGTGGACGGCATCAAAAAGCGTGTCAGACCGGGTATGGGGCGTTGTCAGGGCGGCTTCTGCTCACCGACGGTGACGAAAATCATTGCCGAATATCTCGGAACCGACATCAGTGAGGTCAAAAAATCCTCCGCCGAAGCTCCGATTACATACGGGAGGACAAAATAAATGAAATATGATGTTATCGTTATAGGCGGCGGACCTGCGGGGCTTGCGGCGGCGATAAGCGCGCATGACAACGGGGCAAAGGTTCTGCTTATTGAGCGTGAGGCGCGTTTGGGCGGCATACTCAAGCAGTGCATACATGACGGCTTCGGACTTGTAAGGTTTAAAGAAAAGCTTTCGGGTCCCGAATATGCGGAAAGATTTATTGATATTTTCAAAGAAAAAAACATAGACTGTCTTACGCTGACATTCGTGACAAGAATTGAAAAAACGGAAAACGGCTTTACAGTGGTGTGCGTCAACCGCGACGGAGTGAACGCATATGAAACAAAGTCGCTGGTGCTTGCGACAGGCTGCCGCGAAAGAACGGCAAAGCAGGTATTTATTCACGGAACCCGTCCGGCAGGCGTTTTCACGGCAGGCACGGCGCAGAATTTTACAAACCTGATGGGTGTTATGCCCACAAAAAAATGCGTTATCCTCGGCAGCGGCGACATCGGTCTGATTATGGCAAGAAGGCTGACGCTTGAGGGAGCGCAGGTGCTCGGCGTATATGAGGCGAAAAGCACTCCGTCGGGGCTGACGAGAAACATACATCAATGCCTGCACGACTATAATATTCCGCTGTATCTTTCGCATACGGTGACAAGGGTGTTCGGCACGGACAGGCTGACCGCCGTTGAAATCAGCGAGGTTGACGAAAAAATGAACCCGATTTCCGGCACCGAAAGCATTGTCGAGTGCGACGCGCTTATTCTTTCTGTCGGTCTTATTCCCGAAAACGAGCTTGCGGAGAGCCTCGGCGTTTCCCTTGACGGCAGGAGCAAGGGTCCCGTTTGCGACGGACAGCTTATGACGGATGTGCCGGGTGTTTTCTCATGCGGCAACGCCCTTCATGTCAACGACCTTGTGGATTATGTTTCGCAAAGCGGCGAGGCGGCAGGAAAGGCGGCGGCACTTTACGGCGGTGAAAAAGCGGAGCTTATTGATATTTCCGCTTCAAAGGATTTTCTGTATCTTGTTCCGCAGAGGCTGAACCTGAATGCGGACAACAGCAATACGGAAATTTATTTCAGAAGCCGGGAGGTGCTTGCCTCGTGCGAGCTGAAAATGAAGGTGGACGGGCAGACGGTGTTCACAAAAAAATATCCGTTCATGCGTCCGCCGGAAATGGAGCTTATAAAAACGGACTTTTCAAAATATTCTCTTACGGATAAAAGCAGTGTAAGCTTTGAAATCGAGGTGAAAAGCGAATGAGTGACTCAAGGGAGCTGGTGTGCATTGTTTGCCCGAGAGGCTGCACAATGCATATTAGCGAAACGGACGGCGAATATACTGTCAGCGGAAATTCATGCAAAAGGGGTAAGGACTTTGCTTTAAGCGAGATGACCGAACCGAAAAGGACGATATGCTCCACGGTCAGAACCGTTTTCCCGGATGTGCCGGTGCTTCCCGTAAGGGTCAGCGCGGAAATACCAAAGGACAGAATTTTTGATGTTATGAAGGAAATAAACTCGTTTCTTCTTGAAAAACGCGTTTCAAGGGGAGAAACGGTTATTGAAAATGTACTCGGTCTCGGCGCGGACATTATAGCGACAAGTGATATTTGTTCATAAATAAGAAAGGAAGTTGAAAAATGGCTGAACCTCTTGTTCTGACCTTCGACATCGGCACGCAAAGCGCGCGTGCCGTGCTGGTCGATAAAAAAGGCAATATTGTTGCCGTAAATCAGAAAAAATACAGTGAGCCTTATTTTTCCCTTAACCCCGGCTGGGCAGAGCAGAAGCCCGATTTTTACTATGACAGAATGTGCGAGGCGGCAAAGGAGCTTTGCAGTGAAAATGCGGATAAGCTTCGTGACATCTTCGCAGTGACCTTCACCTGCATAAGAGACTCCGTGGTGTGCCTTGACAAGGACAAAAAGCCTGTCAGAGATGTTATTCTGTGGCTTGACAAAAGACAGGCAGACTATAAAAAGCAGATACCGCTTATCAACAGGTTGCTTTTCGGTCTTGTCGGCATGGGCGAGAGCGTTAAAATCCTTTATAAAGCCACATTTTCAAACTGGATAAAGCAGAACGAGCCTGAGGTATGGGCGAAAACAGACAAATATGTTATGCTGCCCACATATCTCAATTACAAGCTGACGGGAAATCTTATCGACTCCGCTTCAAATCTTATAGGTCATTTCCCGTTCAATTATAAGGATAAGCACTGGATGAGCTCAAAGGAGCTTACATACTGCGTGTGCGACATACCCGAGCAAAGGCTGTGCAAGCTGATAAAAACGGGCGAGGTCATAGGCATACTTAACGATGAAATCTGCAAAAAAACCGGTATTCCGGCAGGACTGCCGCTGATTGCGACAGGCTCCGACAAGGGCTGTGAAACACTCGGTCTTTCGGTGTATAATCCCGGCAAGGCTTCCGTTTCCTTCGGCACATCCTCCACGGTTCAGCTTGCGGTTTCAAAATATTTTGAGCCGCAGAAATTCATGCCGGCATACCCCGCTGTGCCGGATGACAGATACAACCCGGAAATACAGGTTTTCAGGGGCTTCTGGCTTGTATCGTGGTTTATAAGAGAGTTTGCCGCAGAGGAAAGGCTTGAGGCTGAAAGGCTGGGTACCTTCCCGGAGGCGATACTCGATGAAAAAATTAAGGACATACCGGCAGGCAGCGACGGACTGCTGCTGCAGCCCTACTGGACGCCGGGAATTACAAAGCCCAATTCGCTGGGCGCGATAATCGGCTTTTCCGATTTTCATACAAGGCTGCACCTTTATAAGGCGATTATTGAGGGGCTTTGCCTTGAGCTGTACGATTCCATGAATATCATGCAGAAACGCTCCGGCATAAAAATCGAAGAGGTTTTTGTCGGCGGCGGCGGCTCCAAAAGCGATGTTGTGTGTCAGATAGCGGCAGATGTTTTCGGTCTGCCCGTTAAAAGAATACAGACGCATGAGGCTTGCAGTGTGGGCTCGTCCATGGTGGCTTTCGTTTCAAAGGGCGAATTTAAGGATTATGAAGAAGCAATAAAAAGTATGTCGCATGAAACGGATGTTTTCACGCCGGACGCGGCAAACCATGAAATATATGAGCAGCTTTATACGAAGGCATACAGGAGGATTTTCCCGAAGCTTGCTCCGCTTTACAAATCAATACTTGAAATATATAAAAGAAGATAATTTTCGGAGGATAAAAAAATGAGTAAACCGTACAAAGGCTTTGAACCCAAGTGGGTGCTTACACCCGCACCCAAGGACAGCTACCGTTCCATATTCCGCTGGGGCGACCCGGAATTTTTCAAGTACCCCAAGGAGTCCCTCTATAAGCTGATGAAGGACACCTTCAAAATGACTGACGAGGATTTTAAGCAGTATTCCGACGATATAGGCTTTGATAAGGTCACTTTGCCGGACAATCCCGTAAATATTGACGAAAAGCACATCAACGCCATGAAGGAAATCGTGGGCGCGGATTTTGTTTCAACCACCGATTATGACAGACTGAGCGTTGCATACGGCTTTACGGGCTATGACCTGTTAAGACTGCGCCACAAGAGAATAGACTGCGTGCCGGATGTGGTCGTATACCCGGCAACGACCGCGCAGGTTGAAAAAATCGTGAAATATGTTGTTGAAAACGGCATTCCGCTTTATGTTTACGGCGGCGGCTCGTCTGTTACAAGGGGCGTTGAGCCTGTTAAGGGCGGCATTACCCTTGATATGAGAAAGCGTTTCAACAAGGTTATTTCGTTTAATGAAATTGACCAGACCATCACCGTGCAGGCAGGTCTGTCAGGTCCCGACCTTGAAAAAATCCTGCATGAGGCACCGCAGCGTTTCGGCGCGAAGAGAGCATATACCTGCGGCCATTTCCCGCAGTCCTTTGAATTTTCATCGGTAGGCGGCTGGACGGTAACAAGAGGTGCCGGACAGAACAGCACATATTACGGCTGTATCACCGATATTGTTCTTTCACAGAAATACGCAACGCCGATAGGCACAATTCAGACGAGCCATTATTCAAGGGAGGCAACGGGTCCGAACCTCAATCAGATTATGATGGGCAGTGAGGGCACCTTCGGCGTGCTCACGGAGGTCACGCTCAAGGTCTTCCGCTGGATGCCCGAAAACAGAAAGAGATTTTCATATATGTTCCGCGACTGGGACACGGCAATGGTTGCGGCGCGTGAAATGATGCAGTGCGAATGCGGCTTTTCTTCCGTTTTCCGTCTTTCCGACCCGGAGGAAACGAGCCTTATGTTAAAGCTTTACAATGTTGACGATACGCCGCTTAATCCTCTGCTTGACAAATTCGGCTACAAGGATATGGAGCGTTGTCTGTTCTTAGGCTTTACGGACGGCGAAAAGGGATATTCGGCAAATGTTGCAAAGAATATTATGAAAATCGCACTTAAGCATGGCGGTATGCCGCTTACGGGTTATGTTACCAAGAGCTGGGAAAAAGGCCGCTTTAACGACCCGTATCTGCGTGACACGCTGATGGATTTCGGCATTATCACCGATACTCTCGAATGCACGGTAAACTGGTCAAACATGGCGCAGGTTCACCGCGATGTGAGAAAGGTCTGCCACGCACTGCCCAACACTGTTGTTACAACACATATGTCGCATTGCTATCCGCAGGGCGCGAACCTGTATTTCATCTTCCTGACGAAAATGCAGGATGAAGAGGAATTTAAGCGTTATCATACCACCATTCTTGACGCTATTCAGCGTTCCGGCGCGGCGATAAGTCATCATCACGGCGTGGGCAAGATGTTTGCTCCGTGGCTTGAGGGATATGTCGGAGAAAAGGAATTCGGCGTATTCAAAACACTCAAAAACTATTTTGACCCCGATTATCTGATGAATCCGGGCGGAACGATAGGTCTTGACTTAAAGCCGGAGGAAAAGAAGTTTTTAAGAGAGCATACGGATTATACCGAGCAGCCCGCGGCTGACTGAACCGGAAAGGACATACTATGAATTTAAGAGTACCGTGCACACCGCTTATCACCGTTGACCCGTATTTTTCACTGTGGTCGCCGGCTGACGAATTAAACGAAGAAGCAACCGTTCACTGGACGGGCAGTCCGAACACGCTCAACGGCTTTGTGTATGTTGACGGTGAGGAATACCGATTTATGGGTGAGGGCGAAGGTAAAATAATCAGTCAGGAATATAAGGATGTTTCGGCACTTGTGACGGATTATCTTTTCACCTGCGACAAAATCGTGCTGTCCTTAAGCTTTTTCACCCCGCTTTTCACGGACGATCTTTACAGGCTTTCCCGTCCCGTGTCGTATCTGCGCATAAGGTACGACAGTGCAGACGGTGAAAAGCATGAGGTTCGGGTGAAGCTGAGTGCGTCGGAGGAGTTTTGCATTGACAAAAAGGGCGAAGAGGAAGTCACCGCGCAGATAATCAAAACACCGGGCGGACTTGACGGAGCGAAAATCGGCAGCCGCGCACAGAAAATGCTTACACGCTGCGGAGACGACCTGCGCATTGAATGGGGATATTTTTATCTTATTGCCGATAATGCCGCCATGAGCGTTGAGCAGGCGGACGGGATGACCTTTGTTTCGGCTGAAATTCCGCTTGAGGATGAAAAGGACAGCTTTGTTCTGTTTGCGTATGACGACATAAAATGCCTTGAATATTTCGGTGAACAGCTTGACGCTTACTGGAAAACGAAAGGGCTGACTGTTCTTGAGGCGGCGGATGAGGCATACGGCGAGGCGGATGAAATTCTCTGCCTGTGCCGCGAAAAATCCGAAAAGCTTTTTGATGATGCTGACGCGGCAGGCGGTGAGAAATATGCCGAGCTGCTTTGCCTTGCTTACAGACAGGTTATTGCGGCGCATAAGCCGGCGGTTGACCCGGACGGAGAAATAATTTTTATTTCAAAGGAATGTTTTTCAAACGGCTGTGCCGCCACGGTTGATGTTACCTATCCGTCCTCACCGATGTTCCTGCTTTATAATACTGAGCTTTTAAAGGGTATGCTGCGCCCGATTTTCCGCTTCACAAAAAGTGACGAATGGGAGTTTGATTTTGCGCCCCATGATGCGGGCACATATCCGCTGCTTAACGGACAGAAATACGGCAAGGGCGGCAAACGCTATACATACCGAGAAGCGCAGATGCCCGTTGAGGAATGCGGCAATATGCTTGTTATGTGCGCCAACATTTCCATGCTTGACGG
>JAKSQS010000011.1 GCA_024404055.1 Clostridia bacterium | reverse complement strand
TTATTTCCATTTTCCCGCTTCACCTGCTCTTTTTTCCGTTCATTTGCTTTAACATAATTTATATAGTCCTCAACCCTGCCGGTTGAAATAAATCTGTTCCATTCGTCCATTGCACTCACCCCGTACTATTATTTTAGACGGGTTTCAGGCAATTAAAAAAGGTAAATTAATCAAGTCCGAAATTATGAATAAGACCTTCCCTGTTTCTCCAGTCCTCTTTCACCTTGACCCAGCAGCGCAGATTGACCCGGCAATCAAAAAACCTTTCCATTTCCTGCCGCGCATAGGTGGAAATCTGCTTGAGCGTTGCGCCGCCCTTGCCGATTATAATGCCCTTGTGACTGTCCTTTTCGCAGTATATGGTGGCTTCAATATCCATAATCCCGTCTCCCCTGTCGTGCATCTTTTCAATGGCAACGGCAGTTCCGTGCGGAATTTCCTTGTTCAAACGGCGTAGAATTTTTTCCCTTATCATTTCTGCGGCAAGCACGCGTTCGGGTTGATCTGTCAGTGTGTCGTCCGGGAAATAATGCACGCTTTCAAAAGCAAGGGACATCAGCTCTTTTTCAAGCGCGTCCATTCCGTCACCCGTTTTCGCGCTGACGGGTACAACCGCTTCAAAATCGTAAAGCGGTGAAAGCTCCGTAATTCTCAACGCAAGGTCGCTCTTCTTTTCAAGCTCGTCAATTTTATTTATCACAAGAATAACGGGCAGCTTTTCCCTGCGGAATTTTTCAACAAGCTCCTTTTCGCCGTCGCGCAGCTCTCCCTGCGGCTCAACAACCAGTACACAGGCATCAACGCCGGAAATGCTGTCGCCTACCGCCTGAACCATTTTTTCGCCCAGCTTTGTGCGCGGACGGTGAAAGCCCGGCGTATCGGTGAAAACAAGCTGCGTTTCACCCTTTGTCAGCACGCCCACAATTTTTGTCCGCGTGGTCTGCGGCTTATCGGACACAATAGCAACCTTTGCGCCTAACATACGGTTTAATATACTTGATTTTCCCACATTCGGGATTCCCACTATGGCGATAAACGCGGTTTTAGTCATTTTATACCTCTCAAAGCGTTAAAACATATTTTATCTCAAAATAATTATACATAAATTTACGGGGCTTTTCAAGCCTTTTATAAATAACACTTGAAAAACAGATAAAAGCAAAGTATAATATAGTTTGAAAATTTATCAAGGAGGATAAATAATAATGAGCAAATCAAGACTTATCGGCGATTACCCCGTAATCGGCATAAGACCTATTATCGACGCAAGAAGAGGCGCATTGCAGGTTCGTCAGTCTCTTGAGGAACAGACAATGAACATGGCAAAAAGTGCCGCAAAGCTTTTTGAGGAAAACATCCGTTACACAAACGGTGAGCCCGTTAAGGTCGTTATTTCCGATACGACCATCGGCAGAGTTGCGGAAGCGGCAGCCTGTGCGGCGCAGTTCAAAAAAGAGGGCGTTGATATAACTCTTTCCGTCACCCCCTGCTGGTGCTACGGCAGTGAAACCATGGATATGGACCCGAACACTATAAAGGGTGTATGGGGCTTCAACGCAACCGAAAGACCCGGCGCGGTTTACCTTGCGGCTGTTCTTGCGGCACACGCACAGAAGGGTCTGCCCGCGTTCGGCATTTACGGTCACGATGTTCAGGAGGCGGATGACACCGCCATCCCCGATGATGTTAAAGAAAAGCTTCTGCGCTTTGCGAGAGCTGCTGTTGCGGCGGCAACCATGAAGGGAAAATCATATCTCCAGATCGGCTCCATATGCATGGGTATTGCAGGCTCAATCATCAACTGTGACTTCTTTGAGCAGTATCTCGGTATGCGTGTTGAATCCGTAGACGAGGTTGAGGTTCTGCGCAGAATGGAAGAAGGCATTTATGATGAAGAGGAATTTAAAAAGGCTCTCAAGTGGACAAAGGAAAACTGCCCCGAGGGACTTGACAAGAATCCCGATTTCATCAAAAAGAGCGATGAAGAAAAAGAAAAGGACTGGGAATTTGTTGTCAAGATGATGTGCATCATCAAGGACCTTATGGGCGGCAACGACAAGCTTCCCGAAGGCAGAGAGGAAGAGGCTGTCGGTCACAACGCCCTTGCGGCAGGCTTCCAGGGTCAGAGACAGTGGACAGACCACTGGCCGAACTGCGACTTTGGCGAGGCACTGCTCAACACCACCTTCGACTGGAACGGCGCAAGAGAAACTTATGTTCTTGCAACCGAAAACGATACACTCAATTCCGTTACCATGCTTTTCGGCAAGCTGCTGACAAACCGTCCGCAGATGTTTGCGGATGTCCGTACATACTGGAGTCCCGAGGCTGTTAAGAGAGTAACGGGCTATGAGCTTGAGGGCAAGGCAAAGGACGCACAGGGCTTTATTCATCTTATCAATTCCGGTGCCTGCTGTCTTGATGCCTGCGGCGAGGTTAAGGACGAAAACGGCGAAGCTGTTATGAAGCATTTCTGGGAAATGACCGACAAGGATATTGATGCCTGCCTGAAAGCGACAACATGGTGCGCGGCTGACAACGGATATTTCAGAGGCGGCGGATTCAGTGCCCGTTTCCTCACCCGTTCCGAAATGCCTGCCACAATGATGCGTCTTAACATCGTTAAGGGCATAGGTCCCGTTATGCAGATTTGCGAGGGCTGGACGGTAGCTCTTCCTGATGAAGTAAGCGACAAGCTTTGGAAGCGCACGGACTACACATGGCCCTGCACATGGTTCTCACCCAGACTGACGGGCGAAGGCGCGTTCAAGTCCGCATATGATGTTATGAACAACTGGGGCGCAAACCACGGTGCCATCAGCTACGGACACATCGGTGCAGACCTTATCACTCTTTGTTCAATACTCAGAATACCCGTTTGTATGCACAATATTGACGAAAGCAAGATTTTCCGTCCCGCCTGCTGGAATGCCTTCGGCATGGACAAGGAAGGACAGGATTACAGGGCCTGTGCAACCTACGGACCTCTTTACAAGTAAGCTTTACACATAACTGTAAAGGACGGATTTGCCGAAAGCATTTCCGTCCTGTTTTTTTATAAAAGACAATAAAAAAACCGCCCCGGCGGGACGGTTTTTTAATATTTATTACTTTACAGCATGAATTACTGCATGAACAAACGCGAATATGATATTGAAAATGGGAATATCAATGCAGATGTTATAAATCTCACAAACCTTGTTTACATGATGCGTGCAGGGTTCAAAGGGATTCTTCATTTCCCACTGTGCAGTATAAGTAACACTGCCGGAAACATTTGTTGAAACCTCGGGTGACCAGCCGGTAAACTCATAGGTTAATCCTTTAACCTCATATGCCTCGGGGTCAGCGGGTACTTCAAACTTTGCGCCCTTCATAAGCGAATAAGAAGCAACGGTGTATTCCTCAACAACATCGTCAACCGCTTTGTTGGCAAGGAAAACAATGTCATAATGATTATAATAAGCTTCAACCTCTGCAATTGCCGCAAGCTGCCCAACATATGCGTCAACCGCTTCCTGTTCATCAGTGCCTTCACCTGCTTCTTTTGCATCCGTTACAGCCTTAATGGCAGCTTTTCCGTCTTCATTGAAGTCGAAAAGAGCAAGCTGAGCAACCTTTGCGTTATAAGCCGTATAATCCGTCGCAAAGGAGGACACCGTGCCTACCGTTACGGCAGACACCAACATAAGAACAAATAAAACGATACTTACTGTTTTTTTAACCATGATACATTTCCTTTCACAAATAAACTTTATAATGTAAATTACTTGTATATTTTGCCATTAATTTCATAATTTGTCAACAGAAATAATCATTTTTAATAATTAATAAAGACATTTTTCTAAAAGCGACTATTTAACAGGTAATACACCGGGTAGATTTAAATACAATAAGAAAAAGTGCTTTCCTTATGTTTCACCATAAAGAAAGCACCGGTTAATGATAATTGAATACGGCAGTCTCTCAGTTACCAGTTGATTTCAAAGCTTTCTGTCTCCGTCGCGTCAATAACTGCCGTGGCGGTGGCAACAAGTGCCTTTGCTTCAAGCTCCAGATGAACGGGTGTTACATATGTTGCAGAGGCAACATATCCGTCCGGACGGATAACCGCATGAATTGTAATTCCGCTGTATGAGGTATCAGCCTTATTGATTGTTACGCCGGGAACGCTGATGGTGGAAACATCAAGATAACCTACGCAGGTTGAAGCATACTGCGGAACCTGACCGAGACCGGATGATTCGGGAAGCAGCTTAATGTCAACAACGGTGTTATCCCCGTCCTTTGTAGCAACCGCGCTTTCCGCACCTGCCGCCTGCAATGTAAAATCGCCTGCCTTGGGAAGAAGAATCTGAACCGTTTCGCCCTCACTGTTTACTGCGGTGCCGCCGGAATAATTAAGCACTTCATCCGTGGGCTTTACAATGCTTGACATAGCAGTGTTAACAATGCCTGCAACAGTGCTGCCGCCTGTACATTTGGCAACATTGGCATCAAATGTTTCCGTATGCTTTGCGGTGATACTGTCAGTATACTTCTTGGTTTTATTAACCGCGTCTGCAAGCATAGCAATAACCTGTTCCTTGCTCATGCTGCCTACATCGGCGGAAACAGGAGCCGTACTATCCTGCTGCGGTGCATCAGTTGCAGCAGTAACATCAGTTGCAGCAGTAACATCGGTTGCAGCAGTAACATCGGTTGCAGCAGTAACATCCGTCGTACCCGTTGTTGCAGTAGTATCTGTAACAGGCTGTGTCGGCTGTGTTACAGGCGCAGCAGTGGGTGCGGTTGTCGGCGCGGCTGTCGGCACCGTGGGTGCTGTTTGTGTCTGCACGGTGGTCTGTGGATCATCGCCGAACACTGATTTATAAACCGTATCACCGAGAACAAGGGTTGCCGCAATAAGGAAAAGGGCAAGAACGCCCGAGACAATTTTCTTCACTCCGGAATTGTACATTTCTGTTTCCTCCAAAAATACAGGTTATTATATATATTATAACATATATAAAGCGGTTCGTCAATTTATTAATTATAAACTTTTTTTATACCGAAAAGTGCTTCACCAAAAGGAATATGTATTCCCTTTTCTTTCAGTGTGCTGAATCGGTCAATATTGGTGGATATTGCAGCAATAACGCTTATCAATCTTGCCGGAAGATTCCAGATACCGGAAAGGCTTATTTTGTGTCCGCCCTTCGCGTCCGTTTTATTCAGGGTCAGCGTGTTGAACGGCTCATCGCTTTCAAGCGTGTATGAGCTTAAAATAATACTGTCTTCGCTGAAATCAAGAATATTGTAAATTCCTTTTTCAGTAAGATAATCATAACCGATGTGCTTTCCAAGCGGCGGTATTTCCCCGCCATCAACATAGCGTCCCTCTCTCGCCGAGCCGGAAACCACATACACGGTTCCCTTTGCGTTGTCAATAACGGAATTATTTTCCGTTTTTTCAACAGTTCTGCCGCCGTATATCACATTGGACTGTGTATAGTAGTGGCTGTGACCCATCAAAACAAGGTCTATCATAAATTCATCCATGAGCGGAACAAAAATCAGACGGAGAGAACGGTTTTCCGTTTCCCGGCTTTCGATTCTGCCGCCGAAAAGGTCGTTGTGGAAAACGCACACACGCCATTTAATATCCGGGTTGGAGAGAACGGCGTTCTGCATAAAAGCACGGTGTGCCACGGTATCCGCGCAATTAACATCAAGTACCATAAACAGCACATCACCCTTTGTAAACCAGTAGTCCTTGCCTACATAAGCCTTAAAGCCCGGATATTTTATGTCGGGATAGGATGCAAAATAGCGGTAATCTATGTCCTTCTTATCGTGGTTTCCGATGCAAAGGGCAATACTCATGTTTTTAATAACCGGAGAGGATGTAAAAGCCGTATATTCAATTCTTTCGCCGTTCGTTGCCTGGTCGCCGGACGAAAGAAGAAGCTGTGCACCCTTTTCACTTGCCTTTTCAAGCATATTATTGAATTGGTTTTCATTTTCAATCATTTCGGCATTATCCGTGTCATAATTCCTCGTCATATGTACATCCGTAACATACATGGCGGAAAAGTCCGCACCCTGTGTAACGCTCACGGTTGCCGGGGAAGACTTAAAGCCCTCCGACTCGCAAACATAATAATATATGCCTGCTTCAAGTCCGTCGGCAAAAACCCTCTCGGTATAATCACCCTGCGGATTCAGCGTGCCCTTTCCCTCAAACTCAAGGCTGTCACTCATATCCTCACTGCGGCTTATATATACCTTGCAGTCTTCGCTGTCACCGTACCAGGTGAAAAATCTTTCGCTGTCTCTGTTTCCGTTTGACACATGAACAGCTTTTTCAATTTCAGTGTTTTCGCTGATGTAGCTTTTCCATTCATCCGCACTCATAGCACCTGCCGGAACAAGGCAAAGCACCGTCATAAGAACGGATAAAAGCAATGCAGCCGTTTTTTTCATAAAAATCTCTCCATTTCAATCAATTCCGTGTAATAATACCACATTATTATTCGCCGGTCAAGAAAAAAGCTTTCATAAAGAAAGCTTTTTTTATTATTTTACAAAATTTGCCATCAATTCATAAATCACAGGCACAAATATTGCCGGAACCATGTTGGCAACCCTGAATTTTTTGCCGAAGCATATATTAATGCCTACACAGAAAACCAGTGCAGAACCCACAAAACCAATCCCATCCGTCATGCCTTGAGTGAGAAAAGAACCGGCAAACGCTGCAATGGCGGTTACACTGCCCTGAAGAACAAACACGGGTATAGCCGAAAAAATCGCGCCCACGCCCCCTGTTGAAGCAAATACCATAACGATAATCGCGTCAAGCAGACCTTTTGTGGCAAGCATTGTCCAGTCTCCGCTTACACCGTCCTGTATCGAACCGACAATAGCCATCGCGCCGACGCATATTATAAGCGATACATTTACAAAGGTTTCAACAAAGCTGTTGTCTGATTCTCTTTTAGCCGCTTTTTTCAGTCTCTCTCCGAGGCTGTCAAACAAATCCTCAATTTTTAAAAGCTCACCTGTAAGACTGCCGATAATAAGGGAAATTACAAGCAGCATACTTCCCTGCGTGTTGAATTTTCCGTTTTCAAATGTCAGCATTTTTGCCACCGTGCCGGAAATACCGATAAACATCGCACCGAGCCCGCACGCCATGGTAAGCCCCTGCTGTATTTTTTCATTCAGACCTTTTTTTAAAAGAAGTCCGACAAATCCGCCGCCGACAACCCCCGCTGTATTGATTACCGTGCCTAATCCAATCATATTCTGTTCCTCCATGTTGCATAACGCGGATAATTATATACTTGCGGCAGTAATAAGTCAATAAAAAAAATACAAAGCCACAGGATTTACCGCAGCTTTGTATAAAAATTACAGTTAAATTATTTAATTGTAACCTTTGCGCCGACAGCTTCAAGCTTCTCCTTGAGAGCTTCTGCGTCTTCCTTGGAAACAGCTTCCTTAAGGACCTTGGGAGCAGCTTCAACAGCAGCCTTTGCTTCTGCAAGGCCGAGACCGGTGATAGCGCGGACTTCCTTGATAACCTTAATCTTTTCTGCGCCGATTTCGGTAAGCTCAACATCAAACTCTGTCTTCTCTTCTGCTGCGGGAGCATCGGATGCTGCGGGACCTGCAACTGCAACTGCGGCAGCGGCGGATACGCCGAATTCATCTTCAACAGCGTGTACAAGCTCTGAAAGCTCAAGAACTGTGAGAACCTTTAATTCTTCAATAATAGCAGTAATTTTCTCTGATGCCATGATTTTTTCCTCCAAATAAGTTGTGTTGTTAAATTAGGCTTCTGCCGGAGCTTCTTCAGCTGCCGGAGCCTCGCCGCTCTTATCTACGATAGCCTGTACCGCACGAGCGAAGGATGCGATGGGTGCATTGAATGCGTTAAGAACAGTAGCAAGAAGGATTTCTCTTGAGGGAAGCTTTGAAAGACCTTCAATCTTGTCAAGACCGATAACCTCGTTGTCAATATAGCCGTTCTTAATTGCAAATGTTTTGTGTGAGTCAGCGAACTTCCAAAGAATACGGGCAGCCGCAACATAATCCTCTGCGCTGGTGGCGATAGCGGATGTTCCTTCAAGTACAGTGTCAAGACCCTTCTTCTCGGTATTTGCAATAGCAATCTTGAGAAGAGTGTTCTTAACTACTGAATACTGAACGCCTGCTTCACGAAGCTCTTTACGGAGCTTTGTATCATCTGCAACGGTAATACCCTTGTAATCAACGATGATACCTGCGCATGAATTGTTAAGTCTGTCAGTAAGTTCGGCGACCACTTGCTTTTTCTGTTCAAGAACTTTTTCGCTTGGCAAAGTGTTTCACCTCCATGAAAATTGCCCAAAGTACAAAAGTAAAACGCCTTTCCTCAAACCCGAAGAAAGGCGTAAAAACACAAATCAAATAAATAAATTTATGTTTCCTTCCTCGGCAGGCTGAGTGACCTCTTTAAGCTTTCGCACCTGCTGTCTTAGGGCGGACAGCAATAGATATGATAGCACAAATAAATGCGCTTGTCAATAGTTTTTTAAAAATTATTCAGCATCCGCTGCGCCGGAGCCAACCTTATTGGGGTTAACACGAACGCCGGGACCCATTGTTGATGTTACAACGCAGGAACGGATATACTGACCCTTTGCCGCTGCGGGCTTTGCCTTGATAACAGCGTCAAGAAGAGTGTTAAAGTTTTCAAGAAGCTTTTCCGTTCCGAAGGAAGCCTTGCCGATGGGGCAGTGAATAATGTTTGTCTTATCAAGACGGTATTCAATCTTACCTGCTTTTGCCTCGTTAACGGCCTGAGCTACATTGGGAGTAACCGTGCCTGCCTTGGGGCTGGGCATAAGACCGCGGGGACCGAGGATTTTACCGAGACGGCCAACAAGACCCATCATGTTGGGTGCTGCGATGGCAACATCGAACTCCATAAAGCCTTCGCCCTGAATCTTTGCAACAAGGTCTTCTGCGCCGACGATTTCCGCACCTGCCGCTTCGGCAGCCTTTGCGTCGTCACCCTTTGCGAATACAGCTACACGAACCTTCTTGCCGGTGCCGTTGGGAAGTACAACAGCGCCTCTGACCTGCTGGTCAGCATGACGGGAGTCAACGCCGAGACGGATGTGAGCTTCAATTGTTTCATCAAATTTTGCGGTAGCGGTCTTTACGCTGATGCCGAGTGCCTCTGAAGGATCAAAAAGGACGCTCTTGTCATAGGTCTTTGCGCTATCGTTATATTTTTTTCCGTGTTTCATAATTAAATAATTCCTCCTGTAGAGTGGTTAAATCGGATTTTGTTTGCCCGTTCGGGGGCTTTTCCTCCCACCCGGAAACATATCAGTCAGCGACTACTATGCCCATGCTGCGAGCGGTACCGGCGATCATGCTTGCTGCGGCTTCAATGCTTGCAGCGTTGAGATCGGGCATCTTCTGCTCGGCAATTTTTCTGACCTGCTCACCGGTGATTGTTGCAACCTTGTTCTTGTTGGGAACGCCTGAAGCCTTATCAATGCCGCAAGCCTTCTTAATAAGGACTGCTGCCGGCGGAGTCTTTGTGATAAATGAGAATGAACGGTCTGCATATACCGTGATAACTACGGGGATAATCATACCGATGTCATTCTTCGTGCGTTCATTAAATTCTTTGGTAAAAGCCATGATGTTAACACCGTGCTGACCAAGTGCGGGACCTACGGGCGGTGCGGGCGTGGCTTTACCGGCGGGAATCTGAAGCTTAACTAAGCCTACTACCTTCTGAGCCATTGTTTCTACCTCCAATTATAATGTGGTAAACCGACTTCATTGAAAAAGATTTTGAAGTCTCCCACAGCGAGCTTTCGCTCTGTCGGCTTGCGCCGATTAAATCAGTCAATCGCGGGTTCTGCCTGATCGAGCGGAAGCTCAACCGGCGTTTCCCTGCCGAGCATGGAAACCATAACGGTAACGGTCTCCTTTTCAAGGTCTATTGAATGAACAACACCCGAGAATCCGTCAAACGGACCGCTGAGTATGTTCACAAGATCGCCCACGGCATATCTTACTTCAATAGTCTTCTTTGCAATTCCCAGTGCGTAAACCTCTTCGTCCGAAAGCGGAACGGGCTTGCTTCCCGGGCCGACAAAGCCTGTAACGCCTCTCGTATTACGGATGACATACCACGCTTCGTCTGTCATTGTAAGCTCTTCATCCTCAAGCTCACTTTTTCTTTTGTATACGCAGGCAAGCTTGACAAGCACATAACCCGGGAAAAGCTTACGCTCGATCTCACGGGTCTTGCTGCCGTCCTGCACCTCTTCACCGGCATCGTTAACAGTGGTCTTAACCTCTTTAACAAGCTCGGTGGGAATGGCGACATCAAGTATCTGATCCTGCATATTGCGGTTTTCAACAACCGTTTTTATATTCGACGCTACTTTGTTTTCATAGCCCGAATATGTGTGAACAACAAACCATCTGACATTTTCAGGCATAAGTTACCTCCTGTGCTGCCGCGTTATTGCGCAGCCTTTTCGGTAGTTTCTTCTGCCGCAGTTGTCTCTTTTCCGGCTTTCTCGGTTTCTTTTTCAGCTGCCGTGGTTTCTTCTTCCTTGTCAGCCTTTTCCTTGTCCTCTTTGTCCTCTTTCTTTTCAGCCTCGGTTGTTTCGTCTTCAACAACCTCTGCCACCGTTGTTTCTTCATCAGCCGCAAGCTTCTTGAGTCCCTTAACGCCCTCGGTAAGACCGAAGTCAAGAGCAAAGATAACTATTGTGCTGATTGCAACAACGAGGAGAACCACGCCTGTGCTCTTAAGAACTGTTTTTGCGTCTGGCCAGACGACCTTTTTGCTTTCGCCCTTGAAATCCTTGAAGAATTTCTTTACCTTTGCGCCGGCACTTTCACCCTCGTTCTTTTTGGCTTTTGTGCCTTTTGCAGCTTTAGCAAGTTTTTTTGAAGCTTCCTTTTCATCCATTGCCGAGGCCTTTACAGCATCTGATGAACCGGCTTCCGTATCGGGGGTAAAGTTCTTTTCTTTATCAGACATAACCTAACCTCCTGTCCTTACTTTGTTTCTCTGTGGAGAGTATGCTTCTTGCAGAATCTGCAATACTTGTTCATCTCCAGCCTGTCCGGGTTGTTCTTCTTGTTTTTGATTGTGTTGTAGTTACGCTGTTTGCACTCTGTGCATGCCAGGGTAATGCGAACTCTCATAACGGCACCTCCATTTTCGGATAATTTGGACTGACACTGTAACAAGAAACGATGTCTGTCCTTCAGGCCTCCCTCCGTATATTTCTGGTAAAATTCCGTTGCGCCCCAAAAAATTCGGACACAAAAAAATAACCCTACTCGCAGAGGTAAAGTTACTATAACACATAAATCAACGGCAGTCAAGCCTTTTTCTGAAATTTGACGAAAAAAATTCAGTATATGGCAGAAAAATAATTCTTGTAATCGGGTGTATTATATGCTATAATACTTTATTAGTCAATATATTTATTTCATTTATAATAGTTTGAAAGGATATTTGCCATGAAATTCAATGAAGAATGCTTTCTGCCTGTAATTCTCGGCGGTGATATAACCGCTTACAGTCTTGTCAGAAGTTTTCACGAAAAATATAATATCAAATCTCTCGTTGTAGGTCTGTATCCCACAAAAATTATTGCCGAAAGTCAGCTTGCAGAAGAACGCTGCAACGATAAGCTTGAAGACATCAATGTACTTATGGAAACGCTTATCGGCATAGGAAAGGAATTTAAGGGAAAGAAAAAGCTGATTATTCTCGGCTGCGGTGACTGGTATGTGCGCGCAATCGTGGAAAACAAAGAGGTACTTTCGGAATATTTCCTTATTCCTTATATTGATTTGTCCCTGCTGGATGAAATAGTAAAAAAAGAAAAATTTTACGCCATTTGCGACACGCTTGATATTCCCCATCCGAAAACGCTTGAGGTGGACTGTACCACGGGCGAGCTGCCGGATGAGCTCGGCTTTGATTTTCCTGTAATTGCCAAAACCGCAAACTCTGCGCGTTATCATTATGCCGAATTTCCCGGGAAAAAGAAGGTTTTCTGTATTCACTCCAGACCGGAGCTTGAGCAGCTTATGGAAAAGCTTAAAAATTCCAACTATAACGACAAGTTCCTCATTCAGGAATGTATACCGGGCGATGACGACTGTATGCGCGTGCTCACCTGTTACTGTGACAGGAACAGCAAGGTGAAATTCGCCGCTGCGGGTCATGTTCTGCTTGAGGACCATATGCCTCTTGCCATAGGCAATCCGGCAGTTATCATAAACGAAGTAAACGAACAGCTTGTCAGCGACGCGACAAAGTTTCTTGAGCATGTAGGCTACACGGGCTTTGCAAATTTTGACGCCAAATATGACAGCCGTGACGGAAAATTTAAATTTTTTGAAATCAATGTCCGCCTTGGAAGAAGTAATTTCTATGTTACGGGCAGCGGCTTCAGCACAGTCGAAAGAATTGTTGACGACCTTGTATACGGAAAAGAGCTGACATACACCGTTGCCGATAAAGAAAACCTTTTCACGGTGCTTCCGATGGGTGTTATAAAGAAATATTGCAGAAACAGACAGCTTACGGACAAGGCGGTTCAGCTCAGAAAGCAGGGTAACTGGGTACATCCGCTTCTGTATTCAAAGGACAGACACATAAAGCGTGATTTTTATGTTTACGCAGGTCTGCTCAATTATTACAGAAAATACAAAAACAACAAGTGGCTGCTTGACTGATGAAAAAGAAAACTTTAGGCGTAATAGGCGGAATGGGTCCTGCCGCCACAGCGGTATTTTTCAAAAAAATCGTTGACCTCACCCCTGCCGGAAGCGACCAGGAGCATATTCCCGCCGTGATACTCAACGATGTGCTCATTCCCGACAGGACAAGCTACATCCTTGACCCGTCAAAGCCCAGTCCCCTGCCGAGGATGCTTGAGGATGTTAAAAAGCTTGAATACTGCGGCGCAGACTGCATAGCAATTCCATGCAACACCTCGCATTATTTTTATGACGAAATCAGCCGTGCCGCATCCGTCCCCGTTATCAGCATACTTGATTGTGCGCTTGAAGCCGTTTGCAGTGACGGTAAAAAGCATAAAACGGCTGTTCTCGGCACATACGGTACACTTAAAAGCGGCGTGTATAACAAAGCCGCCGAAAAATATGCGGCGGAAATTTACACTCCGGACAATGAAATCTGTGATGAGGTAATGCGGCTGATTTACGAGCAGGTTAAAACCGGCAAAGCTGCAGATGAAAGCCGATTCGTTTCTGTTATAAATGCCGTGATAAATAACGGCTGTGACAGTGTAATTCTCGGCTGTACGGAGCTTTCCGTCATTTACAGCGCAATGAATAAAAAATATGATTATGTATTTGATTCCACAGAGCTTCTTGCGGCGGCGTGCGTTAAATTCTGCTGTTGCTGAAAAAGAAAGGTAATAATAAAATGAGTAGAATATTAAAGAAAATTTCATCAGCAGCAGCGGTTATTTTTGTGATAGCCGCAATGACGGCACTTTTTGCCGTATGTGCAAGCGCGGCGGAAACATGGCAGGTTGAAGACGCGACGAATTTGAGAAAAAGCTATTCCACAAGTTCTGCCTTTTACCTTACAATTCCCGAGGGAACCAAAATAAAGGTAACCTCTAAAAAAACGGACAACGATTATGTATGGGGAAAGGTCACCTACGGCAAGCATACCGGATGGTGCGTGCTGAACTTTTCAAAATATAAAAGCGGAAATTTAGGCGTTCCGTCTGTTACCACAACAACCAAGGTATTCAAAGGCATTGTCTCCTTAAAATGGAAAAGCGTTCCGTCCGCAAAAAAATATACGCTGAAAATATACAAGTCTTCCGGCTCACTTTATAAAAGCTATACGGTATCGTCAACAGGCAAAACCGTTTCTCTCCCTGTAGGCTCTTACAAAGCAACTGTTACGGCAAAGAACCCACTTACCCCGAGCTGGTCTGCAACAGACGCTGCATATTCCTTCTCCGTTGCCTCGCCGCTTGTGCAGTCAATCAAAATCAGCGGCTCATCATCAATAGTAAAAGGAAAAACCGCAGCCCTCAAGGCAACCGTATCTCCGTCCACTGCGGAAAATAAAAGCGTTTCATGGTCTTCGTCTAACAAGAAAGTACTGACCGTATCTTCAAAAGGCGTTGTAACCGCGGTTGCGTTCGGCAAAGCAACCGTCATCTGCAAGGCAAAGGATTCAAGCGGCGTAAGCGCTAAATATACCGTAAGCGTTATCCCTGCCGCGTGTAAAGCACCCGTTCAGTCTTCAGCCACCGCTTCATCCGCTGCGTTCAAATGGAGCAAGGTGAACGGCGCTGACGGCTATCAGATATACAAATACAATTCATCAAAAAAAGAATATGTTAGGCTTGCACAAACGACCGCAGCAGCTTACAGTATTAACGGTTTGTCGGCAGGCTCTGAGGTCAAAGTAAAGGTAAGGGCTTTTAAAGCAGTCGGAAAAGCTGCCTTATACGGCAATTTCTCTCCGGCTGTTAAGCTCACTGCTCTTCCCGCCGCTCCGAACGGTCTTATCGCCACCGGTGCAACAAAAACAACCGTTTCGCTGAAATGGAATAAGGTCGGTTCAGCCTCAAAATACGCTGTTTATGTATATGATTCAGAAAAGAAAACATATACAAAAAATGCAGTCGTTACAAGTAACTTCTGCACACTCACCTGTTCCGCAGGCAATCAGGTTAAGGTTAAGATAAAATCAATAAAGGTTATTGGTGAAAAAAGTTATTACAGCGCTTATTCCGCTCCTGTAACACTTTACGCGTGTCCCCCCGCTCCGTCCGTTAAAGCGTCGGTTTCGGGTAAAAAGGCTGTCGTAAGCTGGTCAAGCGTAAAAGGCGCGGCACGATACGAAATTCAGTATTCAACCTCCCCTTCCTCCGGCTTCCGTATGTTCTGCGTCAACAACAGTGCCGTCCGTTCCTGTACCGCAACGGGTCTTGCATCCGACACATATTATTTCAGAGTAAGGGCATATGTAACAAATGAAAACACAACTTACTTCGGCGCATGGTCTAAAGCGGTTGAAGTCAAAATCTGATTAATATTTAATGGACTGTCATTTAATGGCAGTCCATTACTTAAGCATGGTGATTATATGAACAGTAAATTATCTCAGTTAAGATCAAAGGCAATGAAGCTGCCCCTGACCCCCGGCGTATATATAATGAAAAACAGTCACGGGGAAATAATATATATAGGAAAAGCAAAAGCGTTAAAAAACCGCGTCAGCCAGTATTTCGGCAGTCAGACAAGCCATTCTGTTAAGGTCAGAAAAATGGTTGAAAATGTTGACGATTTTGATTACATTCTTGTTGACAGCGAGTTTGAAGCACTTGTACTTGAATGCAGCCTTATCAAACAGAATATGCCGAAATACAACATTCTGTTAAAGGATGACAAGGGTTACAGTTATGTAAAGATAACGCCCGGCGAATGGGGAAGAATAGAGGCGTGCTTCAGAAAAGATGACGAAGATGCCGAATATCTCGGTCCTTTTACCGGAAATTACAGCATATTCAAGGCTGTGGATGAGGCTGTAAAAATATACAAGCTGCCCACCTGCGGCAGGGTTTTTCCACGCGACATAGGTAAGAGCCGTCCCTGTCTTAATTATCACATCGGCATATGCTGCGGCGTATGCACCGGCAAGGTGAATAATGCCGAATACCGTCAGACGCTTAAGGAGGCCGTTGAATTTATCAGCGGTGACAGCTCACAGACCGTAAAGGCACTGACAAAGAAGATGGAACAGGCAGCGGAAAATCTTGATTTTGAAACAGCGGCAAAGCTGCGCGACAGGATAAACGCCATAAACCGCTCTGTAAACAAACAGAAGGTGGTTTCCGACACAGTTAAAAATCAGGATGTTTTTGCCATAGCGCAGGGTCCCGACAACGCCTGTCTTGCGGTGCTGCGCTTTAAAGACGGCAGACTTTACGATTCGCAAAGCTTTATTCTCGGTGACAGCGAATGCGACGATGCGGCAAGGCATGACCTGATAGCCGGTTTTTATACCATGGACAGGGAGATTCCGCCGAAAATCTGCTGTGACGGAGAGGTAAGCGACAGTGAGCTGCTTTGCAGGTGGTTGAGCGAAAAAGCAGGCAGAAAGGTGAGCATTTATGTTCCGCAGCGCGGCGAGCAGGTCGGAATAATGCAGCTTTGCCGTCAAAATGCTTTGGAAAAGCTGTCACAGCACACAGGCAGGCGGGACAGACGGCAAAAGGCGGCAGACGAGCTTGCCGTGCTGCTCGGACTGAAAACGCCGCCGGAATATATCGAGTCATATGATATTTCACACACTGCCGGAAGTGACAATGTTGCCGGAATGGTGGTTTTCAGAAACGGCGTTCCGTATAAAAGCGCATACAGAAAATTCTCAATCAAAGGCTTTGACGGACAGGATGACTGCGGCTCAATGCGTGAGGTCATTTCAAGAAGGCTGAACCGCTATGAGGAGCATAAGGACAGCGGCGAGGGCTTCGGCAGACTGCCCGACCTTATCCTTCTGGACGGAGGTCTGCCGCAGGTAAACGCGGTTCGTCCGATAATTGAAGCGTTCGGCTTTGATATTCCCGTTTTCGGCATGGTAAAAGATGACAGGCACAGAACAAGAGCGATAACCGCAGACGGCGGAGAAATTGCAATTACAGATAAACGGCAGGCATTCACCCTTGTTTCGGATATACAGGAGGAGGTTCACCGCTTTGCCGTTTCATATCATCATAAAAAACACGCCGCGTCGTCAATCAACAGCACCTTGACGCAAATACCCGGAATAGGTGAAAAAAAGGCAGCTGTACTTATCCGCCATTTTAAAACACTTGACGCACTGAAAAAAGCCGGATATGACGAGCTTTGCGCCGTAAGCGGAATAAGCAAAGCAAACGCAGAAGAAATAAAAGCATATTTTGCGAATACAAGCCGTGAAAAATAAGCTTTCACAGCAAAAAGGCTTCACGACAAAAAGTGACAAATTTTCACATTTATATTGCAATTGTGAATTTTCGTGATATAATAGTATCAATCTCATCAAAGGATGTGTAAATAAATGAATCTGAATGATAAATTGCGTAAAATACGCACCGAGCACAGCTACACTCAGCAAAAAATTGCCGATTATCTGGAAATAGAAAGGTCAACCTATGCTTATTATGAAACAGGCACAACAAAGCCGTCAATTTTAAGTCTGCAAAAGCTTTCACAACTTTACGGAATATCGCTTGATGCTCTCATTGCTGATGACGGCAATGAAAATCTGCTTGTTGCCTCACCGCAGCCGTCCGAAGCAGACTGTGCCCCGGTTTCACGGGATGAGGCTGAAATAATTCGGATATTCCGTGAATTATCCGACGAAAAAAAGAGTGCTTTTCTTACATTTATTAAAACCTTCCGCAACTGACAGCCCGGAGGTGCAGCCATGGACAAAAAAATATTTGTCGGCATTGACGGCGGCGGAACAAAAACAACGGCTGCCGC
The DNA here is from genome assembly GCA_024404055.1 of Clostridia bacterium. Lineage (GTDB taxonomy): Bacteria > Bacillota > Clostridia > Oscillospirales > Acutalibacteraceae > UBA6857. The sequence goes on along the minus strand of JAKSQS010000011.1, from coordinate 8,439 downwards.
GTTTGACGCATACGGCAGATTTCTTGCATCGCAAGCAGGTGACAGCGTTAATTTCTGCGCTCTCGGCACTGAGAAAGCCGGATATAATATGAAAAAAATCATCAACGGGCTTTGTGACAAAATCGGTACAGACCGTTTTTGTTCCGTTTTCATCGGTATGTCGGCAATAGAAGACGAAGCGACAGACGAACAGTTAAGCTCCCTTTGCGGCGGAATAATCCGTTCCGATTTCATCAAAATGAACAGCGATTTATATGCCGCGCTGGAGGGAATGTGCGAAAGCGGAGAATGTGTGTTTGCCGTCAGCGGCACCGGCTCTATGGCAATTGCAAAAGACAGAAACGGAAAAATTTATACAAGCGGCGGCTGGGGCTTTCTTTTGGGCGATGAGGGCAGCGGATACGACATTGCGTCAAAAGGCATAAAAGCAGCCGTACGCGCCGTTGACCCGGGAGGAGCAAAAACTCTGCTCACAGATGCGCTTTACCGTTATTACGGCGTTAACGACCTTAACGGCTTAACGCAGGTGTTTTACGACCCGCCCATGGAAAGAAGCAGGATAGCCGCTTTCTGCGAGGCGGTGTGTGACTGTGCTGAAGACGGCGATGAAGCCGCCGTTTCAATTCTGCACTCAGCGGCAAAGGCGTTCAGTGAAAATGTTAACCTGCTTATCGAAAAAACAGGAAGTAAAATTCTGGGAATTTACGGCGGTGTTTTTGAGCACTCTCCCCTGTTTGTTGATATTTTTTCATCTTATATCAAAAGCGGTACGGAAATACGCTTTCCCGAATTTCCGCCGCACATCGGCGCGGTAATCGCGGCATATAAAACTGCCGGCGCTTTTTCCGACGAAATATTAAAAAACATAAAAAATACATATACGGACGGTAAAAGGAATGAACAAAGCTGTTGAATACATCGAAAACATTCAGAATATTATCGAAAGCATAAAAACACAGCAGGCGGATAATATAGAAAAATGTGCCGAAGCATTTGCGAAAACACTTTCATCATCGCACCGCATACATCTTTTCGGCACAGGTCACTCCCATATGCTTGCCGAGGAGCTGTTTTACAGGGCGGGCGGTCTTGTCAACATCAATCCGATACTTGAAGAAGGGCTCATGCTCCATTCCTCCGCATGGCAAAGCACAAAAATGGAGCGGCTTGAGGGATATGCGGATATAATATATGATTTTTACGGGTTAAAAGCAGGCGATCTCATCGTTATCATTTCAAATTCCGGCAGAAACGGCGTGTGTATAGACCTTGCAAAGCTGTGCAGAGAAAAGGGTCTTACCGTCGTTGTGCTCACCAATATGAAGCACACAATGTCCGGCGCGTCAAGACATTCAAGCGACAAAAGGCTTTATGAATTCGGTGATATAGTGCTTGACAACATGGGCTGTGTCGGGGATGCCAGCATGGAAATTGAATCTCTTTCAAGAAAGGTTGCCCCCACCTCAACCGTTGCGGGAGCAATGATACTCAATGCGGTTGAAGCGAGAACCGTTCAGCTACTTGCCGGGGAAGGCACAATGCCCGAGGTATTTTCGTCAAGCAATGTGGACGGCGGTGACGAAATCAACGACGCATACTGTAAAAAATATGTGGGAGAAATCAGAGCGTTATGATATTTCCGAATGTAAAAAAGAAGCACCTTGCGGAAAACAGCATTGTTTTTCCCGAAAAAACGGTGTTTGAAGCTTGCGGCGACGGCGCGGACGACATAAAACGCCTGTGCGGTGTTTACGGATATGAGGTGTCACCGGGCGGCAATGTCAGGCTTAGAGGCAAACGGGTCTTTAATAAAGGTATGCTCGTTAACGAAAACGGGGCGTTCACGGATGAAAGATATGCCCTTGAAATTGCACAGGGCGACATTCCCGAAATCACCATAACCTACTGTTTTGAAAGAGCCCTGCGTCACGCGCTGAATACAGCAAAGCGCATAGCGGACAGTAAAGCGTTTGAATATGAATACATAGAGGATTATCCCTCTTTCACAAAAAGGGGTTTTATTGAGGGCTTTTACGGGAAACCGTGGGAGCAGCAGGAACGGTTTTCCGTTATGCGGCTAATGTCACAGCACCATATGAACACATATTTTTATGCGCCGAAATATGACCCTTATCACCGGGAAAGATGGCAGGACAGATACGACGGGAAATCACTTGAAAAGCTTTCCGCGCTCGTAAAAAAGGCAAACGAGCTCGGACTTGATTTTGTGTGGTGCATAGCCCCGGGGCTCACCGTGCAATATTCCGGGCAGGAACAGTTTTTTCTTCTTATGGATAAGCTCAAGCAGGTTTATGACATCGGCGTGCGGCATTTCGGCGTTCTGCTTGACGATATATCTCCTGCTCTGCAATATGAAAACGACCGTATAGCCTTTGATTCCCTCGAACAGGCGCATATCTGTTATATAAATAATATTTACAGGGCTCTCAAACAGCTCGACAGTGAAAATACCCTTGTATTCTGCCCGTTTCAGTATCACGGCACAGGCAGGGAAGCATATATTTCACAGGTCGGAAGCGGGCTGAAAAGAGAAATTGACATATTCTGGACAGGCAGAAATATCTGCTCACAGGAGCTCACCTGCGCCGAAGCGGTCACATTTTTTGAAAATACTGGGCACACTCCGCTTTACTGGGACAATTACCCTGTGAACGATGCGGAAATGGTGAACGAAATGCATATCTCCCCTGTTATCGGCAGAGAAAAGGAGCTTTCAAGATACTCGTCGGGTCTTATCGCAAACTGTATGCCTTATGCCGAAGCCGGAAAAATACCGCTGATTACCGTGGCTGATTACCTTTGGAACAGCGGCGCGTATTCTCCAAAGGAAAGCTTTGAATATGCGTGCGAAGAAATAAACGGAAAGGGTACATACCGCAGCATTTCATATTTTACGGATAACCTGTTTTTCTCATGTCTTAAGGATGATAATTCCGTAATTATGAATGAATGTCTTTACCGGGTTCAGTTCGATATAAGAACCGGGAAAAAGCAGCAGGCAGCAGCGGAGCTGAAAACTTATACGGATAGATTCTGTAAATCAACAAACACGCTTTCTCCCGTTCTTCAAAGGGAGCTATCGTTCTGGCTTGAAAAACACTCGCTTTGCGCCGACCTGCTTATAAAAGCGGTGCGCTATCTTGAAGAAGAAACGGAAGAAAACAGAAAAGCCGTTGAAACAGCGGCAAAAAAATATAATATGCACCCTGCCCGTCACGCAGACTTCTGTTTGCAGGAGTTTATCGATTTTTTACTTAAATAACAGCAAGGGTTACTGAAATGAAAACAGCGGTTATTCTTGCAGCCGGAAAAGGCACAAAGGCGTGGCCGTATAACGGCGTACGCTCTAAAACCATGATTCCCGTTTCAAACAAGCCGGTTATCGCTTACAGCGCGGATTATCTTATTGAAAACGGCTTTGACAGCATAACAATCGTTGCGGGTGAATTTGCGCAGGGAATAAAAAATTATTTCAGGAAATACGAAGGCGTTCGCATAATCGAGGATAAAGAGCCGTCCGGAACGGCGTTCTCCCTGTTAAAAGCGGAGGAATATGTTAAAGAGGACACATTTCTTGTTCTTTACGGCGACACAATAATTGACGGCTCCGACCTTAAAAAGCTGATTTCTTATGCCGACCGCGCCCCTGCCGCCCTTATTGAAAAGCACAAGGACAGACCAATTCAGTATGTCGGCTGCACTGCGGACGGTGACAGAATCAACTGCATTTTAGGTCATTCGAGGGATGATACGACACACCATTTCTGCGGCTTTGTGCTTAACAAAAGCATTTTTGAAGCTTTAAAATGCAATTCCGGCATTTTCACCTCCACCGATGTGGGCATTATGCCGCCCAAAGAGGGCTATATTGAAATGACCCTGTGCGACCTGATGAACGACGGGGTAAAAATCACTGCGGTACAAGCCGATAAAGAGGTTTTCGATATTGACCGTCCGTGGGATGTGCTGAAAGCAAATTACATCATCAATCAGAGACGGTGCTCCGCACTTACCGAAAATGTGCTGGCAGACGGCGCGGATATTGATGAAAGCGCAGATATAAACGGCTTTGTCGTGCTCGGCAAAAACAGCCATATAGGAAAAAATGTCACGATAAACGGAAATATTATCGTCGGAGACAACACGAACATCACCTGCGGCGCTATTATCCACGGCGACACGGTTATAGGAAATGACTGCCGGATAAGAAATTACTGCTTTATAGAAAGCGGAACGACCATCGGCAACGGCTGTATAGTCAGCCATTGCGCGGAGCTGTCCGGGCTTATTATGGATAATGTATTTCTGTATCATTATATGGAAATATACGGACTTATCGGCTGCAGCGTGGACTTCGGCGCGGCAACGGTATGCGGCACACTCCGGTTTGACGACGGAATAACGGTGCATAATGTAAAGGGCAGAAAAGAAACCGACCCGCTTTTCGGTGATGCCTGCTTTATAGGCGATTATTCAAGAACGGGCGTAAACGCGGTGATTATGCCGGGCAGCAAGGTCGGCATTTACTCCATTATCGGCGCGGGCGTGCTTCTTAACAAAGATGTTCCCGACAACACGATTATCTATAACGAGCAGAACCTTGTTGAAAAAAAATGGGGTCCCGAAAAATACGGTTGGTAAACAGAGGTAACTATGAAAAGAAAAATCAAAATATTTTTCAGAAGGCTGCGCTCCATGAGCTTTAAAAGGATGAACAGCCTGATAGGTAAAATTCACAGTGAAACAGGCGTACCGCGCATATGCATCTTTTTCGATATGATATGGTGCTCGGTTCATTACGGCATGGGGTATCTCGACTATACGGTTTTCGGCTTTGCGAGGGTTCACGGCAAAAAAAGAAAAACCTATATGACGATGAACGACAATCTTTCAATCGTGCACAGGTTTAATAATAAGGATTATTATTATATTTTCGATGATAAAATGGAGTTCAACCGCCGTTTTTCGGATTATATCGGCAGAAAATGGCTGAATTTGAAGGAATGTGATGCAAAAGAGCTTGAACGCTTCTGCTCGGGACACAAAACGGTTTTTGTCAAGCAGACGGAGACCTTCGGCGGACAGGGAATTGAAAGGATTGATTTATCCGAAATTTCCGATTATGCCGCGCTGTATGACCGTCTTACGCAAAACAAGCAGTTCCTTGTTGAAGAAACAATCGTGCAGCATGAGGGCATGAACGCTCTTTACTCCGGCAGCATCAACACCCTTCGCATGGTCACGCTCAATGTAAACGGTAAGGTGCATTTCATGTATGCACTTGTGCGCATGGGAAAGGGCGGCAGCGCGGTTGACAACATTTCAAGCGGCGGAATGTACACCTGTATAAACGACAGCGGCGTGCTGACAAAGCCGGCGTTCTGCGACAAAACCGGGGAATATTACGATATTCACCCGACATCGGGCACAGTATTTAAGGGCTTTGAAATTCCCTGCTTTAAGCAGGCGGTAGAGCTTGTTAAAAAAGCGGCACTTGTTGAACCGAATATGTGTTATGTCGGCTGGGATGTGGCAATCACACCGGACGGACCCGTGCTTGTTGAGGGCAACAATTTCCCGTCATATGACATGGTGCAAAATCATATGTTCACCGATAACGGAGAGGGCATTCTGCCGAAATTCAAGGCTGTGCTTGAAGGATAAAGCATCAGCATTATTGAAACAGGCAACGCCAACGGTGGTTTTATATCGAATAGTATACAAACAATGCGGTACTTACTATTTTGAAGGATTGACTTTTATGTCGTTTTTCACTATAATATAAGTACCACATTTTTCTTTGGCATAAAATTATATAAGAATAACGGACATAGTAAAGCTGTGTCTTATTTTGCATCTCATTTTTTCAGGATAACAAGGAATAATTATTGATAGATTCACGCTCAATCTGCGTGTTCTATCGAAGTATTCCTTATAAGATATTGAGATAGCCGAAGAAAAGTGTGGTAACTTTTGATTGGGCGTGTTCTATATTTGCCGTCGGTCGAAAGGTCGGCGGCATCTCATTTTGTCGTTCCACACAGTGAAATTCCCCTAATGAGTTTAGCCGCCCGAAGCATTTTTTACGCTTGCAGGAGGCTGATTTTATGGGGGTGTTTTTATGCCGCTGAAAACCTGCACTTTTTTCGGTCACAGAGACACGCCGGACAGCATACGCCCGATTTTGCATAATGTTTTGATAAATCTCATTGAATTGCAGGGCACAGACACTTTTTATGTCGGAAATCAGGGCAATTTTGATTCTATGGTGCACAGTGAATTAAAAGAGCTTTCAAAGGTATGCTCTCATATCAGATATTTCGTTGTGCTTGCATACCTGCCGAAGAAAAAAGATATTAACCCGATTGATTTTTCCGACACGGTGTATCCTGACGGACTTGAAAATGTACCTGCAAAATTCGCCATTGACAAAAGAAACCGTCTTATGCTTGAGCGGTCGGATATTGTTGTCACTTATGTTCGCGGCTCAGCCGGAGGGGCGGCAAAGTTTAAAGACCTTGCCGTAAAAAAGGGTAAACGGGTGATAAATCTTCACCTGTGACAGCAGGAACGGCTATTTTTGTAATCTGTCGGCAACAACCGTTGATAAAAAGTGATACAAAACCGTCAATATTGGCATAAGGATTTGTTTTGTAGTGTGCTATATCAATTTAAACTTTATTTGTTGCAGGAGTCGGCATCCCCGACAGCCCAAGTACCGTAAAGTTTCAGGTGTTACAAAGCGTTGCGAAATACCGACGCAGAAATTTTCCGTCTATACCGAAAAAGCGAATCGTTTGCACTGATTTTCAGTGCTTCGACTCGCTTTTTCTTTTGGTCTGTTGTGTCACAGTCCCTTGTCATGCAACATTATTTTTCTTTCCGAAATGCTTCAACGCAGCAGATTATCAGCCCGGCAATGGCGAGCAGTATGAAAGCAGCAAGCGGAAGCTGTAATTTCATATAAAGCAGACTGCCTAACCAGCCCTCAATCCCATTATAGCTTACGGGATTTAACGGGGATAAAACAGCGGACATTATAATCAGTGCGGAGCAAATAAATCCGAGTGAAGTGAGCATTAAGCCGAAAATCATTTTTTTCATAGCTTTTTCCTGTCCTTTTTTATCATATCCGGCAAAAAATCAAGCTGCTTATATCTGCGTAAAATACAAGGTATGGCTGCCGCCGTCCCAATTGCCCTCGTCACCGAGGTTAAGCCCTGCCTTCATAAGGAAATCGCCGGAATAAATTTCTCCGCTGTTTTCCTCCTTATATGTCTTTTCCGGGTCAAGTCCCTTCAGCTTGAGGAACAGTCTTCTGTGAATTTCCTCTCTCATATATACCACGGTCACAAGAGCCGTGCTCCTGTCCTCGCTGACAAGCTCCCAAGCTGCCTTATAGCTGTCCTCCCAAGGATTGATAAGTCTGTAAAGGTCGCCGCTTCTGATAAGCCAATAGTCTCTGTGATATTGCTTCACCTGTTCGCGGACGGTTTCTCTTTCATCCTCAGTAAGCTTTCTCGGGTCAAGCTCATAGCCGAAGGTGCCCCACATTGCAACATCGCCTTTAGTTTTGTAAGAGGTTCTGTCGCTTGCGGAAACATGGGCGCTCTGGCAGGAAGCCGGATAGCAAAGCGATGTACCGAACTGAATGTCTATTCTGCTTATGGCATCCGTGTTGTCGCTTGTCCATATCTGCGGCGAATAGCACAGCATAGCCGGGTCAAAGCGACCGCCGCCGCCGGAGCAGTTTTCAAACAGAATATCCGGGAATGTTGTAACAAGTCTGTTCATAAGGTCATATGTGCCGAGGATAAAACGGTGGAAAAATTCTTTTTTCCTTTCGGGCGGAAGAAGTGCGCTGCCCGCATCGGAAATATTTCTGTTAAAGTCCCATTTAAGATATTCGATATTGTTCTGTGAAAGCACACTGTACATCTGATTCCAGATATTTTCTCTGACATCCTCTCTTGAAACATCAAGAACATACTGATGCCTGCCGAGCATCGGCTCTCTGCCCTCCACATGAACGCACCAGTCGGGGTGCGCCCTGAAAAGCTCCGAATCCGGAGAAATCATTTCCGGCTCCATCCAGATGCCAAATTTCATTCCGAGGGCATTGACCCTTTCAATAAGAGGCTTTAAGCCGCCGGCAAGCTTCTTGTCATTAACGAACCAGTCACCTAAAGAATTGGTATCATCGTTTCTCTTGCCGAACCAGCCGTCATCCATAACAAGCATTTCAATGCCCATATCCTTTGCAACCTCGGCAAACGCAACAAGCTTATCGGAATCGAAATCGAAATATGCCGCCTCCCAGCTGTTTATGAGCAGAGGACGCTTTTCGGTTTTGTATTTTCCTCTTATAAGGTTATTATTGTAAAATCTGTGGAAGGTGCGGCTCATTTCGCCCAAACC
>JAKSQS010000109.1 GCA_024404055.1 Clostridia bacterium | reverse complement strand
ACCACCGGTGCTCACACGGTTATTAAGGGCGGCAACATCTGCGCCATGGGCGGCGACATCTTCTCCGTTATGATTAACGATGATGTTACCGGCGGAGATATGGTGATTGAAAAAGATGCCTGCTTCTATGCGGAAAAAGGCATTGATGCAACTCCCGTAAACGGTGCAGGGGAAAGGGTTTACCCCGTGCTTATTGATAACCCGGATAATTTGCGTATTTTTGTTGACTTTAAAGAATACCCGTTTACAACATCGCCCGGCAGAACGGATGCCTGTGTTTATCTTACACACGGTTATCACGATATCAGGGTCGGCTCGGGGAAAAATATATATGTCGATAACCCCGAAATCGGTGCTTCTGTACTCGAAAAACAGTACGGTGATTTTACCGTAATCAATCCGAATAATGACCCCAATGCCGTTTCATACTTTAGCGGAGTGCTTTCGGTTAAAAAATCCACACCCATTACAATTAAAAATACCAATCCCGCCATAGCAACCCGTGATAGGATTAGTATTTTACCGAGGACAGATGCAAATATCACATTGGCCGGCGTAAATATAAATGACAACATTTCTTCGCCGATTTCCATTTCACGCGGTAACGATGATGCCGGTAATGTAACAATAACGCTGGCAAAGGATACGGAAAACACCGTTTACGGCACTGATGCAGGTATTGAGCTTGACGGCAAAAACGGCTCGCTGACCATTGAAGGCGAGGGCACACTCATCGCTTCCGGCAGCAGAAACTCTGCAGCCATAGGCTCCAGAAAAAACAAGGCTGTAAGCAATATCACCATAAACGGCGGCACTATCTACGCAAGACATAGCGATTTCGGTTCCGGAGCGGCTGCTATAGGCTCCGGCAAAATTGAAGCCGGTGCAAGCATAAATTCCGGCTATGCAGTAAATAACATCACTATAAACGGCGGAACGGTTTATGCCAATTCCGACTTCGCTCCGGCAGTGGGCGCAGGTGTATGCGAGCAGAAGCTGCCTGTTAACAGCATCACCGTTAACGGCGGTATGCTTATTGCTGACAGCAACTACGGGGAATATACCATAGGCGGTGAGGAAACAAAGGAAGTTGTTATCAATGGCGGCGTTATTACAGCCAAAAGTTCAACAGAGGGTAAAGGCGGCATAGCCGCATCCAAAACTGTTATCGAAAATATGGCTTCGGTTAAGACAACACGCGTTACCGGACCCGTCAACGGCAATGGCAAGAGCGTTTCACTCAATACCGTAACCGTCAATGAAGAAAAGAATGTCATTATTGATGGTGCGCCTTTCCCGTACACAAGTCACAACGGCGAGAATAAAGTTTACATTTACCTTGCCAAAGACCAAAAAACAGACTATACGCCCCGTATTAATGTTATTGAAAGCGAAAGAGGCACCGTAACATATTCACCAAAAGCACCGAAGGCAGGCGACAAGGTTACTCTGAATGTTTGGGAAAATGAAGGCTATTCATTCGGCAAATTCACACTTTCACCTGAAATCGAAATTGATGAGGATAACAGCTTCATCATGCCCGATGAATCCGTAACGATAGGAGCCGAATTCAACAGAATCGGCACAATCACTGTTAAGGACTGCGTAAACGGCACGGTTATTCCCTCGAAGACCTCTGCACCGAGCGGCGAGACGATAACTCTTTGTGTTATTCCCGATGAAGGAATGGTTCTGAGCGGTCTTACCGTTTCACCCGAAAGCACGGTGCTCACGGGCAGAAAATTTGTTATGCCTGAAGAGGACAATACCGTTTCATGCACCTGTGTGCCCGGAGATTATACCGTAACATGGAATGTTAACGGTAAAAAGACAACCGATACAGTAAAGTTCGGTGCGCCGATAACAGTACCTGAAGACCCGGAAATTGACGGATATACCTTTATCGGCTGGACTCCCGCGGTTGCCGAAGCAATGCCCGGGGAAGATGTTGAATATACTGCTGAATTTGCGGCTGATTCATATATTGCAGAGTTTACCGCAGATTCAAAAACAGTTGCAAAAGTGCCTTATACAATGGGTGACAAAGCCATTAAAGAGCCCGCTGTTCCCGAAAAGGTCGGTTACACGGGCAAATGGGAGGAATACACCCTCACGGCAGGCGGAATAAGCGTTGAGGCTGTATATACGCCCATTGAGTATTCGGCAAGATTTATTGCAAACGGTGAGCTTGTTGATACAGTTGCATATACTATGGAAACACTGTCCCTTGACGAGCCTGATGTTCCCGAAAAAGCCGGATATACGGGTGTATGGAGCGATTACACTCTTACCGTCGGCGGAATAACCGTAAAGGCGGTTTATACCCCCGCAGTTCACGAGCACACATTTGCTGCAAAATACAGCTATAACGAGACGGCGCACTGGTATGCGGCTCTTTGCGGCCACGATGTTGTTTTGGGACTTGCGGTTCATACCTTCGGTGACGGTGTGGCTGAAGGCAATATTACAAAATATACCTGTACCGAATGCGGATATGTTAAGACAGTGACAGGCACACAGGAAGATATTGCAAAGGCACTTGCTTCTGCTAAAACGGCGGCAGGAAACGCCATTGACAGTGTTGCAAAGGACGGCAGCGAAGATGTTGAGAAGTATGCTGCCCGGGCAAAGGCGGAAATTGCAAAGCTGACCGATATTTCCGAGGTGAATGTACAGCTCGCCGCGGCGATTGAAGAAATAATCAGCATGAAGACTGAGGCAGCGGTTGCTGATGCGCTGGCTGCTCTGGATGATGTTACCGCATCAACGGACAAATCAAAAAGCCTTGTAAAAGAAGCACGGTTGTTACTCGGTAAGGCGGAAAGCCCGGAAGAGGTTGATGCCATACTTGCAGATGTGCTGACAAAGATAGAGGCAGCAGAATCCGCCGAAGCGGAAATCACAGAAGCAAAAACAGCGGCGAAGGAAGCCATTGCCGAAAAAGCAGGCGAGAAGCAGTCTGACGAGATGAAAGGCATCATTGCCGATGTGTATGCTGTTATTGATGCGGCACAGACAGCCGAGCAGGCTGCGGCGGCTAAGAAGTTGGGAGAGGCTTCGGTTCAGACACAGCTTGACAAGGAAGCGGCAGACGCTTCCCTTGCTGAAGCAAGGGCTGAAGCAGCCGAGCTTACCGAAAAGCTGAACAAAGCAAACGATGACCTTAATAAGTCAAAAGCCGACCTTGAAAAAATCAAAGACGAAAAGGCAGAACTTGAAAAACAGCTTAAAGAACTGAAAGATAAAGCGGATGCACAGAAAACGGAAATTGCTTCATTGAACGAGCAGATAGCCGCTAAGGATGCTCAGATTACTGCGAAAGAAAACGAGATAAACTCCCTCAAGGCAGAGGCTGAGTCTTATGAAAAGACCATTTCCGACCTGAAGGCGCAAATCAAATCCACGGAAGAAACAATCAATTCCCTTAACGCGCAGCTTAACGATGCGAAGAAGGAAATCGAGCGGCTGAAAGAGCAGGGTGGCGACCCCGGCACAGGCAACATCTGCTCCAAGTGCGGCAAAGTTCATGCAAATGATTTATGGGGTAAGATAGCCTGCTTCTTCAACAGAATAGGTAACTGGTTCAGAAATCTGTTCAAATAATAACCGCATAAAAGCTTTACGGGACCGGCGAAATAAATCGTCGATCCCGAATTTTTTGCCGGTTTGTCAGTATTTATTCAACTAATAAAAACTGAATTTATTGAAAAAAAGATACAGAAGTGGTATCATGTGAATACAGAATTATAAGGAGTGATTTTATGGGCATCATTACGAAAATTATCAGTTTTCTCACATCTTTAATTATTTCATTTCAGGCACTTTGTTCATTGCCTGTGCTGAACAAAAATTTCGGATTTGATGTTAAATCCATCGTTTTTGAGTCAGGCGATGAAATGTATACTGTTATGTGGACAACGACAAAACCCGGTTCCGGGTATGTCACATATACATATGACGGAAAGGAATATACCGTATATGATCAGGTAGGAGGTGTTGTTCGTTCACTTGACACAATACACGCTGTCCGGGTACCGAAAAAGCATCTTGACAATAACACATATATCTATCACTCGCAGTATGTCGGCACAAAGCAGGCTTACACTGCCGTTCTCGGAAAAACAATAGACTCTGAGCCTGTCAGCTTTGCCGGTTACAATGGAGAAGAAGAAATCAAAGCTCTTGTCATAGCGGATGTTCACGATGATGCCATTCCGTGGAAAATGGCTATGGAGCACTTCACAGAAACACCGTCAATAATTATTCTTGACGGTGATATAGCTTCAAAAATGGAAAATGAAGACAATTTTAAAAATATTCTCAGATATGCGCATCTTTTTTCGGATGGAAAAATTCCCGTTGCATACGCAAGAGGAAACCATGAGCCGAGAGGGGAGTATGCTTCGGAAATGCTTCAGTATTTCCGCACAAGTACCGGCGGTCTGTATTATACCTTCAATTACGGTCCTCTGTGGGCTGTCGTGCTTGACTCGGGCGAGGACAAAGAAGACGGACATGAGGAATACAGCGGACTTGTAAATTTCAGAAAATATATAGAGGACGAAACAAAGTGGCTCTCGGATGTAAAGGCTCCCGGTGCGCTTTATCAGATTGCTGTTGTTCACAAGCCGTCTCTGGATGACCTCGACGGTGAAAAATGGATAGGTATGCTGGGAGAAATAGGTATTGATGCTGCAATTTCCGGTCATCTTCACAGGCTCGACCTACACTTCTGCGAGGGGACAGCTCCGTTTTATCGCTTTGTGACAGGTCCTGTGAACGGATATAACGCTGTTGCCTCGATGTTCACCTTCTCCGGCGGCAATATTAAAGTTGAATCTTTAAACTGGGCGGGAATAACACTTGCGAATGAGAGCTTTGCCGTCTCCCGCATTCCGCAGTGATAATAAATTTTCGGAGGTAAAAAGATGAGTATTATTTCTCTTTTTAAGAGGCTTATTGCAATTGTCTGTACATCTGTTCTGTTTGTTTCTGCCGGTTCTGTGGCTCAGTATTCTCCGAAAAGTGATGATATAAGGCTGAATGTTGCTTTGCTTTCAGATGTGCACATGGAGAGCAACAACATGGACTGCTTCAAAAATTTCGGGAGTGCATTAAAAGGTGTTTTTTCAACCGGAAAAGAACTAAACGCTGTTGTTTTCGCGGGTGACTGCACCATGAACGGTCAGGGCACGGAATGGTTTGATTTTTACGGAATGCTTTGCCGTTTCAACAAAGCGGACAATGTAATTCTTGCCTTTGGAAATCACGATTTCGGCTTCAGCTCTTCTCACGAAGTATACGACAAGCTTTCACAGCGCGCCATTGATGAGTACAATTCCTACATGAATAAGCATATTGAGAATGTGTTTTATTCTGAGGTCATCAAAGGATACCGTTTTATTGTCCTCGGCACCGAAGACAACTATGACAACGAAACCGCATATATCACGGATAAACAGATTGAATGGTTAAAAGGGGAACTGTCTGCTGCGGCAAATACAGGTATGCCTGCGTTTGTTATAAATCACAATGTTATTTACGGAAAACACGGTGAATTGTCAAATGACATCAACAGAATAAGCAATAATAACGGCAAGCTCAATGATGCGCTTACGATGTGCGGCACGGATGTCATTTATATCAGCGGTCATACGCGCATGGGTGTGACAAAAGACAGTGTTACTACTCAGGGCAGGGTTACATATGTCAATCTTCCGTCGGTTTCTCAGAATAACAAGAAAGCATCAGGCATTTATGCTGCGGCAACAAACGGCTGCATTATGGAGGTTTATGACGACAGCATTATTTTGCGCTTTCGCTGTTTCGGCTCAGGTCAGTGGCTCGACGGATATGAAAATATTGTGATTCCCATTTCAAATGAACAATAATTATTTGTCTATTGCAAAATTATTCCGAAACAATTCCGCAAATAAGAAGCAGTATCTACAGGTATTGCTTCTTATTTATTTTGCTTCAAATACGATTATAATGGCATCGGGACTGCCTGTAAAGGTGTGCTTGAGTCCTTTTGTCATCAGCTCTTCACCTGTTGCCGAAAATTCAATATCAGGTGCATAATAATCGTGCATGGTATATGTCTTTTCGGGAATAAGCCCGCTGAAAACAAGGTCAAGCGTATCGGAATCGCAGCCTGCACGACGGTATGACACAGTAAATCCTGAAGCTCCATCCAAAGAGGCAAACTCCATAGCAAGGAATTTATCGTTATCAAAGCCACCGCAGACAAGGGGATAATATTTTTCCGTCATTTTGCTGCGCAGGTCTGCATAGGAATTGAAAAATTCGTTTCCAACGGTACCGAAGGTCTCTATATAGCACGGAATGAGCGAGGTAGCCGACTGATAACGGTTTTCGCAATATTTAAGAGTGCCCGTCAAAGGCAGCCAGCAGGAAACACCGAGTGTCTGCGACTGTGTGGACTCCATCAGGTCGGGATGAGGATCACAGTTGTAGTCGCTTCTCCATATCGGGATACTGCGTCTTGCCATTTCAAGGTCGAGTCTTCTGCCGCCCGAAGCGCAGTTGTCGATTGCAAGGCCGGGTATCATTTCGGTAAGTTTATCGAGATATTTGTATTCGCCCACGATGTAGTGGTTTTCGCAGAAGCCCGTTCTGCCGCCGTAATACGCTTTGTCACCCGCTTCAAAGAACGGGGCAAGGTCAAAATTCTGATCCTGACGGTAGAATGTAACGCCGTTTTCTTTCATTGAGGCAGCAAGATACTCTGTGAACCATTCGAGTGCGTCGTTGTTGGCAAGGTTGAAGCACCATGTATCGGTGCCTGTATCAAGCAGCCAGCCATCGTTTTCCATGCCCTTGTTATAGAACACGGTGTCTTTCAGTACGCGCTCGGGCTCATACCACAGTACCTGACCCAATCCCTTTTCTTTTCCGTAGTTCGCAAGCTCAGCTATACCGTTGTCATAGCGGGAGGTATCAGGTGTCCAATTACCTACACCATCTGACCAGCTTTCATTATATTTATACCAGCCTGCGTCCATCCAGAAATAATCGGCGTTTTTATAGACAGAATCGTCAAACGAATCAAGGGTATTAAGGATTTCATCTGCCGTAAGCGTGGAAGACGGTCCTGCGGTTTCCAGCATAGTAACGCTCTTTGCCCAGTCGGGATATACACATTTGGTGATAAATTCGCGGAAGGTATTGAAGCCCTTTACGGCGTTGTCACCGTCATAGAAGCTGAATGAAACAAGAGGTGAACGGATTTCCTCACCGGGGGTCAGACACCCGTTCAGATTTTTCTGACCGACGGTAACATTCAGGCTTTCTTCTTTTTCAGACACCGCCATTTTCCACATTCCTGTCCAGCCGATTGCCGCAACAATTCCGCCGTCCTTACCCGAAAAATTGAAATACGGCAGAAATTTATCGGAAGAGCGTCCTTCTGTTGTTTCAAAATCCGGTATGTGTACGCTGCTTGACACCTTACTCAGCAGAAAATCGTTTGCGGCGTTTGATGAACCGCGGCTGAAATAAATATCGCCGGCGGCGTTTTCAAGGGTACATTCCGCAGCATGAAAATCCGAAATGACAGCACTGTCTGTGTCGGCGGTGTTCTTGAGGTATACAGTCCATTCGCAGGTTGCCTGCCGCGCATAAATCGTTGACTCAACCGATACCGTGATGCCGCTGTCGGTAACAAGATATTCTGTTACGGTTGTAACGCCGTTCCTGTGAGCTTCGCCGTCACGGGTATTTACGACTTTAACTTCGCCGTTTTTACAGAGTGTCCTGAAATCAGTATCGCCGATGCGGAAATTGAATGCAGGAGCAAATCCGTCCGCAGACGGAAGAATATTTGCATTGTACCAGTCGCGGCAGCGCTCACGCTCTGCGTCATTGATTGAAGCATCCTTTGCCGAAATCGGCGCAAAGGAAACCTCGCCCGAAGACATCATATCGAAATACCAGTATTTT
>JAKSQS010000108.1 GCA_024404055.1 Clostridia bacterium | reverse complement strand
CCGTTAAGTCAGATAAAAAGTGATTGACAAAAGGATAGACTGATGTGCCGCCCATGCGAGAGGCGAAGTGCGTCTGATTCGGCGGCGTTGTCAGGTTACAGGTTCTTGCTTCTCCTTGAGGAGAAGCTGTCACGAAGTGACTGATGAGGTGCAGCCGCAAAGCAGGCAGAATTTTTGTGAGTTCTGCCGTTTGGAAATTCGGTAGCAGACATTCCCTACATCTTTCACAAAAGTTTGCGATTAAATTGATGCTCCGACTTCAATCAGATTTCCGTCCGGGTCATAAAAGCGCACCACGCGCTGTCCCCAGC
The DNA here is from genome assembly GCA_024404055.1 of Clostridia bacterium. GTDB lineage: Bacteria > Bacillota > Clostridia > Oscillospirales > Acutalibacteraceae > UBA6857. Next base: position 7,683 of record JAKSQS010000108.1, on the reverse strand, counting down.
TATGCATCATGGGCAGGTTGACAAACACGGTTTCCGGGTAGCTTTTCATAAAAAAGCATCCGCATTTTCCGTATGTTATCTGATTCAGGCTTTCCGGCGAAAACATACCGAAGTGTTCAGAAATACAGCGTTATTTCTTCCACCGTTTCAGTGTCGGGAACAGCTTTTCGCAGTATGCTTTCATTTCATCATTAGTCATGCCTGCCTGTGCGCCGAACTGACTGCACATTTCGATATATTCCTCCATTGACACCTTGTCGGTAAACTCGCCGTTCGCATAGCAGTATTTGCAATAATCTTCATTAGTACTGCTGTCGGCGTTTGTGCCGTAAACATCCTCGGATTCCATCGGCATTCCGCAGCTCTGACAGATTTTCAAATCTGCCTTTTTCTTTATCGGCACCCAAATGCCGCACTCATAATCCGGTGACCCGGGATTTCCGGCGGAATAGATTTCGAGTGACGACGAGCCGATTTCATACATCGTCTTTATTTTCGGTGCCCATTCGTTCCACACCTGTGTGTTGAGCGTCTGCAAAGCTTCGGGTATTGAACCCTTCGCCGTGAAGATTGCCCAGTCGCTTTCCGGGAAAGTGAAAAGCTCAAGTCCCTGAGGCACTTCGCCGCCTTTGTAAAGTCCGGCTATCCAATATGCAAAGCCGTTTTCGTGCTCTGCACGGTCGGCATACATTCCGATGGCGTGTTCAAGAATTGCCGCTTGAATCGCCGTTTCGGGCTTCATAGTCTGCCAGAGGCGGGCATACTTCTCCGCATATTCTCTGTCCCAGAATTCCGGGCATTTTTTATAGCCCTCATCGGGCGCGATTTCGGTGTGAAAACCGATAAAGGTAAGTTCGTTCTTGTGCTCGTAGGCTGCATTCATTGTTTAGTCCCCTTTTTCTTCCATTCCTCTTTTGTGATCCTGAATACTTTGATGGTTTCATTATCTTCATTCTCATATTCATCGGTCAGCCTGCAGCCGTAAGCCATTGCGGTTTTTGCGGATGCTTCGTTTGTTCCCTTCATATATGAATAAATCTCTCCAAACGGTGTATTCTCAAAAGCCCAATCGCAAGCAGCGGCAGCGACTTCTGCTGCGTACCCCTTCCGATGGCAGTCGCGGCGGATGTGGTATCCTAACTCCGGGCAGATCGTCCCGTTGATATTCTGCATCGTCAAACCGCAGTCACCGATCATTTCCCCGGTTTCTTTCAGACAGACTGCCCACAAGCCGAAGCCGAATACACGGTATCGTTTGATATTCCTTTCTATCCAGGCGCGCACACGCTTTTCGTCAAAGGAATACGAGTAGTGCTGCATATTTTCGGGATCTCCCAGCACCGAATAAAGCGCATCATAATCATCTTCGTTCATTTCACGAAGAAACAGCCGTTCTGTCTCAATCTTCATTAATTCCATATTTTATCTTCTTCCTGATATTTCATCGGCGTGAACCGTATCCCGTTTACGGTCTGTTCCGAATCAGTTTCGTGAAAGCCGAGCGATTTGTAAAACGGCAGACCGTAAGGCGATGAGTTCAGCGTAATCGTTTTGCCGGGATATTCGGTTTTTATCCGTTCAAACAATCTTGTGCCGATGCCGAGCCGATGATATTTTCCGTCCACAAAGAAAAAGCAGATATGGCATTTTTCCTTTCTTATGCCGACCGTTCCGACAAGCATACCGCTGTCAAATGCACCATAGTATTCGATCCCGGCAAGATATTTTTCGTCATGCAGACATTTGTGAAATTCTTCCGTACCCTCCGGCGAATAATCCGGGGATTCATATTGTGAAAACGCCTTCCACGCAAGAGAAAGTGCCGCCTGCGTTTCGTGTTCTTCAATTCTCCGAATTGTAAAACCTGTTTTCCATTCTTCTTTTGTCAGTTGTGTAATATGTTCGGTGCGAATATCGTTCATTAGCTTCCAATATACATCTTTGTTTGTGTGATGATATGTAAAGCCGCACTTTTCCTGACAGCGTTTTGATTTTTCGTTGCCGTCGAAATAGCCGCACCAAAGTGCTGCAAGGCTTAAGTCGGCAAAGGCATGGCGGATAAGTTCTCTTGTGGCTTCGGGAATCAGTCCCTGACCCCAAAAGGGAACGCCGATCCAATAACCGATTTCACCCTCGTTTTCGGGCAAATTGAGATTACTGTTTTTGCCAATCATCAACCCGATACTGCCTATGGCTTTATTATTTTCTTTCAGACAGACAGCATAAGTCTCATCGACGGATAAAACAGTTTTAATAATCTCCCGGCTGTTTTCAACGCTTGTATGAGGATGCCATCCGGCAATGGGACCTACACGGTCATCCTTTGCGTAGGTATATAAGCTTTCCGCATCCGATTCATTCCACGGGCGCAAAATCAGTCTTTCTGTTTCTAATATCATATTTTACTCTTTAACTCTCCACACATTTCTGACTATTTCCCGTTCTGTACCTTGATATAAACCGATACCGGTAAAGACATTCTGGAAGCCGCATTTTTCCATAACGGCAATTGATGCCGCATTTTCAGTTAAACAGATGCCGAATATTTCACGGATATTGACCTGACCGGCAATAACCGGAAGAAATGCTTTAACTGCCTCGGTGGCATACCCGTTGCCAGTATATTTCTTTGCGATATGATAACCGATTTCCCACTTGCCGCCGTCAATAGGACAAAGCTGAACATACCCGATATTGTCATTTGTCTCTTTCACAATTATCGGATAGACAAGCGGACCGTTCACAGTGCCGTATTGTGAAATAAGGAACTCCAATGTTTCTTCTGCTTCTTCTACGGTTTCCCACACCTCATCCGGGACAAATCTTCTGTTGTCTTCATCAAGTGAATTTTTTTGTACGGCACTTGCCATATCAATTGTAAATTCGGTTATCAGCAATCTTTCAGTCTCAACAATAATCTCCATTTTGTCTGCTGAGATCATTTTTGTATTCCTCCTGTGATTTTGCTACTGCTTCGGGGAAACTCGGAACAATATTTCCACCGGTGACCGGGTGTCCAAGGTTGACTTGAAAAGTGAACTCATACTGCTTTTGATTTCCCTTCTCCGTCGCAGCTTTTCTTTTGCCGGAATTTCCATAATGTCCCCCTATAACGCAACGTGACCAACTGGACACATCATATTATAGCGACCGAATGACCACTTGTCAAGTGGTTTTACCAAACATATAGATGGGTTTATCACTATGATAGAAAAGTCAGATTAGTATTGACATGAGCCTGAATTTGATATAAAATAAACAAAAAGGAGGAATAATTTATGAAAAAATCAAAAAAATTACTGGCATTTTTACTTTCGGTTCTGACGGTGGTTTTGATTGCCTGCCCTGTAATCATGGTTAACGCGGCAACAGTTAAAACAATTTCAGCCGGGTCATATGTCAAGGTGGCAAATTCAACAAAATATTACTACAAGGTGACTGTTAAGAGTGAGGGTTATATCACGCTTTACGCGAAGGCAGCAAAAACTGACAGATTTAATTATGCATATTTTGAGCTGCTTAACAGCAAAAAGAAAGAGTTTATGGATTCGTATCCGAATTATATAAATGTTTATACATCCTCGGATAATACTGGCAGCATTTAATATCCCGTTTCGGCAGGTATATATTATATTCATGTAAAAAATATAGGCAGCAGCAGCGGCAGCTTTTCCGTAAAATATACCTTTAAGGCAATAACACAGCCCACGAATTACTGCATTGCCAAAGCGAAGACTCTCGCGTCCGGAACGGCTGTTACTGTTTATCAGACTCCCGGGTACAATTTTGACAGATGGTATAAGATTAATCTTAAATCCAACAAAAAAATTACCGTTACAAGCAAAGACAGTGTTGCTGTTTTTGATAATGAAGGAAACCGTCTTTCCTGTGATTATTCCTCAGGGAAGTACACAACAAAGTCCAAGATGGTTGCCGGCACATATTATATCCGTCTGGAAGCGTGCTATACCATTAAGGCAGCGGAAATATGCACTCTGAAATGGGCATAAATATATAACGGATAACGGAAAAATCCGACAGCTCCTCTTGTGAGTTGCCGGATTTTCTTTCAGGCAGTGATTATATTATTTGCTTTTTCCTGACTGTTTTATATAAGCGATAAAAAAAGATATATTTGTTTGCCGCCGTTAATTTTCCCTCATTATTCGCAGGTTTTCGTTTATGATATTTTGGTCGGTGTTATCCGCAAGGCTGTAAGCCGAGGCAAAGCGGAACACGCCGACTTCATATCCGCCCCTGCAAAGCTCCGATTCAACGGGCAGATAACCGTTATAGCCGTTTGCGCATGAAAGCGTGAGCGTATTCTCAAAGCCGGAATATTCGCGCAGACGCATGGATATTTCCGAAAAATGCTCAAACGGAAGCGGCACAAAAACACAGTTCCCGATTTCAACAACGGTTTGCGGAAAGGTAAATTCACCGTCCGGCTCTGTTACTCCCGCAAGCAGAAGCTTTTCCACATTTTTATAATATCCGTATTCAAGCCGCTCAATGTTTATAAGCTTTTCCGGCTCTTTTATCTGCGAAACACGGTTTTGCACCTGTGAAAGAGACGGAAATTTTTTATAAGGCAGTCTGACTGTACCTTTGTGCAGCCTGATTTGAGGCGAATGGAATGATTTGATTTGTCTGTATATTTTCATAGCGTCCATTGCCGCCGCAGAGCCGAGCTCCTCAACATATGTAATATCGCCGACGGTTTCACCGTTTGTGAGCCTCGGTCCGACATCCCCGATGGCTCCGTTAAAAAATACACTTAAGGTTCCCGTGAGCTTTTCCATGCGGTCAAGCATCATGCCGGACCAGTCACGCGTTATTTCAACAGCCTTGCCGCAGGCGGTGCCGTGACAGCCGTAATGAACAAGATTGACTATTCCCTGCCTGTTATCCTCACGGCGGAAAGAAAGCACCGTCATATTCGGGTCATAACAGCCCCACGGATTTTGCCCGAAGGTAATGCAGCCGTTTTCAAGCTGCTGCCTGCGGTTGATGCCGACTTCACTTTTTCCGCAAGCAGAGCCGACCGTTGCCGGTGTCATACTTTTAACGGCTTTTTCAGCCGAAAGTCTGACGGCAGGCATAAGTATACCGTCAACATATGCGCGGTCAATTTCGCCCCAGCCCTCCATGCCGCTTGTGTTTGGTCCGCAATGGGTATGCGTTGAGGCGATTATTACATCGGAAAAGTCTATGCCTGCGGCTTTTGCGGCGGCTGTTCTCATTTCGTCGCACAAAGCGGTTTGAATATCACCGAGGGTGAGGGAAATAAGCAAAGCCGTCTGAACACCGTTGCCGACGGCAACGGCGGTTGCGGTAAGCTCATCGTGTACAGATTCACTTACAACATCAGGCGTATATCCGTATAAAAGCGTACCGACGGGAGGCGTGATTGTTTCCCGTGACGCGCCGCATAAAAAAGACATAAAAATTCTCCTTTACAGCTTTTCTTTCAAGTCAATATATTTGTTGATAATATCCGAAATTTCTTCATCGCTCCAATCGGGAGAAACGGAAAGGTAAGCGGTTCTTTTTAACAGGTCAAGCGTTTTCGGACACATATCTGTGTTGTAATCGGGTACAATTTTGCTGTTTGCATCCATTTTAAACGGGTCAATCCCTTCATGGAACGCGCCCTTTTTATTCATAATTGCAGTCCAGTTGCAGTAAATATGCTTGCCCGTTTCAATGGGAATACAAAGTCCCACGGGTGACATCTGCGCAAAGCGGCGCGTTTTTTCTTCACTTTCAAAGCGGAAGGCAACTGTTGTGCCGCAGTCTCCGTTGTCGTCGTTTGAGGGAATGAATGTATATTTATCCTTTAAGCCGTCAATGATTTTTTTGCGGTTTCGGCGCAAATCAGCAATAATTCCGTCAAGGCGTTTAAGCTGCTCGCGCAATATTGCCGCCGTGATTTCATTGGAGCGAAATTCCGAACCGCAGAACTGCTCCTCCCCGTTACCCTCAAGCTGATTGCCGAAATAGGCAATGGCACTGCTGTCATGGTATATGAGGGCGCGGTTGAAAACCGTACCGTCATTTGTCATAAGCGCCCCCGCCTCTCCTGCGCTTATAATCTTAAACTGATTGAAGCTTAAAGCTCCCGCTTCACCGACAGTGCCGAGGCGTTTACCGTGATAAGAGCCGCCCACCGACTGACAGGCATCCTCAACAACCGCTATGCCGTGTTTTTTTGCAATTTCACATATCGCGTCGAGCTTGCACGGAAAGCCCTGAATATGAACGGGGATTATGGCTTTGGTGTGTTCGGTCAGCTTTTTTTCCATATCGGCAGGGTCAATTGTAAGTGTCTCATCAACCTCCGCGATTACGGGAATCGCGCCGACGGCTGTAACGGCAATTGCCGTGGCAATATATGTATACGCAGGTACGATAACCTGATCTCCCGGTCCTATCCCGAGACCTACAAGCGCGGAAATAAGCGCAGCCTTGCCGGAGGTCATAAGAATAGCATTTTCTGTTGCGAACTTCTCTTTAAGCTCCTCTTCAAAGTGACGAACCTCCTGAAGACCGTCGTTAATTTTAAACATATTGCCCGAACGAATAACACGCGCTACCGCGTTTATTTCTTCTTCTCCGATTCTGTACATATAATGTCCTCCTTTTTTGTCTCTGTTTGATGTTGTCAGACAAATAAATTATATCAGATAATATGAAAAAGTCAAACGGCAGATAACGCGACTTTATTTACAGTAATTGAAAGAAAATATAAATTATGTTATAATAACCGTGTCTTATTGATTATCATTGATGAAACGGAGGGTCTGTTATGTATTACGAATATGATTTTGCCGGTGTCAGGCTGTGCTCTGAGCCGGAGGAGTTTTTCACAACAGTTGAAGTGGACGGGATGTGTCGCAAATTTACGGGTATTCCGTTTCTGCGCTTTAAATCCGGCGAAGAAACGGGCTTTGACAAGGCGGTATGCCGGTCTTATCCCATCAGCACGGGAACTTCGCGCGGTGTTCGTGCCGTTTTTTCGGATTTTTCACTGCCCGAAGGGCTGACAGATGCATTCGGTTCGCTTAAAGCGGTGACGGATACCGAAATTCTGACAGACGGCTTTGTGCGTGTGAGTGTCAGACTTGAAAATGAGCCGGAGGACGGCATTTGCGCCGTCGGCTTACAGCCGCTTGAGTTTAACGCCCCGAAAGGGACGGGCTATACCGTACTGCCGAGAATGCAGGGCGTTCTGATTCCTGCCCAAAGTGAACAAACACCGCTTGGCGGTCATTATGAGGATGTTATATTTGAACGCAATGCATATATGCCGATGTTCGGTCAGGTGACAGACAGCGCGGATTTCGGCAAAGGTTGGGGATATGCGGCTGTTTTTGACACGCCGTTTGACGCAAAATATAAATTTGACCACGAGCCCGGGGGTGACACGGCTATTACGCCGCTGTTTGCCGCCTCTCTCGGGCGAATCGGCTATAAACGCGCTATACTTTACCGCTTTGAAACCGGCTGCGATTATACGCGCATTGCAAAAATATACCGAAACTACCTCAAGGAGCGCGGAAAGCTTATCACACTGAAGGAAAAAGCCGTCCGCACGCCTGCTGTTGCCGCGCTTATCGGTACACCTGTTATCCATTCGGAAATTGCAGCACACATCAGTCCCGATTCTCAATATTATAACAA
>JAKSQS010000107.1 GCA_024404055.1 Clostridia bacterium | reverse complement strand
GAAACAACCTTACCGGAGTATTTGTCAATTGCAATTCTTACATAGCTGCCGGAATATTTTGTGGCTATATCATTATAGTCCATTGAAACGCCGGATTTTGAGCCGGAAATCTGGTTTTTGAGTTCATCAATCTGTTCTTTGTAATAAATGTCAAAAATCTTTCCGTGAGAGGTGGTTATTCCGCTGCTGATTAACGGAATGGACGGGACGGTTTCATCATTGAGGGTTAAGGTAAGAAGCTGAACAGCACCCATGTCGGTTGCATTGCAGCTCTTTATTTCGGCTACGGTGAGATTATCAGCTGCCGCAAATGTATAGCCCCTGACGGGAAGAGTGTTGCGGTAGGTTGTCTTATCCTCATTCGTAACAGGATGAGACATAATAATTTCATTTCCGCTCAGTTCGTCGCCTATGGAATCGGAAAGCATCTCGTTAATGGTTTCATCCATATTGATCCCCGGTAATAATTCGGCGGCAGTGCCGATGAAGCCGTCAACATGGAAATCGGAAACCGTAAGAGAGGAAACGAGTGCCGTATCGTTCAAGGTGAATCCGGGACAATCCTCGGTCTTGACACGATTCAGAGAAGCTTTAAATTCTTCAAGGAAGGCTGCCTTGTCTTTTGCATCGGGTGCGGTATATTTGCCTGTGGTAAAGCCTGCCGAGGCGTTTAATTCGGCGTGATTAACACAATAGGCAGTTATTTTCGCCTTGCCCTCGCCTACAACAGTAACAAGACCGTCAGTGCCGACAACCGCGACAGCCTCGTTGTCACTTGCCCAGTTTACATCGCATTTTCCTAAGCCCTTGCAATATGCTTCGGCGGAAAGCTGCTTTGTATCACCGACGGCAAGACCTTCAAAATATGTTGCCGGAGTGATTTTAACGCCTTCCTTGTGCACATTGACAATGCAGGTCTTTGATATTCCGTTGGAGGTGGTAGCGGTTATTTTCGCCGTACCTTCATTGTAGCCGTAAACATTGCCGAGATAGTAATTGGCAACGGATGGGTTGCTTGATGACCATGCGATAAGCGGCTCGTTGGCGTTGTCCGGAATACACTGTGCGGTAAGCGAAATGCTGTCGCCTGCAACGAGGTCGCGTATTTCGGTGCGGCTTATGGTAAGCTCACGCGGCTTGACACGGTCGAGCACGGTGATTTTGCGCGAGGCTGTTTTCTTTCCGTCTGTTGAAGTTGCCTTTATTGTTACCGTACCGGGTGATATGGCGGTTACATTGCCGTATGCATCTACATATGCAACATTTGTGTTGCTTGAGCTCCATGTAACAGAACCGTCAGTGGCATTGGAAGGCGTTACCGATGCCGACATGGCACCTGTTTTTCCGGGATACCATGTGTTGCAATATGAGAATACGGAAACGCCTGTGACGGCAATTTTTTTATCTTTGGGAATAACCGTTACGGTGCATGACGAGGTTTTTGCTCCGTCTGCGGAAGTGACGGTAACGGTGAAGCTTTCCGGCGCGGGTGCAGAATAGGTATAGGAGCCGGATACAACGGAGGCGGGCTTGACAGAGGTTGATTTAACCGCAGTAATGCCGGTACCGGCGGAGTTTACCTTCAGATAATTGGCAGCGGCATAGGTGTATTTTTTTGCGTGCAGCTTTAAAATATCAGATTGGGGATAGAGCTTTTCTATTACCTTTGGTGTTATGCTTACGGTGAAGCTTTTATCGCTTGCGTTTGACGGTGAATAGTCAGGCAGGAATGTATAAGTCTGACCCTCATAAACCGTAAGCGTTGACGGGACGCTGATGGCGGTCAGTGCATATTTTTTTACCGTTACAGTACAAAACGCCTTCACGGTTGCCTTATCCTTGCTGATAACGGCGATTTTGGCAGTACCGGCTTTTTTTGCGGTGATAAGTCCTGCTTCACTGACAGAAGCTACCGCCGTGTTGGTGGATGTAAAGGTAACGCTTTTGTCTGTCGCTTCAAACGGCAGAACCTCGTATGTGAGAGCCGCTTTTTCGTTTACGGAAAGCGTAACGGCGGTTCTTTCAAGCTCAATGCCGGTGACGGCTTTTTTGACCGTTACTGTGCAGGATGCGTAAACAGCGTTATTTTCAGCCGAGACCGCTTTGATTACGGCTTTGCCTGCGCCTTTTGCAGTTACAAGACCGGATTCGTTTACAACGGCAACTTTTTTGTTGGAGGTTGTCCATGTAACGGCCTTGTTTGCTGCGTAGGAGGGAAGAACGGTTGCCGTGAGAGCTGCCGAAACGGTACCCTCCGTATAAAGAGTGAGAGTGGAGGCGGAAAGCGTAACGCTGTCGGCTTTTGTATCGTCCGTGGTGACATTTACGGTGTCCGACCAGGCACCGTATGTACGAATACCGTTTGTTTCTTCAAAATAAGCTCTGCACTTGAATGAATAAGAGGTGCTTTCTTTAAGAGATGAGACCTTAAGTGAAGCGGCGGTGACGGATTTGTATAATTTGCCGCCCATATACACCTCATAGCCGGAAACGCCGGCACACTTTGTCCATGAGAGAGTGAGAGATTTGTTTGTAATGCTTTTTGCGGCAAGTCCCGTCAGTGCCGCAGGCTTGGTTCTGAATGAAAGAGCACTGCTTAAAACGGTGCTGTCATGCCATGTGCCGGAGTATTTGACAGTTGGACAGACCTTAAAGAAATAAACAGTACAGGGCAGAAGACCCGCTGCCTTATAGCTTGCTTTGCTTGCTGTGGCAAGGCGCTTATAGTTCACGCCGTCCGTGCTTTTGTAAACGGCGTAGTATGTGCAGCCGGGCAGGGCTGTCCATTTCAGCGTTGCGTATGTCGGGTTGATGCCGCTGACACTTACACCGCCGACCTTACCCGAGGGAATAACCACTACGGTGAGTGCTTTGCTTTCCGCCGAGTATTTTTTTGCGCCGTTTATTGTTCTGTAAGCGGCAACCTTTATTGTTGTGCTGCCTTTAAGTCCGGTAAGCTTGCAGGATGTCGCACTCACGCTTTTAAGGGCTTTTTTTGTTCCGTTTGCGGCTATACTGTACACTGTATAGCCCGAAGCTCCGGTGCACTTGCTCCATGATACAGTGGCAGCTGCGCTGCTTACGGCAGTCTGCTTTACAGTACCTATGTCCGCCGGGAGGGTAAGAACACTTATCGGGTCGCAGAATTTGCCTGTAATAACCTCGCCGCTTGAAAGCTTATTGTACGGACGAACCTTCACTTTATATGTTGAGCCCGCCGAAAGACCGGAGAGAGTTACAGATGTTGTTCTCACGCTTGAAACAAGCTTGTACGCACCGGAGGTGTATTTATATACCTGATAGCCTGTTGCTTTTTTGGATGCACTCCATGACAAAACAGCGGAGGTTTTGGTGCTTTTTGAAAAAGCAAGATTTTTGACAGCCGGGCTTACTATCTGAAATTTCACGGTTTTTGTGCCCGTATAAGAGCCCTTGCCCTTCACGGTTACTTTTGCATAGCCCGGGTTTGTGTTTGCCGAATAGGTGACGGTGTAGTTCGTGCCCTTTTTCAGCGTCTTTGAACCGTATTTTACCGTAACGGCGGGCTTTATCGCTTTGCCTGTGTAGGTTTGTACGGCAATGGATGAAACCTTGGTTTTGCTCATGCTTGTTGCGGCAAAGGTATTAATGGACACCGCAAAAACCATTATGCCCATGCATACTGCCGAGAGCATGAAAAGTATAAGCTTTTTTGTTTTTTTCATATAATCACCCTTTTATAAAAAATTCCACTTTAATTATAACACTATATAAATGAAAATTCAATTAAGAATTGTCTGATATATTGCACAAGTGAAACATATTTGTAAATGTTTTATTTTCATTACCCCGAATTTTTATTTACAGACTTCGCAAAATAATAACCGGTTGTGAAGTGTTGTATGAAAGAGTTAAATTTTGGCTTGCTTTTTTGTACTTTCTAACGATTTTAATAAAAGGGCTTTTATTTTTCAAAAAGCGGTGATATAATGTCAAAGGTTAATGTGTCACGCTATGGCGGAATGTATGTGTTATTCTGCCTGTTGTGTATTTATTTTGAATTTTAACTTTATTTTGTATATAAGAGAGATTTTCGGAAAGAGGAGATATTTTTGGAAAAGATTGTTATCCGCGGCGGTAACAGGCTGACGGGTGAGGTTGAAATCAGCGGTGCCAAAAATGCGGTTGTTGCGATTCTCCCGGCGGCTCTGCTGGCACAGGATGTGTGCCGGATAGAAAATATTCCCTGTATCAGCGATGTAAGCTGTATGCTTGAAATACTTGAAAGCTTAGGTGCGGAAATAAGAAGAATAAACAAGCATACTGTCGAAATAAACAGCAAGTATGTTAATTCCTATGTTGTTTCTCATGAGATGACAAAGCAGTTAAGAGCTTCATATTATCTTATCGGTGCTTTGCTTGGCCGTTTCGGCAAGGCGAAGGTAGCTCTTCCGGGCGGCTGTAATTTCGGTGTCAGACCTATTGACCTGCATATAAAGGGATTTGAGCTTTTGGGCTCCGAGGTTAATGTTGAAAACGCAATGATAAACGCCAAGGCGGACAAGCTGACGGGTTCATCAATATATATGGATCAGGTTTCCGTAGGTGCCACAATAAATGTGATGCTTGCAGCCGTAAAGGCAAGGGGGCTGACTATAATAGGAAACGCCGCAAAGGAGCCGCAGAGTGTTTCCCTTGCAAGCTTCTTAAACGCCATGGGTGCTGATATAAGAGGTGCAGGAACGGATGTTATAAAAATACACGGGGTAAACGAGCTTCACGGCTGCACTTATTCCATTATTCCCGACCAGATTGAGGCGGGGACATATATGGTTGCCGCCGCTGCGACAAAGGGCGATGCGACAATCAGAAATGTTATTCCCAAGCATCTTGAGGCCATTACGGCAAAGCTTGTTGAATGCGGCGCGACCGTTACCGAAATGGGAGACGCGCTTCGTGTTACAGGCCCGAAGAGCTTTAAAAAATGCAATATAAAGACTATGCCTCATCCGGGATTTCCGACGGATATGCAGCCGCAGATGGCGGTTATACTTTCCGTTGCGCAGGGTACAAGCCTTGTGTCGGAGGGCGTGTGGGATAACCGCTTCCGCTATGTTGAGCAGTTGACGAGAATGGGCGCGAATGTTATTGTTGACGGTACCGTCGCCGTTTTCCAGGGTGTTCCGGAGCTTACGGGTGCTCCCGTAAAGGCTGATGACTTAAGAGCCGGTGCAGCCATGCTTATAGCGGGTCTGATTGCAAGAGGAACCACTGAAATAGAGGATATTCAGTTTATAGACAGAGGATATGAGGATTATATTGAAAAGCTTCGTGCCCTTGGTGCGGATATATACAGAAAAGAGTTTGAGGATGTCCGCATAATGAAAAATGCATAAAAACAAAGAGACGGTTAAACGCTAGCGTGACGCGGATAATCCGAACCACGGGTTCGGATTATCCGTGTCACGCTAACCGTCCTTTGTTTATTAAAGGAATATTGTTATGGCAAGGTTTTGTTCACTTTTTTCTTCGAGCTCAGGCAACAGTACATATTTCGGTACCGCCTCATCGGGGATACTTATTGACGCGGGAGTAAGCTGTAAAAGGCTTTGCGCCGCGCTGATAAACAGGGATATAGAGCCCGAAAAGCTGTCCGCGATTTTTGTCACCCATTCTCATACCGACCATATAAGCGGCATAAAGCTTTTCGCTTCCCGATACGGTATACCCGTATACTGCACAGCCGGCACTGCTGCGGAGCTGGAGGCGGCAGAGGCTGCGACTGGAAAATTCCCTCTTGAAATCATGCCGCAGACGGGGACGGAGGCAGGGGGGATGGAAATAAAAAGCTTTCCTGTTCCGCATGATACAGCGCAGCCATGCGGATATACCGTGCGTTTTCCCGACGGAAGAAAGGCTGCAATTGCAACCGATACGGGACATATGACGGATATTATTCTCAATGAAATGAAAAATTGCGACCTTGTTATGCTGGAATCGAACCATGATGTCGGTATGCTGCAAAACGGACCGTATCCGTATGCACTCAAAAGGCGTATACTTTCGCCCACGGGTCATCTTTGTAATGATGACTGCGCTTCGGCGGCAGTTCAGCTTGTAAAAAGCGGTGTTACGCGTCTGTTTCTCGGGCATTTAAGCACGGAAAATAATATTCCGGGTCTTGCGTTTGAAACCACACACGCTGCGCTTACAATGTCGGGTGCAAGGCTTGATATTGACTATACGCTTTGTGTGAACAAAAAGGAAAATGACGGAGGCATTGTTTTATTTTGATAAGCGTAAAAATAATATGCCTCGGAAAATGTAAGGAGCAGTATCTTAAGGATGCTTCGGCGGAATATGTGAAAAGGCTCGGCACGGGTTACCGGTTCAGCCTTGAGGAGCTTGTTCCTGTAAGACTGCCGGACAATCCGAACGGCACACAGATAAGTGTCGCGCTGAAAGCCGAGGCGCAGATGATAAAGGAAAAAATACCGAAGGGCGCGGTTGTCGTTTCCCTGTGCATTGAAGGGAAAATGCTGACAAGCGAACAGCTATGCCTTGAAATGGAGAAGAGAGCCGCGGCAGGAGAAGGCAGCTTTGCGTTTATAATAGGAAGCTCATACGGGCTTGACGAGGAAATTAAAAGGTTAAGTGACATAAGACTTTCCATGAGCCCGATGACATTTCCGCATCAGCTTGCGCGAATTATGCTGCTTGAACAGCTTTACAGAGCATATCAGATTCGCCTCGGCACAAAATATCATAAATGATTTTATATTTGTTTATATATTAAACAAATGTGACAGGTACTATGAAACTGCGGGTTATTCCGTAGTTTTTTCTTATGGAGGAAAATAAAATGAAAAAATTTATCGCACTTATAACGGTACTTATCACGATGATTTGTGCGTCTGCGGTTTTTGCCGGTGCCGCGAATACGACCGCATCCGTGAAAACAACCGCGAAGGAAATAATAATGCCTTCAAGGGTTTACGGCTTAAAGCAGAAATCGGCAGGCGCAGCGTCTGTAACGCTTACATGGAATAAAGCTTACGGTGCTTCGGGGTATAAGGTATATAAGTATAATTCAACGAAAAAGAAATATGTTGAGCTTACCAAAACGGCAAAAAATACCGTTACCGTATCATCGCTTTCCGCAGGAAAAACATATAAATTCAAAGTGTGTGCCTATAACGCAAACGGAAAAGGCGAATACAGCAGTGTACTTACCGCTTATACCGCCCCGGGCAAGGTTACATCACTCAAAAATGCCGCTGCAACCGCATCCACTGTTAAACTGACATGGAAAAAGGTTACGGCAGCAACGGGGTACAAGGTGTATAAATACAATTCGACAAGCAAAAAATACGCGCTTTACAAGAGCACTGCGGAAACATCATTAAAAATCAGCTCGCTTAAAGCAAAGACGAATTATAAATTTTATGTAACCGCATACAGAACCGTCGGCGGCGCAACCTATACGGGAGCGAAAAGTGCCGTGCTTTTGACGGGTACTTCAACGGCGGCTCCGGCTGTTTCGTCTGCGGCGGGCAGCAGTGTAACGGCGGCAAAGATAACATTCAAAGCAGTCAGCGGTGCGGCAGGTTATCAGGCACAGCTGAGTACATCCAAAAGCTTTTCATCCGTTGTTTCAAAAACGGGCACGAAATCTCCCATTACCGTAACGGGGCTTAACCCGGGTAAAACCTATTATGTCAGACTGCGCACTTACAGAACCGTAAATGACAGTAAGATATATTCTCCGTTCAGCACGGTTAAGAGCTTTAAGCTTGCTGATGCCGGCGTTGATATAGCGCAAAGCAGTAAAAAGATATATACGGGATGCAAGGCTTATCTGACATCAAAGGTTAATCTGTCTTCAGTCACTTTGAAATGGACAAGCTCCGACACTAAAATTGCAACAGTTAAAGCAAACGGGAAAACAGGCTGCGCTGTCACGGCGAAAAAGGCGGGCACAGTTACCGTTACCGCTTCCTTTGTTTATAAGAACAAGACATATAAGGATACCTGTAAAA
>JAKSQS010000106.1 GCA_024404055.1 Clostridia bacterium | reverse complement strand
TGGAGCGGGTGATGGGAATCGAACCCACACGACCAGCTTGGAAGGCTGGGATTCTGCCATTGAACTACACCCGCATATCAATCGCAACGCTGATTATTATACTCATTACCGCCGCTCTTGTCAATACATGTTCAAAAAAATTCTTACAAAAATATAAAAAATCTTTATTCGTTCACCCGGCAGAAGAAAATTTGTCTGCCGGGTGATTTTTTATATTATTTGCCGAATATATTTCTGCCCTTGAATACGGGAAGAACATCGGACTCTTCCTCTGCCGCTTCGTCAAAAACGGTGGAAGCCTTTCTGGGGGGCGTATCAACCACATCAACTCTCTGTGCCGATGCGTCCTGTACGGGAGCTGACTGCTGTACCGGGGTGAAAACGGGTGCTGCGTTTGCACCTGCCGCCACTGCCGCATTAGCCTGTCCGAAAACAGAGGAAAGAGACTGACCGAACGCCGTGGACGCAAACTGACCGGGAACCGTGTTTGTGCCGGACTGGCTGATAAATGTTGTGTTGCCGACACCTGTATACGCAGGCTTTGGCGCCTCAGGTGCGGTTTCCGTGGATGAAGAAATATCCGTAATGCTGTCAAAGCCCGTTGCGATAACTGTAATCAGCATTTCATCGCCCATATCCTCATCAAATACCGAACCAAAGATAATATTCGCGTCGGGATGCGTTGCCTGCGCGATAAGCTCGCCCGCCTGCTCAATCATATCAAGTGACATATCCGATGAGCAGGTAACATTGATAATAACGCCCTTTGCGCCGTCAATAGCGGTTTCAAGCAGCGGACTTGTGATTGCCTGCTTTGTTGCCTCATTGGCACAGTCCGCACCTCTGCCTCTGCCCAGACCCATATGAGCCTTGCCGGCATTTTTCATAACGCTCTTAATATCTGCAAAGTCGAGGTTGATATAACCGGGAACCTTGATAAGGTCGGAAATGCTCTTTACGCCCTGCCAGAGAACATCATTAGCCTTTGCAAACGCGTCGCGCATACTCAATGACTTATCGCCGAGCAGCTTAAGTCTTTCATTAGGAATAACAATAAGGCTGTCAACATGCTTCTGAAGCTCAATAATACCGTCCTCAGCCTGGCTCATGCGCTTTCTGCCTTCAAACTTGAAGGGCTTTGTAACGATACCTACCGTCAGGCAGCCGAGCTCCTTTGCGATTTCCGCAACAACGGGAGCCGCACCAGTGCCTGTGCCGCCGCCCATACCGGCAGTGATAAACACCATATCCGTATTTCTCAATGCCTCGGCAATTACATCACGGCTTTCCTCTGCCGCCTTTCTGCCGACTGCGGGGTCACCGCCTGCGCCCATGCAGCCCGTAACCTTTTCGCCTATCTGAATTTTATGTGTTGCGGCTGAATTTTCAAGTATCTGTCTGTCGGTATTTATCGAAAGAAATTCAACTCCGACAATACCGGCCGAAATCATCGCATTAACAGCGTTTCCGCCGCCGCCGCCGACACCAATGACCTTTATCTGATTATACGCTACAAAATCGTTGTCAATCAAGAAGCCCATTTTATTACTTCCTCCCATTTACCTCGTAAAGCAGCGGCGTATAACACGCCGAAAAGTATACTTTACATAATTAAGCTTTACGATTATATCATATGTTTTTTACAATTTCAATAAGCGAATGATATAACTTTTCTGTTTTTTTATGTGTTTTTTTTGCTAAAATCAATATTATTTACTTTTTTTGTCTGCTTTTTCCTTCTGTGCAAGCTGCATTTCATATTTTTTGGCGCTTGTAACCTCTGCGTCCATGCTTCCGGGAAGGAAATAAACCTTGCCGTTGTTTGAAAGATTTGCAACGCCGGTAAAGCTTTTATTTTCCGCCGTCAGCGTATCAAGTAAGCCCTTGCAGCTTCTCATTTTGGAGTCAAGGTCACTCTGATTGCCGAAATAAAGCTTTACTCTCGCATCATACACGGCATATATCGCGGTTGTGTTTTCCACATTCACCGCCGTAATCGATTCAATACCCGCCTGTGCCGCTTTGGAAATCAGTGTATCGGCAAGCGCGGTTTTGCCCTCGCTCTTTTCGTCATATTCAATTATATCGCCAACATTATCGTTTGCGAAGCTGACGCCTAAAAGCTCAACCGCACCCTTGGGTATTTTCTTTTCGGTTCTGTTGAGAACCTTACCCTGTTCATTTATTATTACATCATTTTTGCCGTATGGAATGGCATATTTTTCCTTTGCGGCTGTTACAATCAGTCTCACCGTTGAAGGTAGCTTCACCGAAACCTTCACGCTGCCAATATAAGGATGTATTTTGCACACTGCCCTGTTTACTTCTTTTTTATTGATTTTCCAGACATAATCGCCAAGCTCAATGCCTGATGCGGAAATAATCTCGTCCGCTGAATATTTCGTTTTACCCTCAACTGAAATATCCGCCGTTTTAAACGCAAAGAACAGGCATAGCACAAGTCCCGTAACCGCAACAAGGAAAACCGCAACAGCGGTATTTCTCGCCCTGCTTTTTACTTTCTTTTTCTTCTTTTTAATTGCGGCTTTAACTCTTTCATCATCCTTTGAGCGGACAACGCGAACTGCTTTTTTGTTCGTCCCTTTTTTCTTTGCGCTTTTTTTCGTTTCAACAGGCTTTTTTTCAACGCGGTGAATTGCTTTGCGCTGTTCGGCTGCGTTACTCTCCTTTTTCGGGATTTGCTTAACCGAGCCCTTCTTTTTCGGCGGATTGCGTTTAGGCTCAATCGGTATTCTGTCCTCGGAAATATTCTTTTCACCGGCTGCGGTTCTTTTCTGCTCCTCTGCGGACACATCCGGTATTTCACCCTTTGCTATCCGCTCTTTTCTCTCTTCAAACCAGCTCGATGCCTCCTGCCATGATTTTGTGCCGGAGGAACCGTTGTTTGAACCGTTATTGTTATCCACTTTTTTCTTCCTTTCCCGTGAAAATCAGTCGGATTTTCTTATAATATCCGCTCCTAATGAAGCGAAGCTGTTTTCAAATTTCTCATAGCCCCTGTCAATGTGGTGAATGTTATAAATACGTGTTGTACCCTGTGCCGCAAAGCCTGCAACCGCAAGTGCGCTTCCGCCGCGCAGGTCGGTTGCTTCCACCCTTGCGCCGTACAGTCTTTCAACGCCGTCAATAACGGCAACTCTGTCCTCTATTTTGATTTTTGCGCCCATTTTAATCAGCCCGGGCGCGTGCTTGAATCTGCTTTCAAAGATATTTTCCACAATTATGCTCGTTCCGTCTGCAAGACAGGCGGCAGCCATAACAGGTGCCTGCGCATCCGTCGGGAAGCCCGGATACGGCATGGTTCTCACACCGCGCAGCATACGCAGTCTGCCCCTCCCTTTTATACGGATGGTATCGCCATATGCTTCAATCTCGCTTCCCGCGTCCGAAAATACCGACAGAACTGTTTTCAGATGCTCCGGTCGAACCGATTGGAGCAGTATATCGCCGTTTGTTGCGGCAGCGGCGCTCACAAATGTTGCCGCGGCTATCCTGTCCGGCAGCACCGTATGCTCCGTACCGTGGAGCGAACTCACCCCGTTTATAACAACTCTGCCGTCACCGCAGATATGAATATCCGCACCGCATGAATTGAGAAAATCGGCAAGGCAATCAATTTCCGGCTCTCTGGCTGCATTTGTAACAGTTGTTGTCCCCTTTGAAACTGCCGAGGCAAGCATAATGTTTTCGGTTGCGCCCACACTCGGAAACGAAAGGGTTATTTCCGCGCCGATTATGCCGTTCGGCGCTTCACATTCCAGCACACCCATTCGGTTTGTTATGCAGACACCCAGTGTTTCAAGCGACGAAAGATGCAGGTCAATCGGACGCAAGCCTATTTCGCAGCCTCCGGGTGCGCACATTCTCGCTTTTCCCGTTCTGCCGAGAACAGAACCCATAAAAACAATTGACGAGCGCATTTCTCGCATAAGCACCTCGGGTATATCATACCTGTTAATCGTACCCGAGTCAATAGTCAGCGTTGAGCTTTCCCGTTTAACGGTACAGCCGAGATATTTTAATATTTCAACCGCTGCGTCCACATCCGTTAGATACGGACAATTATGTATTATGCACTGTCCTTTTACAAGAACAGCAGCGGCAAGAACAGGCAAAGCTCCGTTTTTTGACCCCTGCACCCGTATTTTGCCGCTTAAGGCTTTGCCGCCGTTTATAATGAAATGTTCCACCCCTGTGCGCTCCCTGCTTTTGTAATATGCTCCATAATATGCAAAAAGCGTTAAAACGGTGATTTTTAATCGGTAAGTGAAACGATGATTTCGGCAATTGCCTTTTTGGCGTCCGGCATTGCCATGGCTCCGGCGTTATGCGAAAGCTTCTGCACAAGCTCGCCGGACTGTGTAAGTCTGTCAAGCTCCGCATTGAATTTTTTCTGTGTAAGCTCTTTTTCCTCAATCATAACAGCCGCGCCGTTTTCGACAAGTGCCATCGCGTTATGATACTGATGATTTTCAGCCACATTGGGTGAAGGGATAAGCAGTGAAGCCTTGGAAAGTGCCTGAAGCTCACTCAGTGTGCTTGCACCCGCCCTGCCGATAACAATATCCGCGGCGGACATACACCGCGCCATATCGTCTATGTATTCGCGAAGAACAACATTTTTATGCTCCGAAGGCTCAATGCCCTTTTGCTTGAGCATATCCGGCACCCATGAGCCATACTGACCGTAAGCGTGAATGAAATAAAGCTTTTTGTTTTCACATCTTTCGGCAATATAATTCACCATTGCCTCGTTTACCGTCCGTGCGCCGAGACTGCCTCCCATTGAAAGCACAAGCACGGCATCGTCGGGTATGCCGAGCTCCGCACGGCTTATGTCCCTGTCCGCTTCAAGCAGCTCACCTCTTACGGGAAGTCCCGTAACCGTGCAGGGATTTTTCGGCTCAAGATATTTTTCCGCCTGACGAACGGTAAGCATCACACGGTCAACCTGCTTTGCAAGTGTTTTGTTTGTCACCCCGGGATATGCGTTCTGTTCGTGAATAGCGGTTTTTATGCCCATTTTTGCCGCCTGTCTGACAACCGGACCGCTTACATATCCGCCGAAGCCGACAACAACATCCGGCGCAAAATTTTTAATGATTTTACGCGCCTGCATGGATGAAGTAAGAATATAAAAAACCGTAAGAATATTTCTTATGATGTTTGCCGGGGTAAGCTTTCTCTGAAAGCCCGTTATTTTTATTGTTGTAAAATCAAATCCGGCGGCAGGCACAAGCCTTGACTCCATTTTTTCAGCAGTTCCGACAAACAGTATCTTTGTGTCGGGATACTGCTTTCTGATTTCTCCCGCAGCCGCAAGCGCGGGATTGATGTGTCCGCCTGTTCCTCCGGCGGCAAAAAGTATTTTCATAATCTTTTCCTCCCCGTTATGCAGCTTCTGCCTGTTTGTTTCTTGACCTCGACACCGAAAGCACTAAGCCCATTTCGCCCAGCAGCATAACAAGCGATGTACCTCCGTAGCTGAAAAACGGGAGTGAAATTCCCGTATTCGGCATTGTATCCGTAACAACCATAATATTCAGCACCACCTGAAAGCCTACCTGTGCCATAATACCCATAACAAGAAGTGAGCCGAAAAGGTCATCCGAGGTTGACGCGATTACAAAGCCCTTATATATCAGCAGTGCGAAAAGTACTATAATAACTGTCGCTCCGACATATCCGAGCTCCTCGCAAATAATCGAAAAAATAAAGTCGTTCTGCGGCTCCGAAACAAACATCTGCTTCTGCCTTGACTCACCGAAGCCCAGACCGAACGGTCCGCCGGAGGCAATGGCATAAAGGCTGTTATTTATCTGCCATCTTCCGTCTGTCGGCTCATAAGATTTATCAAGCCAAGCCACAATTCTTTCAAGCTGATAGCTGTGAATGGGACCGAGACCCGTTTCAAGTATGCCGTTTTCTTTATAATTTTTGCATATAACGATTATAGCAACGGCAACGGGCACAATTACACAACCCGCAATAATAAACCATTTCGGCTTAACGCCGCCGAACGCCAGCATGGAAACGCCGATAAGAAGAATAAGGATAGTGCCGGAAAGGTGATGCTCCAAAAGAATAAGAACCGCACAAACGCCGATTACCGCCGCATAATAAAATGTAAGAACCGTGTTGGCTGTAAACAGACCGTTTTTGTTGCCCACAATTCTTTGCCCGTAAATTTCCGGCTTAACCGCCGCACGGAAACAAACCCTTGCAGTTGTTTTGTTCTTAAAATATTTATGCTGTCTTGACATATTATGTGCAAGGAACAGTACAAGCACGAACTTTGCAACATCGGAGGGCTGGAAGAAAACAAGTCTTCTTCTTGTTCCGCCGGCATCGGGAGCTGTAAAAAGCACCGCTATGAGACAGGCAAGAGCAAAGCCGGCAAGCAGCCACGCCAAACCGCCGTCAAGCTTTCTGAAATTAAATTTGCTTGCGGCAATCATCACAACAATACCCAAAAGAGCAAACTGAAGCTGCTTGATAAAGAAAACATACGAATTGCCGTTTTTGTAGTATGAAGCGACATAGCTTGCCGAAAACATCATAACAACGCCGAACGCAAGCAAAATGAGCACGAGTATAAAAAATCCCGAATCGGCAGAGCCTTCAATAACCCAGCCGCGTTCCTTAAGCATATCGTAAATTCCGCTCAAAAAGCCCGCCTTGCGTACCTTTTCTCTTTTTGCGCCGCGTCCGCTCACGGGTCTCCTTGCATATTCCGCTTCGCCCATTCTCTACACCTCCGAAAAAAGTCTTTACATCACATAACCGCCGAAATACATAAGCAGTATTCCGAAAATGCCCCCTGCCAAGCCGACGAGTGTAAACACGGCAACGATTTTGTTTTCTTTCCAGCCGCAAAGCTCAAAATGATGATGAATGGGAGCCATTTTAAATATTTTTTTATGTCTCAGTCTGACAGAGGCAATCTGTAAAAGGTCTGAAAGTGCCTCTGCAACATAAACTATTCCCACGGGAAGAAGGATTACGGGGCAGTCAAGTCCGTATGCCGCCGCAACGATAATTCCGCCGAGGAACATCGAGCCGGTATCGCCCATCATAACCTTTGCCGGATAATGATTCCACACAAGATAACCTGCGCACACACCGACAAGAGCCGAGGTGAGAATACCAACCGAGGTCAGCTGCTTCATAACAGCCATAACCGTAAAGCTGACACCTGCGGTAAGCGTAACACTGCCGCAAAGTCCGTCAATACCGTCTGTAAAATTCACGGCGTTGACCGCGCCGTACATAACACATATACCGAACACCCAATAGAACCAGCCCATGCGCACACTGCCGACCATGGGAATAAACATGGTTATATCGTTCTGTCCGCCGCTGACCCACATAGCGGTGAGATACGCTGCAATACAGGCAAGCTGCGGTACGGTCTTCTGCGCCTCGGTAAGTCCGAGATTTCTTTTTTTCTTTACCTTGATATAGTCGTCGGTAAAGCCTATAAGGGCAAGACACACGGCAAACGCAAGTCCTCCCCAAAGCCTTGTAAGCTCCTTGTTCCTGTCAAAATCATAATACGGGAAAATATCCGTACCGGTGAGCTTACAGGTCAGCACGGCAACGGCGACGGCAGCTATGGTAGCAACAACGAACGCTATGCCGTACATGGTGGGTGTACCCTGCTTTTTGGCGTGCCATTTAGGTCCTATGGTCGTAAGTATATTCTGTCCGAATTTCAGCTTGTGAAGCACGGGTATCAGAACAAATCCCAATAATGCCGTAACTGCAAAGCCTACCGCGCATGAAATGCCGAGTGCCGTGTAAACATTCATCTCAAATTTACCTTTCTGCTTCTTATTTGCCGAGTATCTGTGAAACGACTTCTCTTTCGTCGTAATGCCTTTTTTCCGTGCCGATTATCTGATAATCCTCATGTCCCTTTCCGGCAAGAAGAACAATATCTCCGGGCTCGGCAATGCTCATGGCATATTCCGTTGCTTTTCTTCTGTCCGTCTCAACATAAACGGGAATTTTCGCCTTTTCCATACCGGCAAGTATATCCCTGATTATATCGTCGGGCTGCTCCGTTCTCGGGTTATCTGAGGTTACAACCGCAACATCGGCAA
>JAKSQS010000105.1 GCA_024404055.1 Clostridia bacterium | reverse complement strand
ATCGCGGGTTTCGCCGATTTCAGAGCACAGATAAGTGAAAACAGGCGTTGTTTGTTTCGGCAACGTAGCAATTCCACCAACATTCACAGCAACTTTCTTCGTCAACGCAAGGATATAAGTTTTCTTGTTGGTGGTAAAGAATGTATTCAGCGGCAAGGAAATTACGGCGTCAATATTGCATTGCTCAAGAATGAAGTCACGCAGTTTTTTATCGTTGCTGCGATTCATAATACCGTCCGGGACGACGATAAATGCCTTTTTCCCGGGTTTCAAGGCGCGGATGATCCACTCCATAAACAAGCCTTCAATGCCCATGGCACTTATGGAGAAGTATTTTTTCAGAGCGTCGTCCTTGGCAATTTCTTCCTTCAAATTGCTGCTGCCGCTCATGACATACGGAGGATTCGTGAGGATCAAGTCATATTCCTCAGTAATCGGTTTCGCTAAAGTACCGAGAATGGAGTTCGTCTGCAATGTGAAGGTCTTGTTGAACAGTTCTGCGAACTGTTTCGTCAGACCGGGATGTTCTTTAATCATGCCGGACATATAAATCAGCATATTTGCCTTGGCGAGAATAATTGTTTTCTGCTCATCCTTGTCAAAGCCTTTGTCGAATCCGGAAAGGGTGATTTGAGGCAACAGCTTTTCATTCCCTGCCTTGTCTGCACTTACAGCATACAGCCGATCCAGACTATGCAAAATGGGTTCGAGCAGGAATTTTCCAACACCACACGCAGGGTCACAGATACTCATACCGGGTTCAATGTCTGCCATATTGACAATAGCACGAACGACCTTCAAAGGAGTAAAATACTGGCCCCAGTTTTTCTTGCTGATGGATTCTTTCAGGAATGTTTCAAAGAGCTTGCTCTTGAAATCATAGTCGATATTCTCAAGCGTACCAAAATCATTGAAACGCTTCAAAATCTTATGGAATACAGTTGCATATCCGGACACAGCCTTATCATCTTTGGATACAAAGATAGTGCCATTGATAATGGTTGTTTTGTCTTTAGGATTGCCTGGAAAGAGCTCTTTTATCTTCACGCGAATTGTTGAGGCATAGAATTCAAGAACTTCATTTTCATTATTTCCTGAATACTTGCTCAAAAGGTCATAAAACGAGTACATACCTTTGAGCACCCCAAGGTCGCTGAGATATTTGAAGATAAAGATCTCAACGAAAGTGTAAAGACAATTCTCCGGCGTAGCACCAGATACGGCCCATAAATCCTGCCACACTTTTTCTGCCAGCGGCAACGGATCAACCGAAGCAGCAGCTTTGATTATGTCGTTTGTTGCATTGATAGACGCTCTGATTTTATTTATCAGGACAATGCATTCTGCACTGTTCTTATCAAAATTAAGCGTAATTCTACTGCCGTCTTCCTGCAGAATTTCATGACCATTTGCAGGATTGACCCAGATGCTCTTCTTACCGTCAGTAATAATATATACTTTTGCCTGTAAAGCTTGAGCGGTTCCAAGCTCCTGTTCAATAGCTTTTTGTATTTGCTTGTCTGTACGTAATTGTGCCGGAACCTTATATTCGATTGCAGCAACCACCAACGGCTTCTTTACAATAAGGGCATCCGGTTTTTTAGTTTCATACTCATCATAGTCACGGTCTGGAATGATCTTTGCGCTTTTCAGGGATTTAAGCGTTGTTGCCCCGATATTGTAGAAATTCCAATCGCCCATTTTCTCAGGAGCTTCCACCAATTTTTTTTGAATCAATTCTTCACTCATTGACAGGAACTCCTTTCGTTTTATTGATGTGTTCCGCTAAATAATCATCTATATCAGATTTCTTGATTCTAAGAGAACGATTCCCTTCTCCCACACGGGAAGCGATTAGTTTATTTGAACTAATAAGTCTTCGTACAGTCTTTTCGCAAACTTGAAGATACTGTGCTGTTTGAGCAACAGTAAAAATTTCATTAGCCATAGCACACTCCTCCCATTTTATTAAGTATATCATGAACAACCTTAAAAAATCAATACTTTTGTATGATTTTTATGGAATTATATGGACATAGTAGGACATAAACGGACGCACGGCGGCAGAGATTGCTCCCCGCCGCCGTGCGACTGTTATACGTAGATCAGCTCGCTATTGACGATCTCTGTTGCCGTTTCCCGTACTGCGTTCATCCGCTGAACCCAAGGCACATTAGAACTATTTCATCTGTCGCAAATTTTTCCGGTTACAATATATTGAACAATTAAACATTGAAAAAAGCAAAAAGCCCTGAAACAGCCGAACACGGCAATTTCAAGGCTTTGAAGTTATTGTAAACTAACAGTTTATAGTTAATAGTTGATTTTCGGCTTTGGCGAAAATTATTCCCATTCGATTGTGCTTACAGGCTTCTCCGACATATCGAAAAGAACTCTGTTTACGCCGTTGACCTCGGCTATTATTCTGTCTCTGATTTTGAACAGCAGAGAAATTGAAAGCTCGGGGACGCTTGCTGTTACTGCATCCACGGTGTTTACGGCGCGGATGACGACCGCCCAGCCCATGTAACGCTTGCCGTCCTTAATGCCGGTGGACTGAATATCCGGGATAGCGGTGAAATACTGCCATACCTTGCCCTCAAGTCCGGCTTTCGCAAATTCCTCACGGAGAATGGCATCACTTTCTCTTACAGCCTCAAGCCTGTCACGGGTGATAGCACCTGTGCAGCGAACACCGAGACCGGGGCCGGGGAAGGGCTGACGGTAAACCATATTGTCGGGCAGACCGAGCGCCTTGCCGACTACTCTTACCTCGTCCTTATAAAGGAACTTAACGGGCTCGCAAAGCTCAAACTTCAGGTCTTCGGGAAGACCGCCCACATTGTGGTGCGCCTTTACGCCGTCACTTTCGAGAATATCGGGATAAATGGTTCCCTGTGCAAGAAACGCAACATCGGTAAGCTTTCTTGCCTCTTCCTCAAACACTCTGATAAATTCTTCACCTATGATTTTGCGCTTTTCTTCCGGGTCGTCAATGCCTGCCAGCTTATCAAGGAAACGGTCAACCGCGTCAACATAAACGAGGTTCGCATTCATCTGATTGCGGAAAACCTCAATAACCTGCTCCGGCTCACCCTTTCTTAAAAGTCCGTGGTTAACATGAACGCAGGTAAGCTGATCGCCTACGGCTTTGATAAGCAAAGCGGCAACAACGGATGAATCCACACCGCCGGAAAGAGCAAGAAGAACCTTTTTGTCGCCTATCTGTTCTCTCAAAGCGGCAACCTGTTCTTCTATAAATGCGTTTGCAAGCTCACTTGTCGTGATTCTCGCCATTGATTCGGGTCTAACATTGTTTTCCATTTTATATTCTCCTTTTCAGTTTATAGATGCTTTTGTTTCGCAGTACGCGCAGCGGTATACCTTGTTTTCCCTGTCCGTCAGATTAAAAATCTGCGCAAGCTCCTGCTCGCAGGTGGTTATGCACCTCGGATTTTTGCAGGAAATAACATTAACAAGCTTTTCGGGCATATCCACGGTGTATTTTTTTATAAGTACGCCGTCTTTTATTATATTAACCGTTGCGTCCGGGTCGATAAAGCCGATAACATCAAGGTCAACGGGAATATCCGCATCCACCTTGATAATATCCTTTTTACCCAGCTTTCTGCTTGATACATTCTTTATTATAGCCACAGACACATCCTGTTTGTCAAGCCCCAAAAGCTCATAAATTTTCATCGCGCAGCCGGCTTTTATGTGGTCTATGACAATTCCGTCCTTTATGGAGTCAATATTCATTTTTCCGCCTCCTCAAGAAGCTTTAATATAAGCGCCATGCGCATATATTTGCCGTTTAGCACCTGCTTGAAATAGCAGGCTCTCGGGTCGTCGTCCACCGAAACGCTGATTTCGTTCACCCTCGGCAGAGGATGCATAATGCAGAGGTCTTTTTTCGCGTTTGTCAGCTTGGACGGCTCTAAAATATAGCTGTCCTTCAGCCTTAAATAGTCCTCTTCGTTGAAAAAACGCTCACGCTGCACCCTTGTCATATAAAGCACATCAAGCTTCGGTATGGCACTGAGAAGGTCATTTGTCTCCTCATACGGAATATTGTTGCGGATAATAACATCGTTTTTAACATATCCCGGTACCTTCAGCTCCTCGGGAGATATAAGCACAAGCTTTATGCCGGGGTATCTCGTTATGGCGTTTATCAGCGAATGAACCGTTCTGCCGAATTTCAGGTCTCCGCAAAAGCCGACGGTAAGGTCGGAAAACCTGCCTTTTTCTCTGTGAATCGTGAGTAAATCCGCAAGCGTCTGCGTCGGGTGATTGTGTCCGCCGTCACCGGCATTGATAACGGGTATGGACGCATTGTTCGCCGCAACAAGTGCCGCGCCCTCCTTGGGATGACGCATTGCAATAATATCCGCATAGCAGCTCACGGTTTTTGCCGTATCGGCAACGCTTTCACCCTTTGCCGCGGAGGATGTACCCGCTCCGGTAACGGAAAGCACATTGCCGCCCAGCTCATACATTGCCGCTTCAAAGCTCAGCCTTGTTCTTGTGGACGGCTCAAAGAAAAGCGTGGCAAGCTTTTTTCTTTTACAAGCCTCGGCGTATTTGTCCGGATTATCAATAATATCAAGTGCAACGGAAATAAGGGAGTCTATTTCCTCTGTCGAGAGGTCGCGAATATCAATTACACTTCTCACCTTTATGCCTCCCGTGTTATCCAGCTTTCATCGGATGGGTTGTTGCGGAAAGCAATAAGCTTTTTGATGTCGTCGGGCTTTATATATCCCTCCTGCGCCGCAACCTCTGCAATAACATCAAAATTTGTCAGAGAAATATTCTTCACCTGTGCCGCGGCAAGTCTTTCAATGCCCTTTTTCATGCCGTATGTGAAAATGCTTGCTATTCCGAGCACCTCGGCTCCTGCCTCGCGCAGCACATTTACAACCTCTATAACGCTGCCGCCCGTGGAAATAAGGTCTTCCACCACAACAACCTTCTGCCCCTTTTCAAGCTTTCCTTCAATCTGATTCTGTCTGCCGTGGTCCTTTGCGCCGGAGCGGACATATCCCATCGGCAGTCCGAGTATATGACCTGTAATCGCGGCGTGCGCAATACCTGCGGTGGATGTACCCATAAGCACCTCGGCATCCGGGTAATATTCCTTTATGACCTGCGCCAGTCCGTTTTCCACATCAAGCCTTACCTGCGGCGCGGTCAGGGTAAGTCTGTTGTCGCAGTAAACAGGGCTTTTGATGCCGCTTGCCCATGTAAACGGCTCTTCGGGACGGAAGAAAACCGCCTTAATGGAAAGCAGGTCTTTTGCAATCGTTCTGTCAAGTGAGCTCATAACTTTTCCTCCTTAATCAACAAATTCTTCTATACATCTGTTATATGCCGCAACCGGGTCATCAGCGGCAGTTATGGGTCTGCCCACAACAATGTAGTCGGAGCCGACCTTTTTCGCCTCTGCCGGGGTCATAACTCTCTTCTGGTCGCCAATGTCCCCGTCCGCAAAGCGAACACCGGGAGTAACCGTGAGAAAGCCTTTTCCGCACCGGCTGTGTACCGCCTGTGCCTCAAGCGGAGAGCAGACTACGCCGTCCAGCCCCGCGTTTTTCGCATTTTCGGCATAATGCATAACCACATCAGCCATGGGTTCTTTTATAAGAAGCTCGTTTTCGAGTGCTTCACTGTCTGTGGAGGTAAGCTGTGTTACGGCAATAAGCAGCGGTCTTGTGCCGTCCGGTCTTGTAAGTCCTTCAAGTGCCGCACTCATCATCCGTGCTGTTCCCGCAGCATGGAGATTGCATATATCAACATCCAGATTTGAAAGCACCGCCATGGACTTTTTAACGGTGTTCGGTATGTCGTGAAGCTTCAAATCGAGAAAAATGCGGTGTCCCCTTTTCTTTATTTCTCTTACAATCTGCGGTCCCTCCGCATAGAAAAGCTCCATACCGATTTTTACAAACGGTTTTCTGTCGGTGAATTTATCAAGAAAATCAAATACCTGCCGTGCGCTTGAAAAGTCACACGCAACAATAACATCTTTTCCCATTATAACGCGCCTCCTATAATATCCTTCAGATTTTTTATACCGTATTTATCCATAGCCGGTTCAAGGTCTTCAATGATTTTTTTGCTTGCGAACGGGTCAACGAGGTTTGCCGCGCCGACCTCGACCGCTGTCGCGCCGGCAAGCATCAATTCAATAACATCCTCAGCACTGCTGACGCCGCCCATACCGACTATCGGTATGCTGACAGCCTTTGCCGTCTGATAAACCGCCCTCAACGCAACCGGAAAAATCGCGGGACCGGAAAGTCCGCCCGTTGTGTTTTTAAGAACCGGCTTTTTCTTTTTCAAATCTATTCTCATGCCCATGAGGGTATTGATAAGGCTTATACCGTCCGCACCCTCGGCTTCACACGCTTTGGCAATTTCCGTTATATCCGTCACATTCGGTGAAAGCTTAACGATAACGGGCTTTGCCGTCACCGCCTTTACCGCCCTTACAACCTGCGCGGCACAGCCTTTATCCGTGCCGAAGCTCATGCCGCCGCCGTGTACATTCGGACAGCTTATGTTCACCTCAAGCCACGCCACCTGCTGCTGACCGTCCAGCTTTTCGCAGGTATATGCGTAATCCTCAACCGAAAAGCCGCTGACATTCGCCATTATTGGCTTATGAAAGCATTTTCTCAGCTTCGGCAGCTCCTCATTTATCACCCTGTCAACGCCCGGGTTCTGCAAGCCTACGGCGTTCAGCATACCGCTTGCCGTTTCCGCTATTCTCGGTGTTGGATTTCCGAAACGGGGCTCTCTTGTCGTGCCCTTGAACGAAAGGCTGCCTAAAATATTTATATCGTAAATTTCAGCAAATTCATACCCGTAACCGAAGGTGCCGGATGCCGGAATCACGGGATTTTCAAGCTCAACGCCGCAAAGCTCAACGCTTAATCTTCCCATAATATTTCCTCCTTTTCAAGCACGGGTCCGTCCTTGCATATTCTCTTATACCCCGTAACGGTTTTGCATGAGCAGCCCATGCACGCGCCGAAGCCGCAGCCCATTCTTTCCTCAAAGCTGAACTGACCGCCGGTATCTGTTGCCTTGTAAACCGCTTTCAGCATCGGTTCGGGACCGCAGGTGTAAAAATATGAGTAATTTTCAGGCATAGCGTCCGTCACAAAGCCCTTTATTCCGCGGCTGCCGTCTGCCGTGGTGACACGCACAGCCGCGCCGGCAGCGGCAAATTCCTTTTCATAAAAAACCTCGTCTGCCGTGTTAAAGCCCAGCACCGCAGTCACGCTTTTGCCCTCGCAAATAAGCCTCTTTGCAAGCATATAAAGCGGAGGAACACCCACGCCGCCGCCGAGCAGCAGCACTTTTTCGCCGCTGACAGAGGTGTCATAGCCGTTTCCGAGACCCGTCAGCACATCAAGTGCCTGCCCTGCCGCCATGCCGCTCATCTTTTCGGTGCCTTTTCCGACGACCTTATAAATAAGCGTAAGGGTATCGCCGCACACATCACACACGGAAATGGGTCTGCGTAAATACAGCCCGTCAAGCTGAATGTTTACAAACTGTCCGGGGCGTGTGATACCGCTCAAATCGCCCGACAGCTTCATTTCATATACGGTTGAGGTCAACGCCCTGTTTTCTATTATATTAAGTATAACCTTTTTCATAAGCTCTCCGCATCAGGAATCTATTGTGGATACCGTAATTGTGCTTTCCTCAAGAACATCAAGAAGCACCCTTACCGTGTCAAGTGAAGTGAAAATGGTGACATTGTTTTCAGTGGCACAGCGGCGGATAAGCACACCGTCATCATAATGAACGCCGGACATTATAGCCCTTGTGTTGATAACATAGCTGACATATCCGGAGCGTATGGCTTCAAGTATTTCCTCGTTGCCCTCGCTTATCTTGCCCATGACCCTTGTGCGTATGCCGTGCTCCTTGAGGAAGCTTGCCGTGCCGACTGTCGCAATAATGTTAAAGCCCATATTATAGAAGCGGCGCACAAGCGGCAGTGCCTCCTGCTTATCCTCATCGGCAAGGGTGACAAGCACCGTGCCGTAATTCTGCAAATTCATGCCGGATGCCGTGAGTGCCTTATACATCGCCCTTGAAAGGCTGTTGTCATAGCCTATCGCTTCACCCGTGGACTTCATTTCGGGTGAAAGATACGCGT
>JAKSQS010000104.1 GCA_024404055.1 Clostridia bacterium | reverse complement strand
TATGCATTCTGAAAAAGACTGCGACTGCATAATCGGCATCGGCTCCGGCGTTATTAACGACATATGTAAAATCGTATCTTCAACCGCTAAAATCAAATATATTTCCGTGGCAACCGCGCCGTCTATGGACGGATACGCCTCTCCCTCGTCCTCTATGGAAAGAGACGGCTTTAAAATTTCCCTTGACAGCACATTTGCCTATGCCGTAATCGGAGACCTTGACATACTTTGCAAAGCACCTTACAGAATGCTGTGTGCCGGACTTGGCGATATGCTTGCAAAATACATAAGCCTGTGTGAATGGAAGATTTCAAGCATCATAAACGGTGAATATTTTTGCCCCGATGTATACGAAATAATGAAAACCGCACTCAACAAATGCGTTGAAAACGCTCATGCTTTTTCCCAAAGAGAGCCGCAGGCGGTTAAAGCCGTCACAGAGGGGCTTGTAATCGCCGGGATTGCAATGCAGTATGCCGGCGTTTCCCGTCCGGCATCGGGAACGGAGCATTATTATTCCCACATATGGGATATGCGTTCCCTTGCCTTCGGCACAAAAGCTGATTTTCACGGTATACAATGCGGCATTGCCACGCTTTCAACACTTAAAATATATGAAAAAATCAAGTCCGTGAAGCCGAGCCGCGAAAAAGCACTTGAAGCCGTAAATAAATTTGACCTGCAAAAGCACAATGAAGAGCTGCGGGAGTTTATCGGTTCTGCCGCTGAAATTATGATTGAACAGGAAAAGAAAGAAAGAAAATATGACCCTGCCCTTCATGCCGAAAGACTTGAAAAAATCATTGAAAAATGGGACGAAATTATATCCGTCATAAACGAGCTTCCGTCTTATGATGAAATATACAGTCTGATGAAAAGCATTTCCGCTCCCGTAAGCGCACAGGAGCTCTCAGCTACGCCGGAGGAAGAAAAAATGACATTCCTTTTCACAAAGGATATACGGGATAAATATATTTCCTCAAGGCTTATATGGGATTTGGGAATTGAAGAGCTCTGATAAATATATACTGCTGTGATTTAACCCGAAATACAATGTGCCCCGCTCTTTTGAAGCGGGGCATAATTGTTAAATATTATCTTTTCGTGTAATTCCGGCAACGCTTAATTATTGTCTTGCTTCTTTTTTAATTGCCTTCAGGCGTTTCATTACATCGTTTTCGCCTCTGCCGTAATAATCGTGAAGAATTTCATATTCGGCAAACAGCTTATCATATACCGCCTTATTTTCCTCAATAGGAGTGTAAACAACATCTTTAATCTTGCCCATGCGTTCACACGCTTCATTCATTGTAACCTTACCCGAGGCTGCCGCGCCGAAAATTGCGCTGCCGAGAGCCGGAGACTGAGCCGAGGCGGCAATTTTGATGGTTCTGCCGGTAACATCGGCATATATCTGCATCATCATTTCATCCTTTTCGGCAATTCCGCCCGCCGCGTAAAGCTCATCAATTTTTACGCCGTATTTTTCGTAATTATCAATAATCATCCTCGTTCCGTATGCCGTAGCCTCAATAAGAGCCCTGTATATTTCCTCCGGCTTCGTCTGAAGGGTCATACCGAGAATTACGCCTGTAAGGTCTGCGTCAACAAGCACGGAACGGTTTCCGTTAAACCAGTCAAGCGCAACAAGTCCGCTTTCACCGGGCTTTAATTTCTTTGCTTTTTCGCGCAGATACTTATGTATATTCATTCCCTTTGCTTTTGCGTCCTCAGCATATGATGCGGGAACACAGTTTTTAACAAACCAGTCAAAATGGTCGCCGACGCATGACTGACCTGCCTCATACCCGAAATAGCCCGCAAGAACACCGTCTTCAACAACGCCGCACATACCGGGAACAATGTTTTCTTTATCTGACATAAGTATATGACAGGTTGAAGTGCCCATAATCATCAGCATTTTGCCGGGGCCTGTAATTCCTGCCGCAGGAAGTGCCACATGAGCGTCAACATTGCCCACCGCAACAGCTGTACCTTCTTTAAGTCCCGTAAGAAGCGCGGCTTTTTCGCTTATTCCGCCGGCTTTTGTTCCGAGAGGAAGAATTTTATCGCTGACCTTTGTTCCTACAATACCGTCAAGCTTTCCGCAAAGCTCTTTAAGAAAATCATTTGACGGAAAACCTTCTTTTTTGCTCCATATACCCTTATATCCGGCTGTACATGAATTATGGGTTTCAACACCTGTCAGCACCCATACGACCCAGTCAGTCGCTTCAATAAATCTGTCCGCCGCATCATATATTTCCGGTGCTTCTTCGGCTACCTGCATAATTTTCGGGAACATCCATTCTGATGAAATTTTGCCGCCGTAACGCGCAAGAAAGCTTTCTCCCCTTTTTTCGGCAAGCTCATTTATTTTATCCGCCTGTCCCTGCGCCGCGTGATGCTTCCACAGCTTTATATACGCATGGGGCTCATCCTTATATTCATCAAGCATACATAAGGGTGTGCCGTCCTCCTTGACTGGAAGCACAGTACAGGCGGTATGGTCAATGCCCACACCGATAACCTGCGAAGCGTCAATATTCGCCTGTTTAATTACATCGGGAACAGTGTGCGCGAGAACATCAACATAGTCCTGCGGATGCTCAAGTGCGTAATCCGGCGGAAGCTTTTTTCCGCAGGGCAGAGCCTCATCCATAACTGCGTGAGGATATTCATACACGCTTGTGCATACCTCCTCACCTGTCATAATATTCACAAGCACGGCGCGTCCCGACAAAGTACCGAAGTCAATACCTATTGAATATAATTCAGCCATAATAAATTCCCTTCTTTGTTTTTTCTCAATTATATATAAATTTTCACGGCAAATCAAGCCCTAAAAATATGTTCGTTATTTTAAAAGATTATTTACAGCGCACATAACGGCATATTTTCCCGAATAAAAATTTGTTCCGCCCTGCTGCCAGACAGCGAACGGCTCTCTCAAAGGCGCATCCGCGCTTAATTCAATGGAAGAACCGAGAGTGAACGCTCCTGCCGACATGATAACCTTGCTGTCATATCCGGGCATTTCCCAAGCCTCCGGCACAACATTGGAGTCAATGGGAGCACCCTTTTGAAGGCCCTGACAGTATGCGATAAGATTCTTTTCATTTTCCAGCTTAACAGCCTGAATAATATCGCACCTTTTTTCATCCGGCTCGGGAGTGACACCGAAGCCGAGCTTTTTAAGCAGTGAAGAAGTAAAAATCGCGGTTTTGACCGCCTCTCCGACTACATGGGGAGCGTTATAAAGACCCATAACCATTTCTCTGGTCTGTCCGAGAGTAGAGCCGACCTCTCTGCCGAGACCCGGCGTGGTTGCTCTGTATGCACAAAGCTCTACAAGCTCTTTTTTGCCGGCAATATAGCCGCCTGTTTTTGCAATGGCTCCGCCGGGATTTTTTATCAGTGAACCGGCTATAATATCCGCTCCGTAAGCCGTCGGTTCTTCTTTCTGTACCCATTCGCCGTAACAGTTATCAACCATAATAACCGCATTGCTGTTTTTTTTGACAACATCGGCAATCTGACCTATTGTTTCAACACTCATGGACGGACGCAGAGAATAACCGCGTGAACGCTGAATATATACCATTCTGACCTTGTTGTTCAAAGCAAGCTTTATCCCGTCAAGGTCGGGACTTCCGTCCGGCAAAAGGTCAACCTGCCTGTATTCTATACCGAAATCCTTAAGTGAGCCCATATTTGAGCCGCCCGCGATACCGATTACAGGCTGTATTGTGTCGTAAGGTCTGCCGGAAACGCAAAGCATAATATCTCCCGGCCGCAAAAGACCGAACAAAGCGGTTGTAAGCGTATGTGTTCCGCAGGTCAGAGAATGGCGAACCATTGCATCCTCTGCGCCGCACGCGCAGGCAAAAACCTTATCAAGCGTTTCCCTGCCCCTGTCGCCGTAGCCGTAGCCGGTTGATTCGGCAAACATCGACTCGGTTACCCCGTTTTTTATAAACGCATCCAGCATTTTCAACTGATTGTATTCCGCGATTTTTTCGGCGTTTGAAAAAGCCGCCTCACATTCGCTCAGTGCTTCATCCGAAAGCTTCAAAAGCTTTTCACTGAAAATTTCCATTATATTTCTCCTGTTATATTTTATATTCAGCCCATTCGCCGCATTCTTCAAAACCGATTTTTTTGTAAAAGCCTGCCGCGTTTTCGTTCAGAACAAAAACATACACGCTTTTCATTTCATCGATAAGCTCGTTAGTCACGCCCAAAACACATTGTCTGCCAAAGCCTCTTGAACGAAATTCTTTTGCACAGGCAACACCGCTGATTACAGCCGCCGCCTGTGTTTCGGCAGATGTGACACAGCAAGCTGCAACGGAATTATTTTCTTTAACGCAGCGTGCACGCGAAAGCCCCCGTAATGACCTGTGCATAAAATCGGACAGCCAGTACATATATCCGTCACCCGGAAATGAACCGGGTATGTTTTCACTGATAAGGCTGTAAATTTCACGCAGATTTTCCGATGCGTCTTCACAATGCGCATTTTCTTTTTCTCCGGCATATTTCATAACCGTTCCGTGGCGGAAATTTTCCGTTAAAAGTCCGGCATATCTCCGTTCACAGAACACTGCCGTGCAGCCGACAAGCTTTATTAGCTGCCGCAGCTCCTCGGTATCTGTTTCGGGAGTGCAGTACAGTGCCATAGCTCCGTCAAATCGCACGGCAACGGTTTTCCCTTCGTCAAACCATACATCAACAAGACTTGAATCTATACCGTAAGCATTTATTATGGCTTTTACTTTCGTGCCGAATGCTCCGTCATCGGTAAATCCGAGTATGCATTCTTTGTCAGATATATCGGCATATTTAAGCATTGGCCATTTCCTCACCGAGCTTTTTTACAAGGCGGTATACATTTTCCATATCGTCTATATCTGCCACACAGCCTGCGGAATGAATATAGCGGCACGGCAGGGAAACCGCCGCAATGCGAACTCCGGCAGTGCTTTTATGAATCGCGCCTGCGTCATTTCCGCCTGCGACAACGGTTTTTGTCTGACATTTAATTGAATTTTCACGCGCAATTTCAAAGGCTTTTGCATAAAGAGCTCTGTCATACATCGTGTGCCTGTCCATATAGGACACAACCGCACCGCCGCCGAGTGAGCATACCCTGTCCGCTCCGCTTACCCCGGCAATATCGCAGGCGGTTGTCGCTTCAACGACAATCGCGTAATCGGGAGAGACAGTATATGCCGCGGCTGCTGCACCTCTGAGCCCTACCTCTTCCTGAACGACAAATGTAAACACAGTATCATATTCCGGCACTTCATTGATAAGTCTCAATAAAACCGCGCAGCCGAATCTGTCGTCAATTGCCTTCGCCTTTACTCTGCCGTTGCCGAAGCAGACAAAATCGGAAACAAATGATATGCTGTCACCGATACTTACCTTTCTTTCCGCTTCAAGGCGTGAAGACGCACCTATGTCTATACACATATCATGTATTGTCTGTACGCAGTTGAGCTCATCTGCACTGCACAGATGCACAGGTCTCATACAAACAGCTCCGTATACGCCCTGTTCACCTATTTTCAGTATCCGACCGGCTGTAACTTTTTCGTTTATTCCGCCGACCGAATCAAATTTAATATATCCGTCCTCTGTTATATATGTGACAATAAAGCCGACCTCGTCCATGTGCGCGCTTAACATCACTCTGTTGGCAGCTCTTTTTCTGCCTTTGACATACGCAATTATATTTCCGAGATTATCAACCTTATAATCGGTATTTTCGGGAAAAGAAGAAATAATATACTCCCTTACCCTGTCCTCTCTGCCGGATATACCGTCAATGGAGCACAAAGCCTCAAGCCGTTCAAAAGCATTATTCATTTTCTTCACTCCCGCTTCTTATATATTCATAAAGCAGCCTTGCCGTCGCTTCAACATCCTTTATGCTTATCATTTCACAGGCTGTATGCATGGAACGCAGGGGAATTGAAAGCAGTGCACATTTTACTCCGCCGCGTCCGATGCTTACCGCATCCGCATCGGTATGTGTAAGGTCTCCCGTTGCGTCGCACTGAAAAGGAATATCATTTTCTTCAGCCGTCTGTTTAAGCTTTAAGCACATAGCCGTGTCAAGTATGGGTGAAAAACAGATGCTTGCCCCGTCACCCATAACAATTCCCTCTTCCCGTCTGACACCGGGCTGACAGGCAAAGCCGACATCAACGGCAATACATTCATCCGCTGTACTCTTATATGCCGCAGTCTGCGCACCCGCTTTTCCTTTTTCCTCCTGAACGGAAAACTGAACCTCAACCAAAGCGTTTACACCGTTTTCCTTAAGCATTTCAAGGCAGAGCAGTATGGCAGCGACACCGCACCTGTCGTCAAAGCCCGCACCGCATATCATATCTTCATTTAGAGTATAATATTGTGCTCTGTAGCTTATACGGTCGCCGGCAGATACAATTTTACACACTTCGTCCTTTGTCATACCCAAATCAACGGCAAGATTTTTCAGTTCAACCTGCCTTCCCTTTGATTTATCACTTATAAGGTGGGGCGGCACACTGCATATAACACCGAAAAGCTCCTGTTTCGCGTACACAGTAACCTCACAGCCCGTAAGAACTCTTAAATCGGCACCGCCGCATTTGTCAAAATGAACAAAGCCGTCTTCGTCAATATATGTTACAATAAGTCCGACACGGTCAATATGCGCGTCAAGCAGCACACTTTTTCCTTTGCCCTGTTTTTTTCCGATAACACTTCCGAGCGCGTCAATCTCACACGGCATATATTTTTCAAGAAGTGAACAAAGGTATTCCGCCGTTTTGCCCTCATCTCCCGCCACGCCGCGCTTTTCGGCAAGCGTTATACAAAGCTGTTTAATATCCATATGAAAACCTTTCAAAAAAAGTATGGATTTTGTATCGATTTTTAATCGACTACCTTCAAAATCCATACCGTTAATTTATTTATGCGTTTCTGGTTTTATTTTTTGAAATAAGCGGAGAGGAAGTATCTGCCGCTATTGCCGCCCTCGGTCTGTTTTCGTTTCTTTCGATAAAAGCCGTGTCCGTTTCATCAACACAGCCGGGAGTGATAACAACCTTTTCAATCGCGTTATCCGACGGCGTATCGTACATATACGGCAAAAGAAGCTTTTCTATGATGGAACGAAGTCCTCTTGCGCCTGTTTTAAGCTCAAGCGTTTTTTCCGCAACCTTCTCAAGCGTTCCGGGGGCAAACTCAAGGTCAATATCATCCATTGAGAAAAGAAGCTGATACTGCTTTATAAGAGAATTTTTCGGCTCGGTCATTATTCTTACAAGAGCTGTTTTGTCAAGATTTCTCAATGCGGTTATAACGGGCAGTCTGCCGACAAGCTCGGGAATAAGCCCGAATTTAACAAGGTCATGATGTACAACATCAAGCATAACCGCGCTGTCGTCAACCTCTTTTTTGCTTTTGATTTCAGCACCGAAGCCGAGGCCGGAATTTCCCATCCGCTTTTCAACGATTTTTTCAATTCCGTCAAACGCTCCGCCGCATATAAACAAAATATTTGTTGTATCAATCTGTATAAATTCCTGCTGCGGATGCTTTCTGCCGCCCTGCGGAGGAACATTTGCCACAGTGCCCTCAAGAATTTTCAGCAACGCCTGCTGAACACCCTCGCCGCTGACATCTCTTGTTATGGAAGTGCTTTCGCTCTTTCTTGAAATTTTGTCGATTTCGTCAACATAAATTATGCCTCTTTCGGCTCGTTCAATATCATAGTCAGCCGCCTGTATCAGCCTTAAAAGGATGTTTTCAACATCCTCGCCGACATAGCCTGCCTCCGTAAGCGTTGTAGCGTCCGCAATGGCAAACGGTACATCAAGTATCTTTGCAAGCGTCTGCGCAAGCATAGTTTTTCCGACACCGGTAGGTCCGAGCATAAGTATATTGCTTTTTGAAATTTCAACATCCGCACCCTTTGCCGAATATATTCTCTTATAGTGATTATAAACGGCAACGCTCAATGCTTTTTTTGCTTCATCCTGTCCGATGACATATTCATCAAGCTGCTGCTTGATGTACGCCGGCTTCGGCAGTGAAGCAACATCGCGCCTTGATGCGGATTTCTTTTTACCTTTTGCCGCAGGCTCTTCATCAATAATGGAATTACAAAGCTCTACACACTCGTCACATATATATACACCGGGTCCGGCAATCAGCGTGGCTACCTGATCCTGCGTTTTATTGCAAAAGGAACAGCGGACATTTTTGCTGTCGTCATCTCTTGCCATTTGCTCAATCCTTTCATAACGACAACTCTTACCCGAATCA
>JAKSQS010000103.1 GCA_024404055.1 Clostridia bacterium | reverse complement strand
ACGCCTTGTCAGCAGTGCCATGTCATATGCCGTGGTGCAGTGACCGTCCGCATCGAGCCCTGACGGGGTGACAAACCGGGTGTCCTTCATTCCGATGTCGGCGGCACAGCGGTTCATCAGCCGTGCAAAGCTCTCCGTGCTTCCCGCAACGGCACACGCCGCCGCATTTGCGGCATCGTTACCCGATTGCAGAAGCATACCGTAAACAAGGTTAAGCAGGGTTATCCTGTCCCCTGCATGAAGTCCCACGGATGTACCTTCGGTAAGCATTTTGCCCGTTACCGTTACTGTTTTATCCGGCTGACCGTATAAAAGAGACAGATACGCCGTCATTATCTTCGTTGTGCTTGCCATAGAACGGGGGGTGTGCGCGTTTTTTTCATACAGCACCTCGCCCGTCTGCATAAGCATAACGACCGCGCTTGCGGCACTTATATCCGGCACAGCCGATGAAAAAAGCACTGCTGTAAATATTATTCCGAGAGTGAAGATTACGGTCAATACCGCCTTTTTAATACGCAACAAAGCAACCACCTGCCAAATAAATATATGCAGGCGGTTGCAAAAATATTTGAATATTATTCCGCGCCGGTAACCTCTGCGTCAATCACAGGGGCATCATCCTTTTTAACCTTTTTAACAAGACCCGTAACCTTATCAAACATTTCGGGCACAAGGTTAACAACTCTTTCCGCCGCATTGTCATACGCCGTAATGTGCTTCAGTGTAACCTCACCGTTGCTGATAACAAGGAAAGCCACGGGCGTAATTGTAACGCCTGCTCCGCCGCCGCCGCCGAAAAGCTCCGTGTTATTTTTGGACGGAAAATCCGAACCGCCCGATGCAAAGCCGTAGGAAACCTTTGAAATCGGGATAATGGTTACTCCGCCGTCCGCATGGATAGCTTCACCGATGATTGTGCTTGTGTCAACAAGACCTCTGATTTTTTCGATTGTTGTGGCGAGGATGCCTGCTGCTGACTGTTCTTTCATTATAGTGCCTTCCTTTCATCCGCAGCCTGTGAACCGGCAGCGGAACTGTTTTCATTATTTGTTTTTTCTTTTTTCTTGCCGTTCTTCAACGCATTGATGAAGAACTTTGCGCCGACACCGAATATAATTCTGAATATGTATGCCGCGCCGCCGTTAATCATTTTTCTGATACAGACTGTAAAATCGGTGCTGAACTCACCCTGACCGGAATTTGCAAGGAAATCCGGCTCAACCCACACATCATAGTTTTTTACACGGCAATTGGCACACAGAAATCCCGTAACCGGGAAAATTTTCTGACAGTCCTTTCCGTATTCGATTGCCGTCTGCGCCG
Source organism: Clostridia bacterium (assembly GCA_024404055.1). GTDB lineage: Bacteria > Bacillota > Clostridia > Oscillospirales > Acutalibacteraceae > UBA6857. The sequence continues at coordinate 7,033 of JAKSQS010000103.1, read as the reverse complement.
CGTCACCCTCTGCGGCAATGACATGAACCATGATGTTTCCGAAACGGAACGCCTTTGCGAACGCCTTGCCGAATTTGCCCGTATATCTGCCGAGATTAGCGAAAATCTGCATCATCCCGTCATACCCGTTGGCTTTTAACATATCAATTATCGGGCTCGGCTTTTTCTCCTTGGGCTTTTCTTCTTTCTTCTCTTCCTTTTCGGGCTTTTCTTTTTTCGGCTTTTCCTTCTTCGGCTTCTTTTCCTTTTTCGGCTTTTTCTCTTTTTCAGTGAGCGGAAGAATGTCAAGCTTTACGAAAAGCCATTTTATTTTGAGCGACAGATATTCCTCATATGATGCCTCAACACCTATCGGGATGCTCAAAACAATGATGAAAAAGGCAATTATACCGAGAATTATGTATAAAGCAATCAATGTATCACTCCCGTCCGCCTTACAGCTTTTTTATATGTTACCCTAAATTATCGTTTTCGTCAACAGTTTCAGACAAATCATTTTCATTTTGAGGCATTTTTTCTTCATTTTCCTGTGTTTTTTCCTGTGAATTTGCCTGTTCGACCGCTTCGCGGTTCTCCGTAAAGCTCATTTGCTTTCCGTCGGGCACCGGCGGAAGCTCGTCAAGCGACGAAATGCAGAAGCAGCGCAGGAACTCCGGCGTTGTGCCGTAAACCAGCGGTCTGCCCGGCAGGTCAAGCCTTCCCTTTTCTTCAATCAGCGATTTCTGACACAGAGTACCTATAACCGCAGTGCAGTCAACGCCCCTCACCTGCTCAATAAAAGACTTTGTTATCGGCTGATTGTACGCAATTATCGCAAGCACCTCAAACGCTGCCTGTGACAGCGGAGTGTTTTTCTTCACCTCAAGAATTTCTCTTATCACATCGGCATATTCTTTTCTTGCGCAAAGCTGATATTTATCTTCAAGCTTCAGCAGACATATTCCGCTGCCTGTTTCGTCAAGCTTTGCCGAAAGGTCTGCAAGCACCTGTGTCAGTGTTTCGGCATCCGTTTCAAGTGCCTGTGAAAGCCTTTCAAGCTCAAGCGGCTCACCTGCGGCAAACAGCACTGCCTCAAGCGTTGCCTGTAACTTATTAATATTCAAATTCAATTCCCTCCATTTCCGGATTGAATTCTCCGTCTTCACCGAATTCAACTCTGAACTCGTCGCTCTCATCGCTGATAACCACCTTTTTCGCCTTCACAAGCTCAAGCAGCGCAAGGAAGGTGGCAACCATTTCCGAGCGTGACTGCGCGTCCTCAAAAAATTCAACAAGCTTCTTTTTCGATTTTCTTTTCAGGTTCAGATATACGGTATTTATTCCGGCTCTGACCGATACAACCTTCTGCGTTACTATCTGCGAAAAAGCTTCAATCGGCGGGGGCAGCTTCCTTTTTCCCTTGCCCAGAACTGTGACATATGCCTTGAAAAGCTCCACGCCCTCATGCAGTCTTTTATAGGTATGGTCTTTTTCGATTTTTTGCGGCTGTCTGCAAAAATAGTCAATCCCGTCCGAACGGTTTTCAAGCTCCTTTGCCATAAGCTTGCATTGCTGATACTCAATAAGCTCTCCGGCAAGCTCCTTTTTCAGCTCCTGTGCCTCTTCGTACACCGGAAGCAGCGAAACGGTTTTGATATAAACAAGTCGCGCCGCCATTTCAAGAAATTCGCTTGCCACATCCATATCGGATTCCTGCATTTTTTTAACATAGTCAATATACTGTTCAACAAGCTCAACAATGGGTATATCGTTGATATTCAGCTTATGCTTTGAAATAAGGTGCAGCAGCAGGTCAAGCGGACCTTCAAAAACATCTATTTTATACTGTATTATTTCCAAAATATCACCGTCAGTTAAAGAATTTAAGCGGGAAAGACGCCGCCTTTTCAAGCAGATTGTAAATCACGCCGCTCACGGCGGAAATCGGTGTGCTCAATATGCCCAGTGCGATTAAAACCATAAAGCCTATGGCAATATATCTTTCATACTGCATTATTTTATAATAATACTTATCGGGAAGAATTGCAAATAAAATTCTTGACCCGTCAAGCGGGGGCACGGGAATAAAGTTGAAAACCGCAAGATTTATATTGATTGTTGCGGCATACATCATAAAAATACCTGCCGCATAGGCTATGCCCTCCTGCCCGGTTGTGTAAAGCACACCGTCGATATATACAAGTGAGCCGGTTGCGCCGCCGATAATAAACATAATAAGCAAAAAAACAAATGCCATTATTATGTTGGAAACGGGTCCCGCCAAAGCAGTCAGTGCCATATACCCCTTACGGTTTTTGAAATTTCTCATATTAACCGGTACGGGCTTTGCCCAGCCGAAGCCGGCAAGAATAATCATCAGTGCGCCGAACGGGTCAATGTGAGCCAGCGGACTTAATGTCAGCCTGCCCTTAAGCCTTGCCGTTTGGTCGCCTAATTTGTATGATACAAGCGCGTGCGCAAACTCATGTATCGGAAGCACGCAGAAAATAATAAATACACGAACCAGAAGGTTTACGACAAGCTCAAAAGAGAAGCCGTCTCTGATAAGGTCATAAATCATTGCCGTTTATCCTTTCTCAACTGTTATAAAACGCTGTACCGAGCAGTAATCTGAAAAAACGGTTTTGGGCGCATTTTCAGGGAACATGGCGCATATGCTTTCAGCCTGCCCCTCACCGCATTCAACTGATATAAAGCCGTTTTCATTGATGTACGGAAACCATTTTTCGCTTAATATGCGGTAAAAATCAAGTCCGTCACCGCCGCCGTCAAGTGCCATGCGCGGCTCGCACAGAACCTCCTTTTGCAAAAGGTCTATTTCATCCGTCCTTATATACGGGGGGTTTGATATAACACAATCCGCAGGCGGAAGACTTGAAAATGCCTCATATCCGAGGATAATATCGCCCTTGACCGCCACCGTTGTGTGGTCAAGCCCGAGGGCTAAGCGGTTTTCATTAAGCCAGCGCAATGCCTGCGGCGATTTTTCAATAAGAAAAACTCTTGCGTCCGGCAGCATTTTTTTAATGCTCAGACCTATGCAGCCGCTCCCTGCACAAAGGTCATATACCGTCGGAAACCTGTATTTTTTCAGCCTTTTTACCGTATTTTCAACAAGAACCTCCGTTTCACTTCTCGGTATAAGCACGCCCTCGCCAACCGCAAATGTATAACCCATAAAGCTCCATGAGCCGATTATATATTGCAGCGGTTCGCCTTTTTTTCTTCTTTCAAGCATATTGCAAAGTCTGTCATATGCTCCGTCGGGAAATTCACCTTTATATGCAAGCGCCTTTGAAAGACTTGTGCCGTATGCCGTTTCGGTGATGATGCCCGCGTCAGTCCTTGCATCCGGAATACCGGCTTGCTCAAGCTCGCGGCAGGCATAGCCGTATGAAGAAAACATTTCGTTTCTCATCTTACCGCGTCATCCTCCGGATTTTCGGTTATAACCGCCTTGAATGCCTCAATGGCAACCTCCATCATGCCGTCGTCCGGCTCCTTTGTAGTTATGCGCTGCATCCAGAGACCCGGTGCGGAAACAATTTTAACAAATGCGTTTTCATGCTTTCCGGCATACCGTATAAATTCATATCCGAGACCCATAACCACAGGCATAACAAGCAGCTTGATAAGCACCCACAGTATTCTTGAAGAGCTGCGCAGTCCCGGGAAAAGCAGAGAAATAAGCAGCGATATGATTATACTGATAAATATCATAACAAACATAAAGCTTGTTCCGCATCTCGGGTGAAAGCGGCTCTGCTTTTTCACATTTTCAACCGTAAGCTCAAGTCCGTTTTCATAACAGAAAATCGTTTTATGCTCTGCGCCGTGATACATAAATGTGCGCTTTATATCCTTCATCAGCGATACAAGCATCATATACGCAATGAAAATGATTATTCTGATGATTCCTTCAAAGAAAATGCGCAGCTGTTCGTTAAGTACGCCCTTAACAAGTGCGTTCACCCCGTCAACGGCAAGGCTCGGCAGATACATAAACAGCACAATCGCAAGTCCTACACCGAGAACGGATGCAATTACCGTTATCACATTCATCATCTTCGGACCCATATGGTCGTTAAGCCATTTGTCAAGCTTGGAGCTGTTCTCGTCCGCTTCACCCAAATCCTCCATGCCGGATTTTTCGGCTGAATACATGAGGCACTTATAGCCGAAAAGCAGGGTTTCAATAAAGCTTACAACGCCTCTTATCACAGGCCAGCCGAGAAATTTTATTTTGTCCTTTACCTGTTTAAATTCCATCATTTCGGTGCTTATTGAGCCGTCCGGCACACGCACCGACACTGCGGCGCCCTTCGGTCCGCGCATCATGATGCCTTCTATGAGTGCCTGTCCGCCCACAGAGGTTTTATGCTTCATCTGTTCAAATTTTTTATCCATTTCAGTCTCCTTGTCAGGTTTTCCACATATAGCCCCTGCCCCTTACGGTAACAAGGTGCTCAGGCGAGGAAGGGTCTTTCTCCACCTTCATGCGGATACGGCGGATGTTAACATCAACTACCTTTTCCTCACCGTAGTAATTTCCGCCCCATACATACGACAGTATTTGACTGCGCTGAGCCGGAACATCGGGTATTGAAAAGAAAAATTCAAGTATGCAGTATTCAATCTGCGTAAGCTCCGTAATACGGTCTTCTTTTATAAGCGCGTGCCGCTTGTGGTCAAGTATATATTCACCGCAGACGGTTGTTTTTTCATCCGTGCGGCGGCACATACTCACCCTGCGGTAAAGTGCGCAGACCTTTGCGGCAAGAAGCTGCGCGTCAACCGGCTTTAAAACACATTCATCCGCCCCGGCTGAATATCCGTCTGCCAGCTCGTCCTCCTTATCAAAAAGCAGGATAACTCCCGTAACGCCGTCTGTTTCGCGTATTTTCCGGCAGAGCTGCACTCCTTCGGTGTTTTCCGCAATAACCACATCGGCATTTTCAGCCCTGCATACCTGTTCAAGCCCGTTTTCGTTTGACAGCAGGAAAGCGGAAATACCGGACAGAGAAACAAATATTTTCTTTGACATTTTCCGTCTTCCCCTTTAAATTCATTTTATGGGCGAAATATCAAGTCCGCCGCATTTTTCAAAAAACGGAACAAGCCTGTCCGCTATTGCCTGTACACCGCCTTCAACATCGCTTTCTATATTCATCGGCATAATCGGGTCGTGTACGCTCAGGCGAAGCAAAAACCAGCCCTTACACTCCGGTATACTCACACGGATTCCCTCACGGTTGTCGTCCGCAATAACAAAGCCGTTTTCGGCAGAATATTTTTCAAGCTGAGCAATAACCGCGTTTCCGCAGCTTCTGAAATCCTCCTGCAGAATTTTAAATCTGTATTCCTTTGCCTCGGCAGGCTCTTTAAGTGCGGAAATAAGGCTGTCGAGCTTTTTTCCCTCTTTGCCGAGCTGTGCCATTTTTATAATAAATTTTGTTATCAGATAAGCTCCGTCATCAAGATAGTAATTTTCGCGCAGAGCGGCGTGTCCCGATGTTTCAATTGCAAGCGGACAGTTCACCCCTTCTCCGTTCAGCCTTATCTGCTCATTTATAACATTCTTATAGCCTCTTTTGAACCTCCAGTGAACACCGCCGAGCTCCTGCTCAATAAATGTCTTAAGCCCGTCCGAGGTCACGGAATCGGTAACAATTGTGCCGCCCGCATTGCCTTCAAGCGCCACCGCCGCCGCAAGTGCCACAAGACGGTTGCGGTTTATCTCCTTGCCCGTTTCGTCAACACACGCTGCGCGGTCAACATCGGTATCGAAAATAACGCCGAAATCACTGCCGCTTGAAATCACGGCATCACTTATGGCATCCATAGCCTCCGCCTTTTCGGGGTTCGGTATATGATTCGGGAACATCCCGTCCGGCTCAAGAAAGCGGCTGCCGGAAACATCCGCACCGAGAGGCTCAAGCACGCCGTGCGCGTAAAATCCGCCGACACCGTTGCCTGCGTCCACCGCTATTTTATATCCTGCAAGGGGCTTTTCGTAATTTTCCGCCTGAACGCCGTCACAAATCATTTTACGCAGCCGCACGCAGTACATATCAAGATAATTCTTATTTTCAACCGTGCCCGGCTGCCGTGCTTCAATGCCCTCGCCGTTAAATGCTGAAACAAGAATTTCCTCTATATCGCATGAATCAAGTCCGCCGTCACGCGTAAAAAATTTAAGACCGTTTCTGTGCCACGGATGATGGCTTGCCGTTATCTGCACCGCGCCGTCACAGTCCAGATCAACCGTGGTCATAAACATGGCGGGTGTGGAGCAAAGCGAACAGTCAATCACATGAACGCCGCCGGAAACCAGCGCGTCAACAACCTGCTTTTTAATTCTTTCGGCTGAAATGCGGCTGTCATGTCCCACCGAAACGGTAAGAGCCTGCTTTCCGCTTTTGGCAAGCAGCCATTTGACAAAAGCCCTTGTAATCGAATAAACCTTTTCGTCTGTAAGCTCAACGCTTTCTCCCGCGCCCTCGCTTGCAACACCTCTTATATCGGTGCCGCTTTTAAGGTGCATATATTCCTTTAATTCCGCCATAATGTTTCCTTTCAGTATTGAATTGTATCGTACATCACTTCCAGCAGGAAGCGGTACATCGGCGCAAAGCGGCGCAGTGCGCTTTGCAGCTCACCGACAATGCGGCTGTCTGCTATTCTTTCCATATCCTCACAGGTGTGAATAAAGAACATACCCCGGCAGTTCGCATAATCCGTGAGGTCATCGGGAAAACCCGTGTATTTGTCTTTTTTGTATCTGCCCTCTGTTTCGGCAACAGCTCCGGCTTTTTTAATTTCATCAAGTGCCGCCCTGAACCTATCAGGCTCATTTTTCAGCTTTTTTCTGAAAAAATCCATGTAATTACCGTCGGTTCTGAATGTGCCCACCCCGTATGAATAATCCCCGGGATGAAACTCAAACCACATACACGGCTGATTGCTCCAAAGCTTTTTGCTGCGCATAAACATAATCCACATATTTTCACGGTACAGGGACTTGTCGTGACTG
>JAKSQS010000102.1 GCA_024404055.1 Clostridia bacterium | reverse complement strand
AATCACCACCTTCTTTGGTACTTCCTCTTACTTCCCTTTTGTTCAGTTTTGAAGGTGTATTTCACTGAAAAGGCCGTGATTTTATCACGGTCTTTTTTTCGGTTATTTTGCCCATGCTTCCTTTCGCCCCCGGGTCATAGGTTCAAAAGCAGTGAAGAAAACATCCTTAAAAAAACTTCAGATTTATTTTCTTCACTGCTTTGTCTCTGTATAATAAGTGCTGAAAAACTTGTGTCGGCAGGGTTACCGGTTGATATTATAGTTAAGTCTCACTTTCTTACCCACACTGCCATGTCTGTTTCTCCGCGGTTGGCGAAGGCGGCATAAGGGATGAATACCGCTTTTGCCGGTATGCGCTTTTCTTCTCCGTCCGGGAAATAAAGTGCATCCGTTTTTTCGCTTACGGTGCCCTTAACCGTCAGCACCGTGCAGTCAAGCTCCGCATTATAGCCCTCTTTTATTTCAGCCGCTGTGTCTGCGACAAAATCAAACAGGTCAAATTTATTGTCAACGCCCTCCATGCAGTAAACCACGGGACCCTTGAGCAGGGCGGCTTTGCCGGCGTTAGCCCTTACCTTCGGTGAGCAGACGAAAAATTTCGGTGACGCGTCAAAATCAATATCGGCTGAAAATACATTTTCCGTGATTTCATAGCACTTATATCCGTTTTCGCCTTTTTCCGCTTTGCTCCACCACGGCACGCGCACATAAAGTGCCTTTCCGGCGGCGTTTTTGATTTCAATATGTATTCTGCCGTTTTCGGGGTATTCGGTGTCGATTTTTATTTCGGCGCCGTTGACCGATGCTTTAACGGGCATGAACTGATGAATATAAAAGCCGTTTTCATCATAGCTTAACACGCTGTCTGCAACTGTGGCGATATATCTTGTCACATTGGGCGGACAGCATGAGCAGCCGAAAACCTCAAGCCGTCCGGTTATGTGCAGCCTGTCGCCCTCGTTCACGCTTGTGTGTCTTGTACGGTCGACAAGATTGATTTCAAGCGGGTTCTCATAGAAAAACGATTTTCCGTCAAGCGAAAGCCCGGAAATGAAGCCGTTATACAGCGCAAGCTCCGCCGCGTCCGCATATTTGGAGTTAAGTTCAATATCCTTCATGCGGTTTGCAAACATATAAAATGCGATAGACGCACAGGTTTCGTTATATGCGGTATCGTTTGGCATATCATACGGCACAGTGAACGCTTCGCCCCGGTTGGACGAGCCTATTCCGCCGGTGATATACATTTTTTTATAAAAAATATCGTCAAAAAGGCTGCGGCACGCCTCAAGCAGCTTTTGGTCGCCTGTTTCCTTTGCCGCGTCTGCCATGGCGGAATAAAGATAGCACGCCCTTACGCAGTGCCCGAATGCCTCTGTCTGCTCACGGACGGGCAGATGGCTTTGGTTGTAATTTATTTTGCACCATTCTATGTCGTGCTCGTTGTGCTTTCCTCTTTCGTCAATGAAAAACATGGCAAGGTCAAGATACTTTTTGTTTTTCGTTATTCTGTAAAGCTTTATCAGCGCAAGCTCGATTTCCTCGTGTCCGGGAGTGACGAAGGCGGCGGTTTTATCCGTCACAAATTCCTTTATTACAAGGTCTATGTATTTGTCGAGAATGTTTATAAACCTGTCGCTGTCTGTTGACATTTTGTATGCAACAGCCGCCTCTATCAGATGACCCAGACAATACAGCTCATGGTGATCCCTGTTTTTAAAGCGGTTTTCAGGCTCTACGATTGTGTGAAAAATGTTGAAATATCCGTCCTCAAGCTGATTTTTTTCAATCAGGTCTATAAGCTGTTCAAGCTGTGACGAAAGCTTTTCATCCGGATTTTTCATAATGATATACGCGGCGGATTCCATCCACTTCGCAACATCCGAGTCCCAGAAAAAATGCGGTCTCTCCTCGTCCGAGCCCTCCTTCCATGTGAACTCAAAGGCTTTTATGCGGCCTGTGTCCGCAAATCTGTTGTAAACGGAATGAATAGTTGTTTCACGGTTGAGCTGCTGTTTTTTTGCCCAGTAGCCGCCGGTTATGTCAATATCGGTGAATGATACGGGTGTTGTGCTCATTTTTTATTCTCCCTTGCTTATATTTTCGATGAAATTCAGCACGAACGGCAGGGCTTTTTGCGTTTCATCGTAAATGAAATCGTGTCCCGCGCCCTCTAAAACATGAAATTCAACATCCGGGCAGACCTCTAAAAGCCTTGTGTGCTGATAAAACGGCATGGTCTGGTCGTTCGTGCCCCATATCACCATAAGCGGCATTTTCATTTTCGCAACGGCAATATAGCTCTCCGTGTCATGCTTTGTGTTGAGTATGGTGTTTCTCAGACTTGACAGGGTACTTTTAAGAAAGCCCTTGTACCTTGCGCATTTCGCAAATTCCGTCATGTAGTAATTTTTATCCTCATCGGTGCAGTGCCATAGCTGGTCGGCACAGCGGGTGGTGAGGGTTTTTGTGCCTATAAGGTTGAAAAGCGCGTCTCCCAAAACGGGCAGTGAGCACAGCTTCATATAAAACGGCGGCTTGAATGTGTCCATACCGGCAGGGGCAAAAAGCATAAGCCCCTTAACCTTTTCCGGGTGCAGGGAGCAGAAGCAGGTTGTTACGCTGCCGCCCATTGAAGAGCCGCACAGGAAAAATTTTTCACCCGGAAGAAGTGCGTCCGTAATTTCGTCAAGCTGACGGGCGAACACCTCCGGCGTATAATCAAGCACGGGGCGGTCTGACATCCCTCTGCCCAAAAGGTCGAACCGCAGCACCTTAAAGCCCTTTTCGGTCAGTGCACTGAACAGCTTATCATAAATGTGATAAGGCGTGGCGTAGCCGTGGGTGAGAACCACTGCCTGTCCTTCACCCTTCAATTCATATCTTGTATAGCCTATGCCGGTTTTTATGAAGGTATATCCCGATTCTTTTCTTGCCCTGTCGTCAAGCGTCAGCGTTTCGGCTTGCTTAAGCAAAGCAGAGAGTTTTTCATCCATGTTACAGCCTCCTGTAATAATTTATAGGCATAGCATATCACTTTTCGTAATTTTTTACAATAATTATGCCGAAAAACAGCAAAATAATTATATGTTATCCCGTCATTGACACACAAAACGGGTTTATGCTATAATATAATATATTATTTTGAAAGAGAGATGTTTATTATGGCAATGTCTGATTTCGGCGTAATGCTCGGTAATATAGTACTTACGGGCGTTAACCATTTCACCTCCGTTCCCATGGAAACCCAGCAGAAAATCCTTATGGAAATAGTTGAGAAAAATAAGGATACCGAATACGGAAAAAAATACGGCTTTGACAAAATACACAGCATTGAAGACTATCAGCGGATGCTGCCGCTGACAACATATGCCGATTACGCGGATTATGTTGAAAGAATACTCGACGGTGAAGAAAATATTATGATGGCGGCAAAGTGCAAAAGATACTGCACCTCCTCGGGCAGCGTCGGCAAGCCCAAGGTTCTGCCCAAATCCGCCAAGGATTTATGGAATATGCAGTGCATGGGCTTTGCGGCAACGCCTGCCTGCGCCAAAAGGTGGTTTAAGGCAAACGGAAGAAAATTTCCCAAGCAGGTGGGTCCCGTTGTGATGATTCTCACCGGTCACGAAATGCGCGACGGAAAAATGGGTAACGGCGCGGGACAGGTTCCTTTTACATATTTAAAGCCGATTTCAAAGTATTTTATGACAACACCAAACGATTTTATGTACCCGGAGCATGAGGAAGCCATTGATTCCTCATATTTCCAGCTTCGTTTCGCCTTGCAGAGAAGAGATGTTACATTTTTAGGCTCTATGGTTGTCACCATGCTCACATCCATGTTTGATTATCTTGAGCAGAACTGGAAGCTGCTTTGCGACGACATTGAAAAGGGCACGATTGACCCGTCGGTGAAATGCACGGACGAGCTTCGCGCAAAATACAACAAAAAATTCAAGCCCATGCCCAAAAGGGCTGCACAGCTCAGAAAAGAGTTTGAAAAGGGCTTTGACACGCCCATTGCAAACAGAATTTGGCCCGATTTTGCGTGGGCATACGGTATGGTCGGCTCCAACCTTGAGTTTTATGTTAAAAAGCTGCGCAAATATATAGGTGAGGACGCACCCATTCACAACATGGGATATGCCGCGGCGGAGGGCTTTATGGCAATGCCTGTTGAGCTCAATGTTAACGACTATGTTCTTCTGCCGAGAAGTCTTTTCTTTGAGTTCATACCCATGGACGAGAGCGAAGGTACCCAGCCGCTCACTATGGATAAAATTAAAGAGGGACATGAATACGAGCTTGTTGTGACAAATTTCTCAGGTCTTTACAGATATAAAATTGAGGATGTTGTGAAGGTGACGGGATATTTCAACAAGACTCCGAAAATCGAGTTCCTTTACAGAAACAACCTTGCCATGAACATTGCCAACGAAAAGACCACAACGCAAATGGTGGACTGGGCGGCACAGCAGGTTCAGCAGCAGGCTGATGTTTCGTTTGAGGGCTTCAGCTTTTATGCCGATACGGACAACGAGCCGGTGCGCTATGTTATGCTTGCGGAAAGCGTAAATGAGCTTGACGAAAGCAGACTGCCGGAGCTTGAAAAGCTGCTTGACGAAAAGCTGAACGAGGCGAACGACAAATATTTCAAATACAGGCGCTGGGGCATGATAGGCGACCCGAAGATTTATCTTCTGAAAAGCGGCGCATATCAGGGCTACCGCAATATGCTTTATGAAAGAGGCGTTGTTCTCAACCAGATTAAGCCCGTTACCGTTATAAATAACGAGGAAAGAAAGGAATATTTCTTCTCACAGGTGAAATAAACAAGGCATTAATATAGTTTAAGACAGAGAAACGGAGAATCCTGATTTTTCAGGAAATCTGATGTTTCTCTGTCTTAAAGCTTTTATTACTTTTTTACTGTTTATAAAATCAGAAAAAAGAAATTACGATCTGTTTTCAACATATTCGCAGAATGCGTACATATCCTTGATTTCAAGCACTGTGCCGTCGTCCAGCGTGACATTTCCGTGCCATGTGCCGTGAACCTGATGGCTGTGCATTCTCATAACAAGGGCGTTGGTGTCCGCATGATTGTCAAAGAACGGCTCCATAGTCATATCAAATCTGCCGTCCTCACTGACGAAATGCCAGGGCTGCATATATTTGTCGGGCTTCGGGAAGGTTTCAACATCAACCGCGCCGAACTTGTGCGCCTTGCCGTCATAGAAAATGCAGGTTTCCGTGGCGTTGCTTTCGTCACCGATGCCCCATGTGATTTCAAAGCCGAAAATGTGCTTTTTGCCTTCGGCATCCGTGATATAGGTTGAGCCGTTGCCCCAGTACCAGACAAGCTTATAGGGCGTGTCAACTCTGCCCCAGTCCAGCGTGCAGAAGGTGTCATCCTTTGAAAATTCATATACCTTGTCACCGATTTTATATGTACCTGAGCAGGGCATACAGTTCTGCTTTGTCGTCATAAAGTAACGATCCGGGAAGCCCTTAAAGGGAAGAACCGTGGTAATGTTTTCATGACCGGGCAGAATATCCATATGGAACTTACATTCAACCTTGCCCATTTTGAACCACAAAGTACGCTCTGTTTCCTTTGTGTCAAACTCAAACTGCGCACCGTTGATTTTGAATTTTACATTGTTCGGATAATCGCCCTTTGCGGGGAGAACATATTTGTCCTTGCCGCCGAGGAAAAGAGCCGTGGGACCTGCAATTTTTTTGCCGCCCCTAAGGTCGATAAGCACGCAGCTTACATATCCGCCTAACGAAATGTTTGCAAAGCTTAACTGAACCATATATTTGCCGTTTGAAACCTGATAAAAATCCCATTCCTTGCGGCGCATTTTTGCCTTAACATCGTTTCTGTCATACTCGAAAACATTTCTGCGCGCCCAGCCCTTGGCAAGAAGAGTGCCGTCTTTACCTAAAAGCTGTGTCGGCTCTGTATACTCCGTCTGCTTGCTTTTCCACTTGCCTTCAAGGTAACTGACATATGTTTTGTCCATAATTGAAAACCCCTTTCAACATTCTTTTTGTTATTATAACACAGTGCTTCGGAAAAATAAAGCATTATTTTATAATATTGACAAATCAGCGGAATAACAGTATAATAACTGCATTAAAATAAAAGTATGTACTTATGAAAGGATGATATATATGATTTTTAATCCCTCTTTTTATTCGGCTGACAAAGGCGGCAGCGGCAAGGACTTATATTCAAAGCTGCTTGACGAGCGCAAAATTCTCCTTTTCAACGAGGTGAATGACGACCTTGCCTGTTCTGTTATCGCACAGCTTCTTTATCTTGAAGCGATTGACCCGGATAAGGATATTACGGTTTATATTAATTCGCCCGGCGGCTCTGTTTCGGCAGGCTTCGGCATTTATGACACAATGAGAAAGCTGAAATGCGATGTTTCCACCGTATGCACCGGCATGGCGGCAAGCATGGGCGCGTTTCTGCTTGCGGCAGGCACAAAGGGCAAGCGTTATGCAACCGAAAACAGCGAAATTATGATTCATCAGGTTCTCGGCGGCACAAGAGGTCCCGCAACGGATATTGAAATTGAAGCAAAGCATATGCAGCTTTTAAAGGAAAGACTGAACAAGCTGCTTGCGCAGAATACCGGTCATACGGTTGAACAGATTGAAGCGGACACTGACAGAAACAACTGGATGTTCCCGGAGGAAGCCGTGGAATACGGAATTATCGATGCAATAGTTTAATATTTAGAATTATGGGGCTGCGCAAAAAGGCAGCCCCATTTACTATTACTATATACTACTGCTATGCGTTAACCGTTTGACCAGAATTTACGGTCAAGATTTCTGTACCTTATCGCTTCTGCAATGTGCTGTGACTCGATTTTCTCACTGCCTGCAAGGTCTGCAATCGTCCTTGAAATACGCAGAATTTTATCGTATGCGCGCGCGGAAAGCCCGAGCCTTTCAAAGGCGGAGGCAATCATCTGTCTGCCCTTTTCGTCGGGTACGCAAAATTCCCTTGTCATTGCCGGAGACATTTTGCCGTTGCAGGTGACGGGCGTACCTTCAAATCTTTTTTGCTGTATCTTTCTTGCTGCGTTCACGCGCTCACGGATTTTGGCGGAGGGCTCACCCTTCGTTTCATCGGAAAGGTCGTGAAATTCCACCTGCGGAACCTCGATATGTATATCTATTCTGTCAAGCAGAGGACCGCTGACCTTTGAAAGATACCTTGCCGGCGCACCCTTGGGACAGGTGCACGGCTTTGTCGGGTGACCGAAATAGCCGCACGGACACGGGCATTATGTCGCACGGATAAGTCGGTGAGCCGGATGCACGGGATATAGTCACCTTGCCGTCTTCAAGCGGCTGGCGCAGCGTTTCCATAACATCACGGCGAAATTCCGGCAGCTCGTCAAGAAACAGAACACCGTGGTGTGCAAGGCTCAATTCACCGGGCTTGGGTATGTGTCCTCCGCCGGAAAGTCCCGCAGCGGAAATATTGTGGTGCGGAGAGCGGAACGGGCGGCTTGAAATAATGGAATCGTAGGTTGAAAGTATTCCGGCTATGGAATAAATTTTTGTGGTTTCCAGACTTTCTTCAAAGGTCATATTCGGCAGAATGGACGGTATTCTTTTGGCAAGCATACTTTTGCCGGAGCCGGGCGGACCTATCAGCATGGCATTGTGACCGCCTGCCGCCGCAACCTCAAGTGCGCGTTTTGCCGCAAACTGACCCTTTACATCGCAGAAATCAAGCATTGGCATTGTGTGCCGCTCCTCCTGAGTGAACATACCGAGGTCTGCGGACTTTATTGCTTTTTCACCTGAAAGGTGCTGTGTCAGCCGTTTGGTGTTTGAAACGGGATAAATATTTATACCGCTGATAACGCTTGCCTCCGCAAGGTTATCGGCAGGAATGAAAATACTTTCAAAGCCCTGCTCACGCGCTGTTATAACCATAGGCAGAACACCGTTGATTTTCCTTACGGAGCCGCCGAGTGAAAGCTCACCTATAAAAGCCATGCTGTCGGTATTTTCGGCAAAAATCTGCTTTGTGGCGATAAGAATTGCAACGAATATCGGAAGGTCATACATAGACCCTTCTTTTTTAACATCGGCAGGGGAAAGATTTACAGTAACCCTGCCTAAAGGAAATTCAAAGCCGCTGTTTTTTATTGCGGAGCGCACACGCTCACGCGATTCGCTGACGGCATTGTCCGGCAGACCCACAATGTCAAAACGGGGCAGTCCGCTGCTGACATCCACCTCAACCGTGACGGGAAATGAATTGATGCCGAAAATGCCGAGGGCGTTTACTTTTGTAAATATAGCCGGTCGCCTGCCTTTCCGAAAAAGATAGATAGATAGATAAATATATTATATA
>JAKSQS010000101.1 GCA_024404055.1 Clostridia bacterium | reverse complement strand
TCAACACCTATGACGAGCAGGACGAGGCAAAACGCATTGCCGAATATATTTCCTCAGGCGTACACGCAGGCTTTTCCTTCGGCGACCATGCGGTGCTTTACAGAATGAACGCGCAGTCCAACGCAATTGAAAGAGCGCTGGTGTTTGCGGGTATTCCGTACCGTGTTATCGGCGGACACCGTTTCTATGAGCGGCAGGAAATCAAGGATGCACTGGCATATCTGACGGTTATAAATAACTGCTGTGACGATGTGAGACTGCGCAGAATCGTCAATGTTCCGAAAAGGGGCATAGGCAACGGCTCTGTGGATAAGGCGGCGGAAATTGCCGCAGGTATAGGCTCCTCCCTGTTTGAGGTTATGGAGCACGCTGACGAGTATGAGGCAATAAAGCGTTCTGCGGCAAAGATGAAGAGCTTCTGCTCCATGATAAGAATGCTTCAGGATAAGGCGGAAACCGCGTCTCTTGACGAGCTTTTCCGCATTGTTATTGAGGAAACGAAGTATATAGAATATCTTCACGAGGATAAAGAAAAGGGCAGTGAAAGAATTGAGAATATCAACGAGCTTTCAACGAACCTGATGAATTATTCAAACGAAAACGACGAGCCTACTTTAGAAGGATTTTTAGAGGAGGTTGCGCTGATGACGGACATTGACAACTACAATACCCAGTCTGACGCGGTAGTGCTTATGACGCTGCATTCAGCCAAGGGACTTGAATTTCCCGTGGTGTTCATACCCGGTATGGAGGAGGGCATTTTCCCATCCGGCAGAAGCAGCTTTTTCCCGGAGGAGGTTGAGGAGGAAAGAAGGCTTGCCTATGTGGGTATCACAAGGGCGAAAAAGAAGCTTTATCTGCTCCATGCAAATAAGAGGATGCTTTTCGGCTATACAAACCGTTTCATCCCGTCAAGATTTGTAAACGAAATACCGGCGCAGTATATTGAACGCGTTGGGCGTGCCGCTCCTGCCGCAGTTCCCTTCGGCTCATTCGGCGGCGGATATGCCGGGCTTGACGACGAATATACACCGTATTATAAAGGCGACATGAAAAAGGGCGGATATGTTGCTGCCGCAAAGAAAAAGCCTGCCCCGGCGGCTGCGGCACCCAAAGCTCCGGGCGTAAAATACAATGTGGGTGATACGGTGGTCAGCAATGCCTTCGGACAGGGCGTGGTGCTCTCCGTTAAAGAAATGGCAAACGATTCCATGCTTGAAATCGCGTTTGAAAAAGCCGGAACCAAGAAGCTTATGGCAAATTACGCCAAGCTTCAGAAAATATAAAACGAAAGGCGGATATTATAATGAAAAGAAATACACTGAAAAAAATTGCGGCACTGCTTCTTGCAGTCATTATAGCCGCGGGAACACTGAGTGTCTGCCTGTGCTCGGCAAAAAGTGCAGTTACACCCGTAATCGTTGTCAGCGGCATGGGCTCGTTTCCTCTTTATCTGAAAAATGAAAAAGGGGCTGAAAAGCAGTTCTTCGGTCCTGCGGCGGCTGATATTCTGTCGGCACTCGCAAAATGCGTTGTGCCGCTGGGAAAGAATGTGGTATCAAATGATTATTCAGACCTTTCGGATATAACGAAGGCGGTTTACGGCATATTTGACAGCATAGCCTGTAATGCGGACGGCAGCTCAAAATATTCCGTTTATACAAAAACATTTTCAAAAAGCGTGAAAAATTATCCCGACGACTTTGAAAAAAATGAACAGGACGACGATGAAATCGGTATCGTTAAGGGAATGATAAAGGAATACGGCGCGGATAATGTTTATTATTTCAATTACGACTGGCGGCTTGACCCGCTTGACCATGCGGACGCGCTTGCAAAGCTTGTAAATTCCGTAATTAAGCAGAAAAAGTGCGAAAAGGTTACACTTGTTCCGGCGAGCATGGGCGGCTGTGTCGTTATGGGCTATATTTACAAATACGGCACGGATAAGCTTAAAAATGTGGTTATGGCTGAAACAGCGTTTCAGGGCGCGGGTATTGCCGGAGAGCTGTCTAACAAAAGACTTGCCGTGACAACCAATACGCTGCTTGAATAATTCTATACCTTCTATCAGACGGACGGCTTTTTGTATCAGACGCTTCTCGGAATGCTGGCGTCGGTTATCGACCTCGGCGGCGTCAATGTGAAGGCTACGCTTGATAAATTTTTCCGTTCGGTGATAGAAACGGTTAAGGAGCCGGCTTATGCAGATATAATACTCAAAAGCTTCGGCAATATGCCCGGTATCTGGTCACTTGTGCCGAACAAGGAGTATTCCGCTGCGAAAAAGGCAATGTTCCCGAAGGGAATGAACAAAACTCTTGCCGCAAAAACTGATAAATATCAGAAATATGTTCAGAAAAAGGCAAAGAGCCTTATTGACGGCGGCATTAAAAACGGCACGGAGTTCAGAATAATCGCGTCCTACGGCTTTGTGGGCTTCCCGGCGGTTCCCACCTCTTTAGCGCAGACTGACTGTCTGATAGAAACAGCCCTTGAAAGCGGCGGCGCAACCTGCGCGGACAGGGGAAAGACACTCGGTGATGGCTATACCGCTGCATCACCCGTATGCAAAAATAAAAAGCATAATCATCTTTCGGGTGACGGCATTATTGACGCGTCAACCTGTATGTACCCGGAAAAAACATGGTTTGTGAAATATAACAGGCATGTGGGACATAAATTCGGCACAGAGGCAAACGACCTTATCGTATGGCTTGCCGGTCAGGACGGGGCTGTTACGGTTTACACAAACGATAAATATCCTCAGTTCACCGCACTTGAGCTTTTCACGGGAAAGCTGACTTCTCTTACGGGGAAGGAAGCAAAAAGCAGCCTGAGCGACGGAATGTCGGATATTTCTTCAAGGCTTGCGGCATTTATTAAAGGAATTATTTTGTATTTGAAGGGTTTATTTACAAAATAATGTTTACACGGCAGATAAAATCTGCTACAATGGTGTTCAACAAAATGAAGTCCGCTTTATCGGCGGATTTTCCGGGGAGGAATGATGGCCATGCAGCCTGTATACAAAAGAATACTCCTGAAGCTCAGCGGTGAGGTGCTTGCCGGTGAACAGGGACACGGAATTGATTTTGAAACGGTAAATACCATATGCAAATCGGTTAAGGAATGTGCTGACCTGGGCGTACAGATAGGTCTTGTTGTCGGCGGCGGCAATTTCTGGAGAGGCCGCTCAAGCGGAGAAATGGACAGGACAAGGGCAGACCATATGGGTATGCTTGCAACAACGATGAACTCTCTTGCACTGGCGGATTCGCTTGAACAGCTCGGCGTTACCGTAAGGGTTCAGACGGCGATTACCATGCAGCAGATAGCGGAGCCTTATATCCGCAACAAGGCGGTGAGGCATCTTGAAAAGGGCAGAGTTGTGATTTTCGGCTGCGGAACAGGCAACCCGTTTTTCTCAACAGATACCGGCGCGGCACTGCGTGCGGCTGAAATAAATGCAGATGTCATTTTCAAGGCGACAAATGTGGACGGCGTTTACGACAAAGACCCGAATAAATATCCGGATGCGGTGAAATACGATACACTCACACCGACGGAGATTTTACAGAAAGACCTCCATGTTATGGACAGCACGGCGGCATCGCTTTGCCGCGACAACAAGATAAAAATTCTTGTTTTCAATCTTTCAAATCCGCACAATATAGTTGACGCGGTATGCGGCAAAAACATCGGCACTCTTGTTACGGCTGAATAATTTTATATACAGAAAGGAAACAGAGCTATGACACAGAAGGAATTATACGATTTTACCAAGGAGAGAATGAAAAAGACCATAAATTCTCTTGTAAGCGAATATGCAACCATCAGGGCAGGCAGAGCCAATCCGCAGGTGCTTGACAGAATCAGCGCGGATTATTACGGCACGGCGACACCGATAAATCAGCTTGCGTCCATTGCAACGACAGAGGCAAGAATACTTACCATACAGCCGTGGGACAAGAGCGCGCTTAAAGCGATTGAAAAGGCGATACTTGCTTCTGACCTCGGCATAAATCCGCAGAATGACGGTATCTGCATAAGACTTGTTTTCCCGCCGCTTACAGAAGACAGGCGTAAAGAGCTTGTAAAGGATGTTCAGAAGACGGCAGAGGGCGCAAAGGTTGCAATCCGCACCATTCGCAGAGACTCTGTTGACAAGATTAAGGCAATGAAGAAGGCTTCCGAAATTACCGAGGACGACCAGAAGGACGCGGAAAAGGAAATTCAGAAAATTACCGATGATTTCATCAAGGAGATTGACGGTATTCAGGATGCGAAGCAGAAGGAAATTCTTGAAATATGAGTAATGAGCTTCCCTGTTTTGATGTTTTGCCGCAGCATATTGCCGTTATTATGGACGGCAACGGACGCTGGGCAAAGCAGAGGGGTCTTGAAAGAACCGAGGGGCACAAGGCAGGTGCGGAAAATTTCCGCAGAATAGTTGATTACGCCTCAAGGCTCGGCATAAAATATATGACCTTTTATGCCTTTTCCACCGAAAACTGGAAACGCCCCGAGTTTGAAGTTAAGACCATTATGAACCTGATAAGAAAGTACCTTAAGGAAATGCAGCTTCGCGAGGCGGAGAACGAGGCTTCCGGGTACAACATTCACTTTATAGGCAACAGGGAAGGGCTTGACGATGATATTGTGAAGCTCTTCAATACGGTGGAAAAGCGCAGCTCAAAGCATAATAAAACCTATGTGAATATTGCCGTGAATTACGGAGGGCGCGAGGAAATCACGCACTCCGTAAGGGTATTATGCGAAAAAGTGAAAAACGGAGAGCTGATTTCATCCGATATTACCGAGAATACAGTTGCTTCTTATCTTTACACGGCAGGTCAGCCCGACCCCGACCTGATTATAAGACCCAGCGGAGAGCAGAGGCTTTCCAATTTTCTCATATGGCAGGCGGCATATTCCGAGTTCTGGTATTCGGATGTTCTGTGGCCGGATTTCAATGAGCAGGAGCTGAACAGGGCTCTTGAGGATTATGCGCACCGTCACCGCCGTTTCGGCGGAATATAATACCGAAAGGTCAAAAAGGAACTTATTATGAGTACCAAAGCGAAAAGCAAAGGAAAGAAAAAGCAGAGGGGAGAACGCACAGCCTCATCGTGGCTGATTTTTGCGCTGATGACGGTTTATCTTGTTTTTATGTGGATGCCGTTCCCGTTTGCAAGGGTGATTTACACGGCTCTCACAGGGCTGGTTGCCGCAATGGCGGCACATGAGCTGATGAACGCGGTCAAATCAAAAAATCAGCTTTTGAATGTACTGACTATGGGTGTGTCGGCGTTTATGCCGTTTGTGTTTTCATACGGGCTTAAGCTGCCGCTGCTTGTTATCCTGCCGCTGTATGTGCTTGCCGTGCTTTTCATCATGGTTTCAATGAACAAAAAGACAAAATTTGTGGATGTTCTTACTGCACTTTATTCTTCGCTTTGGATTTCATTCGGATTTTCCTGTTTTGTACTTATAAGGGACATTTACATAAAATATGACGGCATATATCTCAAGCAGGAGGGATTTTTCTTCGTAATGCTTGTTTTCGGCTGCTCATGGGTACCGGACGGACTTGCGTATCTTGTCGGCAAACGCTTCGGCAAGCATAAGCTGTGTCCCGTTATCAGCCCGAAAAAAACGGTTGAGGGTGCAGCCGGCGGTGTGCTTCTTTCGGGCGTTGCCCTGCTGATTGTATATGTGCTTTATTCACTTATTGTGGAGCATATATATGATATAACCCTTTTTGCGGCATACGGATGGCTTAAATATGTTTATCTTTATATAATAACGATAGTGCTGTGTGTGATAAGCATTTTCGGAGATCTTGCGGCATCTGTGATAAAGCGCAATTTCGGTATAAAGGATTACAGCCAGCTCTTCCCGGGACACGGCGGAATTATGGACAGGTTTGACAGCAGCCTTTTTGTTCTGCCCTGTATTTACGGACTTATCACGGTATTAAATCTTTAATTAAATTAAAATCGGGACATAAGAGCGGAATTGAGCGATAAGGTACAGTTCCGCTCTCCCGTTATTTCGGAGCGGATATGAAAACAGTAACCATTTTGGGTTCTACGGGTTCAATAGGTGTCCAATCCCTTGATGTTACGGATAAAATGGGATACGGGATTGCTGCGCTTGCGGCGAACACCGATGTGAATACCATGGAAAAGCAAATCAGAAAATACCGTCCGGCGGTGGCTGCCATGTTCAGCGAAGGCGCGGCGCGTGAGCTTAAAATCCGCGTTGCGGACTTACCCGTTAAGGTGCTTTCGGGCAGAGAGGGTGTGTGCGAATGCGCCGTTTCGGACTGCGATATTGTTATAAATTCAATTGTGGGTATGGCAGGTCTTGAGCCGACTCTCTGCACCCTTATAAAAGGTACCGACCTTGCCCTTGCGAACAAGGAAACACTTGTGGCAGGGGGTGAAATTGTGAAAAAGCAGGCTGCGTTAACAGGTGCAGCCATCCTTCCCGTTGACAGCGAGCATTCCGCTGTTTTTCAGTGTCTTCAGGGAATGAATGCAAAAAAGGAGCTGAAACGGGTAATACTTACAGCGTCGGGCGGTCCTTTTTTCGGGCGAACAAGAAAAGAGCTTGAGGAAGTGACGGTGCAGCAGGCATTAAACCACCCGAACTGGAGCATGGGCGCGAAAATAACGGTGGATTCCGCGTCAATGATGAATAAGGGGCTGGAGCTTATTGAGGCGGTGCATCTTTTCGATGTCAGAAGCGAAGATGTGTCTGTCGTTATTCACCGCGAAAGCATTGTTCATTCCATGATAGAATATGCGGACAATTCCGTTATCGCGCAGATGGGTCTGCCGGATATGCGCATACCCATACAGTACGCGCTGACCTATCCCGAAAGATATGAGTCTCCCGTCGGACAGCTTGATTTATGCAAAATCGGCAAATTAAGCTTTTATGAGCCGGATTATGAGACCTTCGGCTGCATAAACTTATGCAGGAAGGCAATCGGCATGGGCGGTCTTCATCCTGCCGCCGTAAACAGTGCGAATGAGGAGGCTAACAGACTTTTCAGAGAGGGAAAAATCCGTTTCCTGCAAATTGAACAGCTTGTTTCGCAGGCGTTGTACGATGTGCCTCAAAAGGACGGATTTACCCTTGAGGATGTTCTTGAAGCCGACAGAGAGGTCAGACGCCTCACAAACGAAAGAGCAAAAAAGCTTAATAACTGACCCCGGAAAGGTGATAATGAATTGAATTTACTTACATTGACATCATCGGCAGTGTTTTCAAAAATACTGTATGTTCTTGTTGCCGTTTTGTTTTTCGGCGTTATAATTTTTATACATGAATTCGGTCATTTCATTTTTGCAAAGCTGTTTAAGGTGAAGGTGAACGAGTTTGCAATAGGTATGGGTCCCGCCATATTCAAAAAGCAGGGCAAGGTGACAAAGTATACATTGCGGCTTTTGCCCATAGGCGGCTATAACAGCATGGAGGGTGAGGATGAAAGCAGCGAGGATGAAGGCGCGTTCTGCAACAAGGCGGTGTGGAAAAGAATAATTATTGTTGCGGCAGGCGGAATATTCAATATTATTCTCGGCTTTATAATCTGCGTGGTGTTCATCGGCAGCGGAGAGCTTGTCGGAACAAGCACGGTAAATCAGTTTTATGAGGGTGCGGTAAGCTGTGCTGACGGCGGGATTCAGTCCGGCGATAAAATACTTAAAATAGACGGAAAGCGCGTGTTTTCCGATTATGATATAAGCTTTCTTATGCAGCGCGCCAACACAGGCAGATATTCGTTCACAGTTGAAAGAAACGGTGAAAAAATCATTCTGCCCGAGGTGAATTTTGCGACAAGAACCGGCGGAAACTTTGCTTTTAATGAGGATAACAGCATAAGTGATTTGGGGCAGAGCGTTAAAAAGGGCGGACTGCGCGAAAACGACATAATAATTGCCGTAAACGGCGTTAAGGTAAAGACGAATGATGAGCTGAGAGCCGAAATTGATAAGGACAGGGACTACACCGTGTCATTCACCGTGGAACGCGACGGGGAAGCGGTTGAATGTGCGGATGTTAAAATGAGCACCGTAACGGTGTTCGATTTTACGGTGCTCGGTGAAGAGAGAAATGTGCTCAATGTTATGGCAGGAGCCGCAAAATACGGGGTATCCCTTTCAAGAATGGTTTATCTGAGCCTGATTGATATGATTTCCGGCAAATACGGCTTAAGCGACCTTTCGGGTCCCATAGGCACGATTGATATTATCGCGGATGTGGCGCAGACCTCTGCTGAGGAAACGGATTACAGCTATCTGTTTATGATTATGGCACTTATTACGATAAATATCGGACTGATGAATCTTCTCCCCATTCCCGCGCTTGACGGCGGCA
Source organism: Clostridia bacterium (assembly GCA_024404055.1). Lineage (GTDB taxonomy): Bacteria > Bacillota > Clostridia > Oscillospirales > Acutalibacteraceae > UBA6857. The sequence goes on along the minus strand of JAKSQS010000101.1, from coordinate 54 downwards.
GGCTTCTGTTTATGTTCATTGAAGTAATATTCAGAAAGCCCGTACCGAAAAAAT
>JAKSQS010000100.1 GCA_024404055.1 Clostridia bacterium | reverse complement strand
CCGACAGCGGAAAGCCGTACTGGCACTCCTTTGATGAAAACGGCACAGCGCATTACTACTCTCATAACAAAATCAGCGCGTCTCTTGCCGCCGAAGCCTTTTCGCGGCTGAAATCGGACAAAAAAACGGCTGAAACGGTGTGCACCCTCGTCATGCATCACGACGCGCCTTTGCCGGACAGCGAAAAGCTGATAAAGCGGCGGCTGCGTCAGTTCGGTGAAGAAAACTTTTTCAGGCTCATAGAGGTGCATAAAGCCGATACCGCAGCCCTCAACCCCGAATTTACAAAAGGACGGGCAGAGGAGCTTGAGACAATTCGCCTTAAAACGCAGGAAATTCTGCTGCACCGGCAATGCTTTTGCCTTAAAGACCTTGCCGTGAACGGAAATGATGTGCAGTCCGCAGGCTATTCCGGCAGGGAAATCGGTGAAGCTCTCGAAAAGCTTTTAAGTGCCGTTACGGACGGGCGGCTGCCGAATGAGCGCGGTGCGCTTATTGATTATATCAAACGCTGACTGCGTCCGTTCCGAACTGCTCAAGCACTGAAATGGCTTCGGAAAAATTGTCCTCGCGTTTTTTCGCCGTAAAAATTTTTCTTATTTGTGAATACAAGCCCATAACGCCCTCCGCCTTAGGCTCCGGGTTTATATCAACAGGTACTTCCTCCTCGGCTTCATCAGTCATGGAGGTTTCTTTATATTTTTCAAGCAAAGCCGCCATAAATTCATCATAGGTATAGGTAGGCTGTCTGTCAACGCCGAGCTTATCGGCAAACTGCTCAAGCTGTTTTACACAGTCCGCGCCGTGACGGGGAACCATAGCTTTAAAAACATCCGGTTCAAAATAAAATATGTTCCCGAGGAGAAGTGAAAACGCCTTTTTCGTATCCTTATAGCCCAGCGTCATTCTTTTTTCGGTCATTTCCTCAGAAAAATCAAAGGACGCGCCCAGGTCGTCAATATCATACGGTCTGATATAAACGACATTGGCGTTATTTATGTCAAGCGAATGTGCATAGCCCTTTACTGAGGAAATATCTACCACAATAAGGCGGTTATACCCGTTTTTTCTCAAAAAGCTGCACGGAGCATTGTCGTAAAGTCCGCCGTCAAGATATGTTTCTCCTTCAGGACCGATGTTGCTCACCCCGGGAATATGCGCAGATGCCATGAGGTAATCAACAAGCTCACCCTCCGGTATATCGTCAAGCGTCAGCTCTCTCGGTGTCATTCCGCCGGAAAGCTGTATGGTAACAAGCCCGTAAAAAATGCCGCTTGCTCTCACCTTATCTTCATTGATAAATTCGCGCAGCATACTCTCCGTGGGTGAAGCATCGATACCGCCGTTTTTGACAAATTCTCTTAACAGCACTCCGAAATTCTTAACACTGAACAGGTTATCGGGGTCTGGCAGCTCCCCTTCAATTCTGACGCCCTTGTCAACGCTCACATTCTGCCACAGACGCACCGCCGTACCGTAATCATCCGCCGCAATAAGCGCACCGTTTATTGAACCTATTGAAACACCGGCTACGGCTTCAAATGAAATGCCGAGCTCCCTCATTGCTTTCCATGCGCCGAGCTGATAAGCGCCCTTCGCGCCTCCACCCGCAAGCACAAGACCGTATTTTTCCATATTGTCATTATCTCCTTATGTAAGAAAGCTGCCGATAACGGAATTTGAAAGTAAAAAACCGTTTTCATTGAGCGCAAAGCCGTCATCAAAAATATTAACAAGACCTTTTGAAGCGTAAAAACGGGCTTTTTCATAATATTCTGACGGAATTGAACGGTGAAAACGCTCCTTCACCGCATTTTCGCGCAAGCCCTCAGCAAGCCTTAAGCGCAGCATAACATATTCTTCAAAGTCTCCGCCCGTTCCGTCATCAACAGGCGGCTTGCCGTTAAGAAAATCCCTTATTCTGCTTTCATAATAAAATCTTTTTCCGTTTATAAATGAATGAGCGGCAGGACCTATGCCGAGATACTCTCCGCAGTCCCAGTAATTGAGATTGTGCCTGCCCTCCATGCCGGGACGGGCAAAATTTGATATTTCATACTGATAAAGCCCGTGCTTTTTAAGCGTTTTCACCGTATGCAGATACATCTCACAGGTTTCATCCTCACCCGGCAGCGGGAGAGCACCGGCGCACTCACGCTTATAAAACACCGTACCTTCCTCGATTTTCAGCATATACGCGCTGATATGCGGCACTCCGAGAGAAAGGCAGAAATCAAGGCTTTCATCAAGTGAAGCGAGGGTCTGACCGGGTATGCCGAGCATAAGGTCAAGGGAAATATTTTCTATTCCGGCTTTACGGCACTGCATAACCGCTTCATGTGCCCGTTCCCTTCCGCTCAATCTGCCGAGACTTTTTCTTTCTTCTTCAACCGCAGACTGAAGTCCCATGGAAATGCGGTTTACGCCTGCCGCGGCAAGTGCCGTGAACAGCTTTTCGTCCGCGCTTGAGGGATTGCATTCCACGGTGATTTCCGCGTTTTCGCTCAGATTTGCGGCACAGATTATTTTTTGAAGCCGCTCTCCGCCGAGAACAGAGGGCGTACCGCCGCCGATATAAAGTGTATCAAACAGCCTGCCGCCTTCGGCGACAAGACCGATCACCTTTTTTGTATATTCGTCTGCAAGAGATATGTCCGATAGCGAATAAAAATCGCAATACGGACATTTGCTTTTGCAGAACGGAGCATGAATATAAAGTCCCGTTTTCATGTGTTGTCATCCAGCTTGAGCACAGCCATAAAAGCCTCCTGCGGAACCTCGACCGTGCCGAAGGAGCGCATTCTCTTTTTGCCCTCCTTCTGCTTTTCAAGCAGCTTTTTCTTTCTTGTAATATCGCCGCCGTAGCATTTGGCAAGTACATCCTTGCGCATTGCTCTGATCGTCTCACGGGCAATAACCTTGCCGCCGACGGCTATCTGCACGGGGATTTCAAACATCTGTCTGGGAATATTATCTTTCAGCTTTTCGGCAATTTTTCTCGCCCTCGCCATCGCCTTGTCATTGTGGATAATAAAGCTCAAAGCATCTATCATATCGCCGTTTAAAAGCACATCAAGCTTGACAAGCTGTGAACGGCGGTATTCCTTAACCTCATAATCAAAGGACGCATAGCCCCTTGTACGGGATTTGAGAGCATCGAAAAAGTCATACACGATTTCATTGAGCGGCAGCTCATAGTGAATATCCACCCTGTCGGTGGTAATATAATCCATATTTTTAAATGTGCCGCGCCTGTCCTGACACAAATCCATAATCGCGCCGACATATTCCGCCGGAGAATAAATATGCGCGTCCGTCACAGGCTCTTCACAATAATCTATGTTTGCCGGGTCGGGATAATGCGTGGGATTATCAATTTCAACCACACTGCCGTCACGCATATATATTTTGTATATAACGCTCGGAACTGTTGTAACAAGGTCAAGGTCGTATTCTCTTTCAAGCCTCTCCTGTATAATTTCAAGGTGAAGCAGCCCTAAAAATCCGCAGCGGAAGCCGAAGCCCAGAGCACCCGAGGTTTCGGGCTCATAGGACAGCGCGGCATCGTTAAGCTGTAATTTTTCAAGCGCGTCACGCAGATTTTCATAATCCGCACCGTCAGCCGGGTAAACGCCGCAGAAAACCATGGGATTAACCTTTCTGTAACCCGGCAGTGCCTCCTCCGCCGGCCGCTGAACCTTCGTCACCGTGTCACCGACCTTCGCGTCACGCACCGTTTTTATTGAGGCGGTTATATAACCGACCTCGCCTGCATAAAGGCAGTCGCACGGCTCAAGTGAGGTGGCTCTCATATATCCCACCTCAACCACATTAAATTCCGCGCCTGTTGCCATCATCCGCATGGTCTCCCCCGCCTTGAGGGTGCCCTGCATAACACGCACATAAACGATAACGCCGCGATAGCTGTCATACACTGAGTCGAATATCAGTGCCTTGAGCGGCGCATCGTCATTTGCCTTCGGAGCCGGAATATCCGTTACGATATGTTCAAGCACATCGGAAATGTTTTCGCCCGTTTTGGCTGATACCCTCGGTGCTTCACTGCAATCAAGACCGATTATATCCTCCACCTCCGCGGCTACCCTGTCAGGCTCCGCAGCGGGCAGGTCAATTTTATTGATTACGGGAACGATTTCAAGGTCGTGGTCAAGCGCAAGATAAGTATTTGCAAGAGTCTGCGCCTCAACGCCCTGTGATGCGTCAACAATCAATATCGCGCCCTCGCACGCGGCAAGGGAACGGGACACCTCATAGTTAAAGTCCACATGACCGGGGGTGTCAATAAGGTTGAGCACATAGGCTTTGCCGTCCTTCGCCGTATAGTCAAGCTTTACGGCGTGCGCCTTTATGGTTATTCCCCTTTCGCGCTCAAGCTCCATGTTGTCAAGAAGCTGCGCAGTCATATCCCTCACAGCAACAGAGTTTGTCTGCTCAAGCAGTCTGTCCGCAAGGGTTGATTTGCCGTGGTCAATGTGTGCTATAATCGAAAAATTTCTTATATTCTCTTTTGGTACAGGCAATTGTATCACCTCACGAGTCCGTGTCCTTTCGTTTTACTTGAGTAATTCGGCAATAAGGTTTGCCGCCAGTGTGTTTATTCTCGTCTGCGACGGCGCGGAGCTTATTTTTTTGAATTTCTTTTCATATGCCGCCCTCGTCTTGGAATCCGCAAGCTCCAGCGCGTAATCAAACACATCCGTATAAAGTGCTTTCGATGAAGATATGCTTTTTTTGCCCCATACCGTGCTTCCGTCCTCGCTGATACCCGTAAACACAACACATGAGCATGAAAGCTCGCTGTCCCATGCGGTTACTGCATATACCTTATATTCAACTGAATTTATCGTTATTTTAAATCTGTAATCCCCGTCTGAGGAAAAATGAAGCTTTTCGAGCTTTTCGCCGTTTTTAATATTCTTTTCGGTAATGGCAACACCCGGGAACACGGTTGTTTTGAATGATTTGTTGTTTTCAGTGCCGAATATATTATCGGAACAGGCATTGTAATCAAACACCACAACATCCCATATTCCGTACATTTCGGAAGCATCCACCTTCTGTGCCTTTTCTCCCCTGTATGTCTCCGGGCTCAGAAGCGGCCATGAGTTTTCATCCCATATAACCTTTCTTATTTCAAGGGATGTCTTTGCGTCACTTTCAAAAATTCCCGAATGCGCAAACATAACATATCCGTTGTTTGTTTTTATAAGGCAGGGTGAGCCTATGGAGCATCTGCCGAGCTCATTATTTTCAACTCCGTCACTTTCACTTGAAGTGAATGTGTAGCCTCCGGCGATTTTCGTGCCTGCCTCAAGCTGATTTCTCTTTTTGTCTGTCTTCGCGTCTTTACCGTTGATGTCTCTGTAGGGACCCTTAACATCGTCCGCTCTGAACACTCTTATGCTTTCACTGCTGCCCTCAACACCGTAGGTAACAATCATATAATAATGTCCCGTATCGTCAACATACATAACATCCGCGGCGGAAACAACATCGCTGTCGTTTTTGATTTTGCCCGGCTTCGCAATACAGTAGCCGCTGTAAAACTCTCCGCCGTATATTCTGTCGCCCTGCATACTGATGTCGCTTGTATCGGAAATGCACCCGGTGCGGCTGTCAAGTCCGAGCAGATAAATTCCGCCCTGCGCCTTACCGCTGCTGCCGAAATAACCGCCGTATGCCATATACAGCTCGTCATCATCCGATAAAAATGCACTCGGGTCACACGCGCATACGCCGTCCCCCTTCGCGCTTGCTATAACAAGTCCGGCATCCTCCCAGTTGTTTGTGACAACCGCGTTTTCAAGGTCATCCGTGCGTACACAGAAAACAGCGGAGGTATTGTCCGTACTGTTTTTACGAACCGTGAAATAAAGGAAATATGTCTCACCGACCTTTATTATCTCGGGTGACAGCGGTGCTCTGCTCATTTCGTCGGAGCTGTCGGCATAATCCGTGCCGCAGCCGTTTTCCTCTGCCCATTTTTCAACGCTCCCGATTTTGCTGAAATCAAAAATGCCGTCATCCGTCGCGCCTGCCGGAGGCTTAAGGTATGTACCCATATCGTCCCAGTTTACAAGGTCTGTCGAACGGCTTACCCTGTTGTATGAGGCAAAGCAGTAGTAATATCCGCTTTCCGGCTCATAAATAACCGAGGGGTCACACAAGCCGTATGCGCCCGCCGAACCGAGATATTTGTTTACGGAATTATATTTTTTCATCTTAATAATGTTTTTTTCAAGCTTTGAGGGTGTTTCAATACTCTCCGGTCTGTCGGAGGATTTGAAATAAGCTATAATGGAAAGCTTTGAAGTAACTTCAGTGGTATAGCTTAACATATCAACGCTTTTTGTCACATTTTCTCCGTTGACAATCAGCCTTGAAAGAACATAGTAGGATGAATCCGTAATCTCGGGAGAAATATTCAGCGTAATTGTATCACCGTTGGGCACAACCACCCTGTAATCGTTTTCGCTGCCGTTTTTTTCATAACCCTCAACCGTAACCGTACCGTGCTTCATGCTTGAAACAAACACCGCGTAATTTTTCGGACGGACAAACTCCATGTAACCCCAGAAGCCCGCCGCGCATAAAATAAGAACGGTGGAAATAAAAACAAGGAATTTTTTCATCTGTATACTCTCCTTACTCAATTGTCAGTGAAGCGATTATATCGCTGTATAAGCCTGCCGGGTCTTCAAGAAAATTGTTTTTCACTGTCTGCGCCTGACCCTCGTCCGCCACAAACACAGTCAGCCTCATCATTTCAATACCGCCGTCACATATTGCAAATGTAACATTGTATCCGAAATCCGTTTTTTCTATTTCAACAACATTTTCGTTTTCGCTTTTATCCCTTGCATACAGCCGCAATGCACCCGCAACCGCTTTTTCACGCACCGAGCGCGGCAAAGACTGCTCTATGGTCTCAATTTCAAACCTGTATGCCGGAACAAGAGTGATAATTTCATCCTCATCAACTATATCCGAGGTTATCCTTCCCGATTTCAGCAGCTCGCTTATCGCCTGATTGACTTCAAAATAATTGGCAATGGCTTTTTCCTGCATAATCTCGTTTATTCTTGTTTTGCTCATGGAACGGTCGGTTTTTTTCAGCAGATAGCATATAAGCAGCTTTATCTCGCCCTTGTCTATCAGACCGCCCGGCTCAATTCCTTCAATAAATCCTTCATTGTACATTTCATTTGCCGTAAGCCTCCGCACAGCGGACGGCTTTCCTTACCGTGTTTTTACATATATAGTTTAGTTTATCACATCAAATAAAAAAAATAAATAGTAAAAGGTAAAAAAAGCTTGTTAATTTCCATAAAATATGCAATAATTGTATTCAATTGATATGCGGAGGTGACGCGCATTGAAATATACCGTCTTGCTTTTGGATGCCGATATGACTCTTCTGAATTTTGACGAGGACGAAAAAAACGCGCTTTACGGTGTACTCAATGAAAACGGGATACGGTGTGACGAAAAGGTTCTCTCGCTGTATCACGAAATAAACATCGGTTTCTGGAAACGCTTTGAAAAAGGCGAAATTGAAAAAAGTGAAATAGGTCCCGGCAGATTCGGTGAGCTCGTAAGGCAGTTGTCGGCAGACGCAGACGGGAATAGGCTCAATCTTACCTATATGCAAAAATTAAGCGAGGGCGGCGCGGTGCTTGACGGCGCACCGGAGCTCTTGCGCATTCTTCAAGAAAAAGGGGCAGAGCTTTACATCATCACCAACGGCACGGATTTCATTCAGCAAAAGCGGCTGAAAAAAAGCGGCCTTACAGAATATATAAACGGAGTGTTTATCTCCGATACTGTCGGGCATCAGAAGCCGAAAAAGGAGTTTTTTGACTGCGTGCTTTCACAGATTAAAGAAAAAGACAAATCAAAAATGCTTATTGTCGGCGATTCGCTGACATCGGATATACGCGGCGGACTGAACAGCGGTATAGACACCTGCCTGTACGCTCCGGGCGATATTCCCGTCAGTGAGCAAATCAAGCCGAAATATACCGTAAGAAGCTATGGGGAGCTTATAAAGCTGCTTGAAAAATAAAACGGAGGAAGTAAAAATGAACAGTAAAATAATAATTATCGGAGCGGGACACGGCGGACTTTATGCCGCAAAAATTCTTGCTGACGCAGGAGCGGATGTAACGGTTTATGAAAAATCGGCGTTTGACAAAATCAGCCACGACAGAACAGACTGCATTGAGGTAAAGCTTTTTAAAGAAACCGGGCTTCCCTTGCCTGAGGGCAGCTATACAGGTCACTGCTGCTCCTTTGTGGGTCCTTATACCGATGAAATGATGTATATTTATACGGAAGAGCCCATACGCGATATAACAGTGGGCAGAAAAGCCTTCGCGCATATGCTTATAAACCGCGCAGAAGAAAGCGGCGTTAAGTTCGTCTTTGAAACCGAGGTTGAAGCACTTATCGTTGAAG
>JAKSQS010000010.1 GCA_024404055.1 Clostridia bacterium | reverse complement strand
ACGGCACGGCACGGCACGGCACGGCACGGCACGGCACGGCACGGCACGGCACGGCACGGCGTAATTACTGCGTCGGGCTTTATTGTTATACCCTTTTTCGGGAAAATTCCGTTTTTTTTCAAAGACCGCATCACGCACGGGAAAAGCCCTCCCGCGTGCGTGACGGTTTTTTCGCGTTTTTGCCGGGGTCATCCCCCTGAGCAAGCACGCGCTGACACCTTATCCCGGGCGCAAGCCCTTTGCATATAAACAATAATTTACAGAATTTGAAAGGAGAAAATTCAAATGACAAAGAAAATTTTAAGCGTTTTCCTTGCGGCACTTATGGTGTTCAGTATGGTTCCCTTTGCGGGGCTTACGGCGTTTGCAGGTGACATGCCTGTTTCTCACACCCACGCATTTGAATACAATGCAACCGGTGCCACACTCACTGCAACCTGCACGGTGGGCTGTGACAAGAACTACGACACAACTCCGCTCACCCTCACTCTCACCGAGGACGGTTTTGACGAGACGGCACTCAACACATGGAAAGATGCCGGTGCAACCGAGCCGAAGATTACCTACACCAATGCCGCAGGCGATGAAAACCTCGGCGAAACAAAGCCCACCGAGCCAGGCAAATATAAGGTACAGGCTGTTGTCGGCAGCAAAACGGCAGAGCTTGCGTTCAGCATTGCCGATCCCGCAAATATAACATGGGATTATGATGAAGGAACAAAGACACTCACTCTCGGCATCGGTGACGATACACACATTCTTTCCGAAGCTGACAACTGGTCGGATAAAGAAGTTGATAAGGTCGTTGTCGCTTCCCCGATAGCACCCGTGTCTATGGCATCATGGTTTAATGGCGTTAAAGAGTTTACCGGTCTTGATAAGATCAGCACGGATAACGTGACCGATATGACAGGACTTTTTGAAGGCAGCACCGTCAGCGCGCTTGATATTTCCGCATGGAAAATTTCAGCAGGCTGCGTTGTCACCGATATGTTCAAGGACTGCACAAATCTTAAAAAGCTCACAGCCCCCGACAGTGCAGTTGCAATTGCACTGCCCGATGCGCCGGAAGGTAAAGCGTGGGAATTAGACGGAAGCATCTATACCGCACTTGATCTCGACAACGCGGGTAAGGTTTATACTTTAATGCCTGTTGATGAAGATAATAATCCGTATTTCACTTTGACCTATCGATCGGATAGTAAAGAGGTTGTGCAGAAGATCGTATATAACGCCACCGATAAAGCGTATAATACTGTTTTACTCTCGAAAGAGGAATCACAGACTTTCAACAGCCTATTACCGTTTTCAAAGTGGAAAGATGAAAACGGTAATACATATGATGCCGGAGTGAAAATAACCCTCACTGCCGATACGGTGCTTTATCCCGTTTGGGGTTTGGCAATACTTGTCAAAGAAGACGGTCAGTTTACTAAGCTGGCAACAGAGGGTACGGACTACACGCTGGAAGACGGTGTACTTACCGTACTGAAAAACGGAGTGTGCATCGCCGGTATGCTTGAAAATACCGTCATTCAAGCAGCATCGGACGTAAACGAGCTTGCTATCAAGACTCTCACCGTGAAAAAAGGAATCGTTACGGATCCATTGATTTCTGTAACCGTCGGTGAGGAGAAGAAATTCACCCTCACGGTTATCGGCGATAATACAGTGAACCTTGCTAACGGTCAGTCATTTATTGATAACACGAATCTCAAGTTCTATGTCAACCATATACCGCAGACGGGGGCTGACGATGTTCTCAATATAAATACTAACAATGCCACTGCAATCACTGCATCTGTAATTTACCTCGGAGAAGCCGGAAAAGAAAACAGTCTGACCGTCAATATCGCAGATAAAGCGATTCAGTCTTCAAAGAGTGCGATCGTATGCGACGCAGCGCTTAACCTTTACAACTGTGCTTTCAATGTGGAACGCATGGCGGCAGAGGATGCTCCGGCGGCTGTTACTGCAATGATGATCCACGAGGGTATAGAAGCCGGGGGATACGACAACGCTGCCAAAGTGAATATTGTTGAAAAAGGAGCGGCACCTGCAATCATGCTTTCGGGTGGACTGGAAGCTTACCCCAACTCCGAGCTTACCGTGAAAAGTGCAACTGCTTCTGCCGTCAAGGCAATAAGCGCGACGTTTGATGCCAATGCGAAAATCGATATCAGCTCAATAGGATCCTATGCCCTTGAGCTTACGGGAAAGCTCAAGATTGATGGTCAGGCAAAAGCCAAGGACGTTCAGTTTGCTCTTGCTACGAAGAGTGGGAATGTCAGCGCGGTAAAAGCCAAATGGTTGGATATCAGTGCCAAGGCAATTTCAAGATTGAAAGAGACAGGCTTTGCTTTATACAGCGGCGATGAAAAGCTTATACTGAACGACAATCAAGAGCTTGTCACAGAAAGCGGCGTGAAGGTATCCTCCGTCAGTCTCAATCCCTGTGCCTATAACGTAAGCTTCAAACTCGATAATGGCGATTCGGTGGGTGGAGCTGTTTTGGTCAGCGGCGGCGAGCTTGCAGTACCGCCCGAGGGCTATAAGTTTGTCGGAGAAAGCGAAAAATACTACTATACGCCCATAACCGAAGACACCGTGATAACCGTAGCTGAGACCGGGGAGGGTGAATACTCGATTCCCGTAAAAATTCCGAATTATTATGCTTACGTAAAATTCACTGGTAATGTTCACGAAGGATCTATGGCGTTAAGAGAAAGCGAAAACCAAGACAACCCGAGCAACTATACCTTTGTTATGAACGATTCTTTCATCACGCAGACTGAAGTGGAGGATGAAGATAACGATCCGGTAACCACCGAAGAAAACACCGAGGTAACCACCGAAGAAAATACCGAGGTAACCACCGAAGAAAATACCGAGGTAAGCACCGAAGAAAACACCGAAGAAAGCACCGAGGAAAGCACCGAGGTAAGCACCGAGGAAAAGCCGAGCCATCTTGAGTACGTTCAAAGGCCGATTAACGAGCTTCATGAGTTAAGCGGACGTTATTTTATAGTCGGTGATGATGTTCAACTCAGTGATCTTACTTTGGTAGGCTCGAATGAGATCGTAATGATTCTCGCAGAAGGTGCCCATGTTACGGTCAAAGGCTCGAATGCTACCGAAGAAGAGGCGGCAAAGCCCGCAATCGAAACTTCGGATGCGAACTGTATCCTTTTGGTATGCAGTACCAACGATAAGGATGATTATGATGCTTCTCTTACCCTTGTCGGCGGTAACGGCAGCGAAGCCTTCCCCACCGGCGCAAGCGGCATAAAAATGCCCAAATCCGGCAGCCGGTATTGCCAAAGCGTTGGCAGTGTCACGGTAACGGCAGGTAAGAGCGTCGGCGGAAGCGAAGGAAACTTTGCCGTAGATGTAAACGAGATGTGCATAGGCAACGGTACCTTTACTGCCAACGGTACACCCGGTAAAACGGAGAGTGCCGGTATTAATACAGACTATTTGCAGGTAGGACGTTTCGCCACCTTGAACGCATACGGTGCAAAGGGCGATGTACATAGCCGCGGTGTCGTTGCAAAAAATGTTTATTTCACAAATAATTTCCAGATTCCGGAGGAAAGTAATGTAAATATCGACATTCAGGGCAGCGGAAACGCATACGCCATCGATTCGAGCAATATTGTTTTTGAAGGTGAAGTGAAATTCAATGCCGTCGGCGGAAACGGTACCACCACCGGTGCGCTCAGCAGTGTTCCGCTTTTTGATAATCCCTTTGTAAATACAAATAAAAACAGTAAAAACGGCTATTCCGATTTTGACCTTGCCGATTGCTATGCGGGTGCTACTCCGAACAGTAAGTATGTAAACGGTGCAGATGGCAAGCTTGAACCTACCTTCCCCACAACGGCAAAATATATCAGCTTCAAGACCGTACACCATTCATTTATGTATAAGACCTTTACAAAGTATGAGGAAGACGGTACAACCGTAAATACGATCGGAATTGAGGCACACTGTATCAACTGCGCTATTGCTGAGGATGACAAGTTGGATAATTATTTCTTTGAAACCAAATATATACATGCTCATCAATTCGTAGACAGAGATACTGCTGAATATGCAAGAGGTTCCTACATAAATGTATATTGTCTCAACTGCCCCGGCGTGGTTCAATATACTGTCAAAAATGATAACAAGGATACATTTAACGGCAGAGAAAAGGATATTAAAGCAACCACGTCAATCAAAACGAACACAAGCGCACCTAAGGTTGTTGCCACCGACGGCACCGATGTAGGTGCTGCCCGTGAGGCATGGGACAAAATCGTCGGACAGACCTTGTGGGGAATGAGCGGAACTGCCGCAGGACCTAAGCTTGTGTATACTACAAGCGACCCGACAAACGAACCGCTCAGCAACGGTAAACAGAAACCGTATTATCCGAATCAGACGGCGGATGGCTGCTATAAGGTGGCTCTCAGTTTTGAATATAAATCGTCATCGATGTTCACGAACACTCTGACGACAGAAGGCAAAGTTGATTTCAGAATCAATAAGGCTAACCTGGCTCTGGCTACACCCGCAGCAACTGTCTATATGGATGAGGACGGTGATTTAAAGGCTTCCGTTGATCCGAAATCCTTTATAAGTGTTAACAAGTCAGGTACACCGGGCTACGATGCGACACTGCCTGCCACCGATTCATATAAGCCGAAGATAGAAAATAAAGATATAACCTGCTCTGTCTCAAAAGGTACTGAATTCGTGACAATAGACGGCAGCGTTCTGAAACCGCTTAAAAACGGAACGGCTAAACTGCACTTTGTTATAGCTGAAACAAAATGCTATAATGCAACGGAAGCGGATTATACCGTCAACATCAAAAAGAGACCTGTCGAATTACCCACAATTACTACAGAGTATCAGTACGAAAACGGCATTGACTCAGCTCCCGTATCAAAGATGCAGACAATAGATAAAGACTCTGCATGGGTAGGCTTTGACTTTAAGCTGATGTCTATCGACGGCGGCAGCGTAAGTGCAAGCGAGGTAGGCACAACTTCCGTAACGCTCAAGCTCAACGACACGGATCGCTACTGCTGGGCAGGCGACGAAACAGAAGCAGAGGAAACAACCACTATTGACTGGACTATTACCAAGGTCGACGCACCCGAATACTTTACAAGAACGGTTTCCGGTGAAAACATCGTAATTCCGAACAGGGCAGGTAAAACAGCGAGCTTTGCTCACCCCGAAAAGGTACCTGAAAAACCGGACGGAGATTATGCCGCTACAACATATACTGCAGGAACCTGTTCACTGAGCAAAGTGACCGGGACTATTGACAGCGGTAACCTTAAGCTCACAGTGGGTGATAACCATATCACAGATGCTGACGGCGAAACCTTCACCGCAGAGCTCAAGGTCAGCTCCAATAATTTCAAGGATTACACCGTGGAATATACCGTCAAACCTATATACCACACGCATAATTATGTAAGCGATACTGTAGAGGATAACAATAGGGCACTGAATGTAAGATGTAATTCCACGACCGACTTCGGGTGCTTCTGTGAAAATCAGCCTAAGATGATAGAAATTGACTATCCCGAGGGTGCTGTTGGTGAATCACATAACATTTCTTACACCTCTTATCCGATTCTTTGTCAGTGTTATGCAGCCGCTTGGGAAGCGGGCTATGAGGATACGGCAACAAACTATATCAAGTACTATGAGCTTAAAGACGGCAGTTATGTTGAAATGACAGAAGGTCAGCCCACAATCGTCGGCACTTATAAAGCGGAGCTTTCTATCGGCGGCAGATCCGTTGAAGTCGTTTATAAAATTATCCCGGCGAATGTTGTGTTTAATGAACAGCCCACAGCTACGGTCACCTACGGCGATGAGGTTACAGATGGCGTTATCGTGGGAAGCATGAAGAGTGCTGTCAACGGAATTGATGTTGAAGCCACTGAAACATCATTCGCTTGGAACAGCGGTGAAAGCTACGGCGATGCAGGAACGAAAGAACGTTTCGCAAAATTCACGCCCAAAGATACTCACAATTTCAATGTGAACAGTGATGTAGCCGTTATTCTGACGGTCAATAAGGATGAAGCTACTGAGGAAATGAAAGCGGCAAGCCTCGGCAGCATTGCAAACAGAGTGGGCAGTACGACGACCATTGATCTTTCTTCCGAGCTTCCCGACCTGAGCGGAAACCAACCCGATACCAATGCGAAATTCAGTAATCCTGTAGTTTCCTCGGGTGTTGCATCGGCTTCGATCGATGGAAACATACTCAGCCTTACAATTATCAACAAGCATATTGCTAAGGAAGACAAAAAAGATCCGTTTACGGTGAATGTTTCCGTGACAGATGCAAAGAACTACATTGACTATACCCTCGCAGTATCTGTTGATGTACTCTTCCACGAGCATAATTTCGAATACAGCACGGATAATAATGCAATCGTTGCGACCTGTGACAGCACAAATGAGTTCCCCTCCTACCTCGCAAGTGAAAACGGAACAGAGGGCAACGCGCTGATGCGTACCCTCAACGATAACCCCGACGGCAAGGGCAGCTGTGAAGTGAAATATACCGGCTCACCTATCAAAGTCTCACTTAATGCAGCGAAGGCGGCATTCTGGAAAGCCGAAACAGGCGAAGATCCCACTTTAGCACCGGTAACCTACACAGCAAAAGAAGGTTCTTCCCTTAACGCTGACGGCATGGCAGTGGATGTAGGCAGCTACACGGCGAGCTACACATTACACGGTCTGATGATTACAAGGGATTTCACGATCGAAAAGACAGCAGTTAGATACGATGAAACCCCGACGGCACCTGTTACCTACGGTGATACAGTTGAAGACATTGATATCACCGGCACAATGCTTAGTGCCGAAACAGGCAATCCTGTTCCGGGTACATTCACATGGAACGATGCCCCTGACACCTACGGTGATGTAGGAACGAGAGAGCTTACCGCAACCTTTATACCGAATGATCAATTTAACTATGAGGTGAACAATGCTGTTACCGTCAATGTAATAGTTGCCAAAGCGGGAGCAACAGATGAAATGAAGGCGGCAAGCTGTGAAATCTATAACAGAGCCGGCAGTACGGCAGAGCTTGATCTCACTTCCAAGCTTCCGAAGGGGGCAAGCTTCGGTGAAGTGACCGTTGAATCCAATGGTGATATTGTTGAAGCTTCTATTAACAACAATAAACTGAATATTACGGTTAACGGCGGTCATATTACAGATGCAAACGATACGTTCACCGTTAAAGTTCCCGTAAACGATGCAACAAACTACAACCCCTACACGATGGATGTGACTGTGGATGTACTGTTCCACAAGCACGTTTTCG
Organism: Clostridia bacterium; assembly: GCA_024404055.1. Classification (GTDB taxonomy): domain Bacteria; phylum Bacillota; class Clostridia; order Oscillospirales; family Acutalibacteraceae; genus UBA6857. The sequence goes on along the minus strand of JAKSQS010000010.1, from coordinate 19,042 downwards.
CATACAGCAAGGTTGATAATGCAATCGTTGCTACCTGTGACAGCACAAATGAGTTCCCCTGCTATCTTGCAAGTGAAAACAAAACAGAGGGTAACATTCTTATGCTGACTCTCAATGAAAAGCCCGACGGCAAGGACAGCACCAGCACCACTGTTGTCTACACAGGCAAACCCGTTACGTTCTCACTCAATGCAGCTCAGGCGGCACTCTGGAAGACCGAGACAGGCGAAGATCCCACTTTAACAAAAGTAACCTACACAGCAAAAGCAGGTTCTTCACTTAACGAAAAAAGCGAGGCAGTGGAAGCAGGAAACTATACGGCAAGCTACACACTTCATGAGCAGACGATTTCAATAGACTTCACGATTATCAAAGCAGATGTTGAAGTTGATACGCTGAAAGATGTCACCGTTACCTACGGCACCGCAGTTTCAGACGATGTTATCGTCGGCACCATGAAGAGTGCTAAAACCGGAGCGGAAGTTCCCGGTAAGTTCACATGGAACAGCCTTGAAACCTACGGCGATGCACAGACTGAAAAGAAGAGCTTCACCGCAACGTTTACACCCGATGATACAAAGAATTTCAATGTGAATGACAACATCACTGTTAAGGTCAAGGTCAACAAGACGGCTGCAACGGAAGAGATGAAAGCGGCTGACAGCAGGATCCTCAACAAAGCCGGAAGCACAGCAGAGCTTGATCTCAAGGATAAGCTTCCCGCAGGTGCAAAGTTCGGCACCGTGACAGTTGTACCCGAGGGCATTGCAACAGCATCAATAGTGAACAATGTTCTGAAGCTGCAGATTGCGGGAACCGACCTGACGGATGATAATAATCCCTTCGAGGTAAAAGTCGAGGTCAAGGACGCAACGAACTATGTAGACTATGAGATTATCGTAACGGTGGATGTATACTTCCATGTGCACAAATTCGATACAGCCTATACCTACGATGAAAGCAATCACTGGCACAGATGTATCGAGGAAAACTGCTATATTGAGGATTATCCCACCTGCGGTTTGGAAGAAGTCGCTTACGGTGAGCATATCGGCATGGAAGACTATATTTGTGATGTATGCGAATATGAAAATATTCCGGCATGCAAAGAAGCGGCAATAAAGCTTGTAAGGTCGGCTCTTCCTGCAAATATGAATCATAAGCAGCAAAAGATTGCCGATAAAGCGATAGCGGATATCGAAAATACAGAAAGAGTTGCTTCTATAAATGAGATTTCTGCAAAGGCTGTTGGTGATATAGCGAAAAACGCAATCAGATGCCCGCTTTGTGACAGTTATGAGGCACAAAAGGATATTCCGTTCTTCGGCTTCATACTCAGCATAGTGCATACATTTGTGCACTTGGCATTTTCAATAGGCCGTATATCATAATTATTAAAGGAGGATAAAGTAATGGGCGGAAGTTTAGATCAGATAATGGTAATATTTGAAGACTTTATGTTCTATATCAAAGAGATATATAAAAGAATTATCGCTCTTTTCGGTGAAATAGAGTGATAAAAACATCAGCGGAGCTTGCGTTGTCGGATAGGCAACACAAGCTCCGCCTTTTCTTGTTATGATGTCGGAAAAAGAAAGACAAGGGGACGGTTCTATGTCCTGACGGCTTTGGACTCGAAAGAGCTATACCTCAGACTGATTCGGATGTATCAAAAGGAATCGTCGAACAAATACTGAAAGAAAACCGATATAAACAGGGGAGAGTTCAGCAGGACATAGAACCGTCCCCATGTCCTGTTCAACTCATTTTACACAAATATAATTATCAGCACCGTGCTTAAGGTGAGGAAATATGCGTGAACAGTGCAGTAAGCACCGGGTTTTCTGAATTTCAGCACAAAATAAAGCAAATCCGAGACGATATATGCCGCTGTATACATAACAATGGTCATAACAGGGGTATATCCGCCGGGAATGAATATTTCACCGATTACCGAAAGCGCGAAAAGAACGGTCAACACAGCCTTTCCGGCGGCAGGGCGGCGAAAAAGCACCGTTATTCTGCCGTCAAAGGCGTTTTCTTCATAAAGTACCCACAGTATAACGGGAAAAACGGTCAGCCTTGCTGCCTTCATGTTGCCCAAAACGCACAGGCAAAGCAGCAGGGAATAATAAACCGCTCTTTCCGTAAGCTCAAGCGCACGCTGTGTTTTTTCGTTTGTTTTCTTTTCAAGGGGATACTGTATCGCCATTATGATAACAATGGCAAATGCCGCCCACGCAAGAAAATCAGCTCCCTTTATTCCGTTTGCCGTTACGGTATAAACGCCGCTGTATGCCGCGGAAATTCTGCCGTAATTCAGCGCAAAGCAGACTGAAAACGCAAGTCCTCCGACGGCACCGTAAGCAAATTCCATGATTTTCCAGCTGTCAACATAGCGCTTTTTCATTTTTGACGCTTTATGGCACAGCCACATGGAGAAGAACCAGCCTACTCCGCCGAAAACAATGCCGGTCAGAACAAAAATAAGTGTGACAAAATCCTTTCTTATTGCCGCAAGCGCGAAAACCGCAAGCATTGTAAGCAGATTTCCGCCCCATTCCTCACGGCTTCCGCGTGAAAAATATATTTTCGGAAAAACGCCGTTTTTTCTGTCGAACGGCTTGTTGAATATTTTTATTCCGAGAAGCTGAATAAACGGTATAAGGGCAAAAAGTATTATGATGTCTGCGGTTTTATAGTATTTTCCGCTCAACGCGCCGAGGCTTAACGAAAAAATACCTGCCGCAATGCCGAACCAGTTTGCGCCCTTTATGAAAAGTCCGGCAAAGCACTTTTTCATGCTTGCATACGGCGCACTGTCGTGCAGCATAAAATCCGCCGTCTGCGCATACGGCTCAAAGCCGCCGTAGCCCATGGCAAGAGCCCCGGCAGCCGCATAAAGCTGCCAGTTATCCCGCAGGGCATCTATGCCGGAAAACAGCGCAATACTCATGCCAATCAGTGCGCCGGGGAGAAGTGCGCCTTTTTCGCCGCCTATCACCGCGCCGCGCATACCCCAGCCGTAGGAAGCGGCAACGGAGCACACGAAAATCAAAAATGCCGCGTGAGTCAGAGTCATATCTTTCCCTCCGTTTTTATCAGGTCTTTGACAACCTCGCCCGCGATGATAAGCCCTGCGACGGAGGGAACAAAGGCACAGCTTGCCGGGGCAGGACTTCTTTTCCCGTTTTCCCCCGTGTCGGAAAGCGGCGTTATTGCCTCTTCCTTTGAATATACGACCTTCAGCTTTTTGATGCCTCTGTTTTTCAGCTCACGGCGCATGACCCGGGCAAGGGGACAGACGCTTGTTTTATATATATCCGCAACCTCAAAGCGCGTAGGGTCAAGCTTGTTGCCCGTGCCCATACAACTGATTACGGGAACTCCCGCACCGGCTGCTTTCATAACAAGCTCGATTTTTCCCGTTACGGAGTCGATGGCATCCACAACATAATCGAACCTTGTAAAATCTATTTCGTCCGAATTATCGGGCGAAAAGAAAAGATTACATTCCTCAACCTCTGCCGCAGGATTTATTGAAAGGATTCTCTGCTTTGCGGCAGAGGTTTTTTTCTGCCCCACGGTGTTAAAGTCGGCTATAAGCTGACGGTTGATATTAGATATGCTTACGGTATCGTTATCAACGAGAAAAAGGCTTCCTATACCGCTTCGGGCAAGTGCCTCCACGGTATACGAGCCTACTCCGCCTATACCGAAAACGGCGACTCTCTTATTTTTAAGAGAGTCCGCCTGTTCTTTTCCTATAAGCGCCTCAAGGCGCATAAACGGTGTATCTGCCATTATTTCGCACTGCCGTAGCCGAGCTCAAATGCTTTTATGTTAAGCTCTCTGAACTTTTCGGGAACGGTTGAAACCACTGCATCAAGCCATACCTGTTTTTCGATTTCACTGTGTGAAGCCATAACGCCTATCAACACGATGTTGACAGCCTTAACGCTGCCTGCCTGCTTTGCAAGCGCAAGCGCATCCACGCAGGTAAGCTCTGCGCCCTTGGCAATGATTTTTTCTTCAAGAAGCGAAGGATATTCCGCTTTGCCCGTTACTACGGACATGGGGTCTATCTTCTGTGTGTTTACGATCACTTTTCCGCCGATTTTCAAAAACGGCAGATACCGTGCCGCCTCCAGCAGCTCAAAGGAAAGTATAATATCTGCTTCACCCTCCTTGATAATGGGGGAGAAAACCTTTTCGCCGTATTTGACATAGGTTTCAACGCTGCCACCGCGCTGGCTCATGCCGTGAACCTCGCTCACCTTTACATCGTAATCAAGGCTCGTGAGAGCTTTGCCGAGTATACGGCTTGCAAGCAGTGTACCCTGTCCGCCGACACCAACGATAAGGATGGATTTATTATCAGTCATCATCAATAGCCCCTTTCCTGCAAAGTCCGCTGCAAACGCCGCAGCCGACACACTGTGTTGCATCTATAACCGCCTTGCCGTTTTTTACGCTGATTGCCGGACAGCCGATCGTCAGGCACGCCTTGCAGCCTATGCATTTATCAGCATTGATTTTAAGAGGCGGATTGTGCTTGACATATTTGAGAAGAGCACAGGGACGGCGTGAAATAACCACCGACGGACCGTTATGCTCAAGGGCGGCTTTTACGGTGTCAACCGTTGCGTCAATATCATACGGGTCGGTTACGCGTACATCGTCTATTCCAACACTGCGGCACAGTGCCTCAAGGTCAACGGCAATTGCGGGCTCGCCCTTGATGTTTTTACCCGTTGTGGGGTTCTGCTGGTGTCCGGTCATGCCGGTTATTGAGTTATCAAGAATAATAACAACGGAATTTGTGGCGTTATAAGCAATATTGATAAGACCCGTGATGCCGGAGTGGATAAATGTGGAGTCGCCTATAACGGCAACGCTCTTTTTCTCCTGCTCTTCACCCCTTGCAAGATTTATGCCGTGCAGGGCGGAAACGGAAGCGCCCATGCATATGCAGTTATCCATCATGGAAAGGGGAGCGGACGCGCCCAGCGTGTAGCAGCCGATGTCGCCGCTTACATATAACTTGAGCTTTTTCAGCGCATAGAAAAGTCCTCTGTGCGGACAGCCGCAGCACATTGCAGGAGGACGGACGGGCATCGGCTCGTCAAGCGCGGTGCTTTCGGCTGTTTTGCCGAGAATGACGGAGGCGACTGTTCTCTGTGAAAATTCGCCGCACATGGAGAATACCTCTTTACCTGTGACCTCAATGCCGTTCTTTTTGCAGTGATTTTCAATTACCGGGTCAAGCTCTTCAATAACATAAAGCTTTTTCACGCTTGCCGCAAAATCCTTTATCAGTCTGACCGGCAGGGGGTTGACCATGCCTAATTTAAGATAAGACGCTTTATCTCCGAGAGCCTCTTTAGCATACTGATAGCACGCGCCGGAAGCGATAACGCCGATTTCATCGCTGAATTTCTCAACGGTGTTCAGCTCGCTTGTTTCCGCATATTCCGCAAGGTCTGCCATGCGCTGCTCCACATGAACATGGCGCGGACGGGCGAAGGCAGGCAGCATAACATTTTTTGCCGGGTCGTGTTTAATTTCGCGCAGTGCAGCCTCTTTTCTGTCGCAAAGCTCAACAAGAGAACGGGAGTGTGCAATTCTCGTTGTAAGCCGCAGCATGAACGGGGTATCGAATTTTTCACTTAATTCATATGCGATTTTTGTAAATTCCTTGCATTCCGCGCTGTCTGACGGCTCCAGCATGGGAATTTTTGCGCCGATGGCATGATTTCTCGAATCCTGCTCGTTCTGCGATGAGTGCATACCGGGGTCGTCTGCCACGGCAAGCACCATGCCGCCGTTTGTGCCGATGTAAGACATTGTGTAAATCGGGTCTGCGGCAACATTCAGTCCCACGTGCTTCATGCCGCAGAAGGCTCTTGCACCGGCTATGCTTGCGCCGGAGGCTACCTCACAAGCCACCTTTTCATTCGGTGCCCATTCGCATTTCATTTCATCGTATTTTGCCGCGTTTTCCGTGATTTCCGTGCTGGGTGTGCCGGGATAGGAGCTGACAACCAGCACTCCTGCTTCATACAAACCTCTTGCAACCGCTTCGTTGCCCAACATTAATTCCTTCATTTATTTCCTCACTCCCGGGCTGTGCGCCCGATTATTTATTTTCCTGTGAAACCGTACCTTTTCCCGCTGCCGCACATACTGCGCATACCGCAAGGGAAAGCACCATGGCAAGACACGCAAAGTGCGGACCCTTGCCTGCAAGGGAAACCACTGCGTTGTTCGTCACGCCGAACATGGTTATTATTTTGGAAACCGCAGGGATGAGCGCGGTGAAAAATCCCGTAAGAATGCCTGCCCATGCACCGCCCTTGGAAAGCTTTTTGCTGTAAAGGCTGCAAAGATAAGGCGCGAAGAATGAACCGGAAATGATGCCCCATGAATAGCTCATCATGTCAAGAATGGGTGTGTTGCTGTTTGCCACAACATAAGAAACAATAACAAATACAACGCACAGAGCCTTCATAAGTATTTTCGCGCTCTTTTCGCTCATTTCTTTTTTGACAGTGCCTTTAATAAAGTCAAGAGACAGGGCACTGCACGCCGTCAGTGTGACAGAACAAAGGGTGGAAATTGATGCCGCAAGCAGAAGAACGATAACCACACCCAAAAGCACCTCGGGAATTTTGGAGTCGTTAAGCATATATGGAACGATGAAATCCTTGAAGGTGCTGCCGTGACTGTCTGACATGGCGGCAAAATCCGCCTCGGTGTAAAATCTGTGGCACAGAGAACCTATGAAATATCCGCCGCCTGCAACGAGAAAGCCGAATATCGTGGAAATGGTGATGCCTCTTTTTGCCTGTCCGTCGTCGCGTATGCCGAAATATTTGGAAACCATCTGCGGAAGTCCCCATGTGCCGAAGCTTGTCATAAGCACGGTGGACATAAGCGCGAGCCACTGTGACGCGCCAAGCTGCGGAAGTCCCTCGGCACTTTTTGCGTATTCAACAAGTCCTGCCGCGCCGCCGACCTTATCACTTCTGATAACGAAGAAGATAAGAAGTGAAACGCCTATCATCATAATAATGCCCTGAATAAAGTCCGCCCTTGCCTGAACAAGGTAGCCGCCCAAAAGCAGAAGAACAATTGCCAATACTGCTATTATAATCATAAATGCGGTATCGTCAATACCCAGAAGAACCTTTGAAACAGAGCCGAGCCCCTTGTAAACGGATGCTGAATACGGAACCATGAAAACGAATATTACAATGCAGGAGAAAATTTTCATTTTTTCACTGCCGTAGCATTTTTCAAATATCTGCGGCATTGTCTTTATATCAAGCTCATGCGACAGCCGTCTGGTTCTTCTTGCAAGTACCTTCCACGCGAAGTATGAGCCGAAAACCGCATTTCCGAGACCTGCGAGAATGCCCCACAGACCGAACGAATAACCCGTGCTGCCGGCATAGCCGACAAACATAACAGCCGAGAAATAAGCCGCGCCGTAGCTCATAGCCGAGAGCCATGCGCCGGCGTTTCTGCCGCCTACCGTGAGGTCGGCAATGCTTTTTGATTTTCTGCCTGTTACGATGCCTACGGCTACAAGAAGAACTACATAAGCCGCAATTGTTATCCATTTTACCATTTTGATGCACTCCTTTTAACGATTTAACACTTTAAAGCTTTTATCTGCTAAAGTGTATGCACAGATTATATATGATATGACTGAAAAAGTCAATAGTAAAATATGTATTTTTTCAGTGGCATACGGTCACTTTTTTTGTGAAAAAGTGTGCATATCTGTTTTTCGGCGGCAATACATAAATATAATTGATATAATTCGGCAAAATTTTTAAAAAAACCTGTATTTTACTGTGGAAATTTCAAGATTGATATGGTATAATAAGCTGAAAATGTATGCGGCGGCTTTCGCGTACATTAAGAAATCTTTCAGGAGGAAAAGCTGAATGCTGAAAAAAATTAGCAAAATCCCCTTCTCGGGAACACCGGAACAGGAAGAACAGCTTCGCGCCTGCATAAATGAAAGCAAGCACGACAAGCACCTTCTCATGACAGTTATGCAGAAGGCACAGGACATTTACGGTTATCTTCCGTTTGAGGTACAGAAGATGATAGCCGAGGGTATGGATGTACCGCTTGAAAAGGTTTACGGTGTATCCACATTCTATGCGCAGTTTGCGCTTTCACCCAAAGGAAAATACAATATTTCCGTTTGTCTCGGCACAGCCTGTTATGTTAAGGGCTCACAGCAGGTTCTCGATAAAATTTGTGAGATTCTCGGAATTGAACCCGGCGAATGCACTATGGACGGAAAATTCTCAATTGAAGAATGCCGCTGTGTAGGTGCCTGCGGTCTTGCTCCCGTTTTCACGGTCAATGAGGATGTATACGGCAGAGTAAAGCCCGAAGAGGTTGCCGGAATACTCGCAAAATATAACTGATAACAAACTGTAAAATAATCAGAAGGGAATAAAATGCAATGAAATCATTAGCTGAGCTTGCAGCGATTCAAGATAAAGTGAAGGACAGCATCGTCCTTCCCGAAGGCAGCGGCGATGTTCGTGTGGTTGTAGGTATGGCAACCTGCGGTATCGCGGCAGGCGCAAAGCCTGTTTACGATACGCTCACGGATGGCGCAAAGGACCTTTCCAATGTTACTGTTAAGCAGACCGGCTGTATCGGTATCTGCCAGTTTGAGCCTGTTGTTGAGGTTTATGAAGCAGGTAAGGAAAAGGTAACATATGTTAAGATGACACCCGAAAAGGCGCAGAGAGTTGTTGAAGAGCACCTTAAGGGCGGCAAGGTTGTTGAAGAATATGTATACAATTATAAACCCGATCAGACAGACGGCGGTTACGGCACGCTTGCAAAGTCAGACTTCTATAAGGCGCAGAAGAGAGTTGCGCTGCGGAACTGCGGTGTTATCAATCCTGAAAGCATTGAAGAATACATCGCAATGGACGGTTATAAGGCTCTCGGCAAGGTTCTCACCGGTATGAGCTCCGACGATGTTATCAAGTGCGTTATGGATTCCGGTCTTCGCGGCAGAGGCGGCGGCGGCTTCCCCACCGGCAGAAAGTGGAGCTTCACCGCGGCAAACAAGGCAGACCAGAAGTATGTTGTATGTAATGCAGACGAGGGCGACCCCGGTGCATTCATGGACAGATCCGTTCTTGAAGGCGACCCCCACTGTATCGTTGAAGCAATGACGATCTGCGGTTACGCCACCGGCGCAACAGAGGGTTATATCTATGTCCGTGCGGAATATCCCATCGCTGTAAGAAGACTTGAAATCGCCATCGCACAGGCGAAGGAGCTCGGTCTTTTAGGCAAGAATATTTTCGGCTCCGGCTTCGACTTTGACCTTCACATCCGTCTTGGTGCGGGCGCATTCGTATGCGGTGAGGAAACCGCTCTTATGACCAGCATTGAGGGCAACAGAGGCGAGCCCCGTCCCCGTCCGCCTTATCCGGCAGTTAAGGGTCTGTTCGCAAAGCCCACAACGGAAAACAATGTTGAAACATTTGCAAATATCGCTCAGATTATTCTCAAGGGTGCAGAATGGTTCGCTTCCATGGGTACAGAGAGAAGCAAGGGCACAAAGGTGTTTGCTCTCGGCGGTAAGATAAACAACACCGGTCTTGTTGAAATTCCCATGGGCACAACCCTGCGCGAGGTTATTGATGTTATCGGCGGCGGCATCCCCAACGGAAAGCAGTTCAAGGCTGCGCAGACGGGCGGTCCCTCCGGCGGCTGCATCCCGGCAGCTCTTATTGATACCGAAATTGACTATGACAACCTTACCAGCATCGGCTGCATGATGGGCTCCGGCGGACTTATCGTTATGGATGAGGACACCTGCATGGTTGATATAGCAAAGTTCTTCCTTACCTTCACGGTTGACGAGTCCTGCGGTAAATGCGCTCCCTGCCGTATCGGTACTAACAGAATGAAGGAAATCCTTGACAAGATTACCTCCGGCACAGGCACACAGGCGGATATTGAAAAGCTTGAAGAGCTTGCCGACCACATCAAGCAGAGCTCACTTTGCGGTCTGGGTCAGACAGCTCCCAACCCCGTGCTTGCAACTCTTCGTTTCTTCCGCAACGAATATGATGCACATGTTATTGACAAGAAGTGCCCGGCAGGTGTCTGCAAGGCTCTCCTTACTTACAAGATTGACGCCGACAAGTGCAAGGGCTGTACTCTCTGTGCGAGAAACTGCCCCGTTAACGCAATCAGCGGCAAGGTCAAAGAGGCACACACGATTGATACCGATAAATGTATCAAGTGCGGAGCCTGTATGGCAGGCTGTAAGTTCGGCGCTATAAGCAGAGGTTAAGAAAGGCGGTCAGTTTATATGGAAATGGTAAATATTAAAATTAACGGAACACCGCTGAGTGTACCGAACGGAATATCAATCCTTGAAGCGGCAAGATATGCGGGCATCGAAATCCCCACCCTTTGCTATCTCAAGGACATCAACGAAATCGGCGCGTGCCGTATCTGCGTTGTTGAGGTTAAGGGAGCACGCTCCCTTGTTACCGCCTGCGTTTACCCCGTAAACGAGGGCATGGAAGTATTCACCAACACCGAAAAGGTGAGAAAATCCCGCCGTCACACCCTTGAGCTTGTTCTCTCCAACCACCGCAAGGAATGCCTTTCCTGCGTGAGAAGCGGAAACTGCGAGCTTCAGAAGCTTTGCAAGGATTACGGCGTTGCGGATGCCGATTATTTCAAGGGCGCAATGCCTGCGTTCACATTTGACGACTCTGCCGCGCACATGATAAGAGATAACAGCAAGTGCGTGCTTTGCCGCCGCTGTGTTGCCGCCTGTAACGAACAGGGTCTCGGCATTATCGGCGCAAACGCGAGAGGCTTTGACACACAGATCAGTTGTGCGTTTGAAAAGAATCTTGCTGATGTTTCCTGCGTATCCTGCGGTCAGTGCATTGTTCACTGTCCCACGGGCGCTTTGAAAGAAAAGGACGATACCGATAAGGTTATCGCTGCGATCAACGACCCCGAAAAGTTTGTTGTTGTTCAGACCGCTCCTTCAATCCGCGTTACCCTCGGTGAATGCTTTGGCAATCCCGTAGGCACGAATGTGGAAGGCAAGATGGTTGCGGCTTTAAGAAGACTCGGCTTCGACAAGGTATTTGATACCGATTTTGCGGCTGACCTTACAATTCTTGAAGAATCAAACGAGCTGCTTGAAAGAATCACAAAGGGCGGCACGCTTCCGATGATTACATCCTGCTCACCCGGCTGGATTAAATATTGTGAATATTATTATCCGGATCAGCTTGACCATCTTTCAACCTGCAAGTCACCCCAGCAGATGTTCGGCGCAACCGTTAAAACATGGTACGCAAAGAAGATGGGCATTGAGAACATTGTTGTTGTAAGCATTATGCCCTGCACCGCGAAGAAGTTTGAGGTGGGCAGAGATGACCAGAACGCGGCAGGCGTTGCCGATGTTGACATTGCTCTCACCACGCGTGAGCTCGGCAGACTTATTGACGGCGCAGGTATCCGCTTTAACGACCTTGAGGATGAAAAGTTCGATGAGCTTCTCGGCGAAAGCACCGGCGCGGCGGTTATCTTCGGTACTACCGGCGGCGTTATGGAAGCGGCTCTGCGTACAGCGGTTGAAAAGCTTACAGGCGAAACCCTTGCCGCTCTTGAGTTCACGGATGTAAGAGGACTTGAAGGCGTTAAGGAGGCCAGCTACGAGGTAGCGGGTCTTACCGTTAAGGTTGCTATTGCAAGCGGACTTAAGAACGCAAAGATTATCATGGACAAGGTAAGAGCCGGTGAGGCAGATTATCAGTTCATCGAAATCATGTGCTGCCCCGGCGGCTGCATCAACGGCGGCGGTCAGCCCGTTCAGCCCGCAGTTGAGCACAACTTCGGAAACCTTGCGGCAAAGAGAGCGGCAGCCCTTTATGCACAGGATGAAGCAATGCCCTTAAGAAAATCACACGACAGCCCGGCTGTTAAAGCGGCTTATGAAGAGTTCTTCGGCGAGCCCGGCAGCCACACTGCACATGAGGTTCTTCATACATCCTATGTTGCAAGACCGATGTATAAATAATTAAATTTTAATGTTTTCCGCCCCGTGTAAACGGGGCGGAATTTTTACAGAAAAAATCAGTTGATTTTCAGTTTAATTGAACTTTTTCGGATAATACGAAAACCGAAGCGGTAATATCTGCGTATATTTACTTTTATGTTTAGCGGTGCCAAAGTTAACCGTTACAGTTTTTTCTCTATAATGAGGCGTTTACCTTATCTACAACAGTAAGATTAAAAGGGAACATTAGTCAAACAGAGAACCGTCCCTGTGTTTGAAAGATTACAGTTCCGTATTCAGCGTAAATTCGGCGCGGGCGTCGATTATTTTAATATAGTCGGACACATTCAGCAAATCTGACAGCCAACTTTCGACGAATTGCAGACGAAATGCTCTTTCACAGTAAAAAACGGATTTATACATGGTTGTGTATTTATAAATATCCATATCTGTTTCAATTATATATGAAAGATTTTTAGATGCACGGATAAATCTTTTGATTTTTGCGTCGAGTTCAACCCTTTTGCGGTATTCCTCACACAAAAAGTCGCAATGTTCATACACATCATCGCTCAGACTGAATATGGCAGACGGAACATCAATTCTGCCAAATTCGTCTTTTTCATAGCGAATAGTATAGATAAGCTCCATTTTTTTCCTCCGATAAAATAAAAAAATGCGCAGCCGAAGCTGCGCACGAAAAATGCAGGCTCCGCTGACGCGACTCAGTTTACTTAGCTCCCAAGCAAGCAAAATAGAGCGTGCACTTTTACATAAGTAAAAGTGCTCACTCGGGAGCAAAAATATTCAACTGAGTCGCAGATATATATTACCATATGAAAAAAATAATTGCAACAACAATTGAAATATTGTGCCGCAGGGAATATAATATTTTTATCAAGCACGGAGGTATAAATTTATGAAGCATGAAGAGCTGTTCGGCAGGGCGGTGTTTGTTGCGCCGTCGGAGGTCTGTGTTTCACCCCTGTTCAGAGGGCTGTTCACGGCAGGCGGAAACGAAAAAACGGAAATTACGGTATGCGGTCTCGGAGTTTTCAGATTGTTTATTAATGGAAAAAAAGTGTCCGGCGATGTTTTTGCGCCGGTTACAAGCTTTTATCACGGTTATGACGGCTGTTATAACGCCGAAAATTTCGGTGAAAAAATGAACAGCCGTGTTTACTGCATGAAATATGATATAACGGATTTTGTTGTCCCCGGAGTTAACACGGTTTGCGCCGCCGTCGGTCCGATGTGGTACAAAATGTATTCGGACAAATGCGTTTTCTGCTATAAAATAAGCTGCGGTGAAAAGGAGATTTTCAGCGACACCGGCATAAAATGGAGCGATTCCCCTGTAACGGAATATAATTTTACCTGCGGTGAAAAGCAGGACTATACGAAGCACTGCTATGACGGGTCATGGTTAGCGGTGGATTTTGACGATTCCGAATGGAAAAACACAGCGGTTTACCATATGCCGCAAACCGAATTTTATATACAGGATTGTCCCAATGACCGTGTTATTCGCCTTGCGAAATGTGAAAAGCTTTTTGAAAACAGGGAATATACCGTTTATGATGCCGGAGAAAATATCACCGGCAGAGTTGTTTTCAACTGTCCCGTAAGAGGTAAAAAAATCACCGTTACCGTCGGAGAAATGCTCAACGGAAACGATGTTGACGAAAAAATGTCTCATTATCAGTCCTCGGAATACATATGTGACGGAACGGACAGAGACTATAAGCTGCTGTTCACATGGCAGGGCTTCCGTTACATAAAAATCAGTGCCGGAGCTGAAAATGTGCGCTGTGAGGTTATTCATGCCGATATTGCCGTAACCTCGGCGTTTGAATGTGAAAATCCCGTGCTGAACTGGATATATAATGCATATGTGAGAACACAGCTTTGCAATATTCACATGGGTATTCCGTCCGATTGCCCGCACATTGAGCGCAGGGGATATACGGGGGACGGACAGCTTGTGTGTGAAAGTGCCATGCTGACCATTGACAGCAAAAGACTGTATCTGAAATGGATGGAGGATATTGCCGACAGTCAGGATGTAAATTCCGGCCATATCCAGTATACCGCACCTTATGTCAGAAGCGGCGGCGGACCGGGCGGCTGGGGCTGCGCCATTGCGGAAGTGCCATATGTTTTCTATCAGATGTACGGCGATGAAAAGCCGTTTGCAAAATATTTTGACAATATGCTGCATTATTTTGATTATCTTGAGGCGCATAGCGAAAATGACCTTGTAGTTTCCGACCAACCGGGCGAATGGTGTTTAGGCGACTGGTGCGCGCCGCATGAGGTTCACGGCACGAGACCCGAAATACCCGCGTCCTTTGTCAACAATTATTTCTATGTCAGAACCATTGACAGGATGCTTGAAATGAGCGAAATTATCGGCAGAACCGATAAAAACGCCTTTCTTTCCGAGCTGCGTGAAAGGAAGGTAAATGCCATAAATAAAAATTATTTTGACAGTGAGACAGGGGACTATGCCGAAAACAAAAACGGCGCGAACGCCTTTGCACTCGACATAGGTCTGGGTGACGAAAAAACGGTTGCTTCTCTTGTGCGTTCCGTCAGGGAAAAGGGCGTTGACACCGGAATTTTCGGAACCGACCTTGTGCCGAAGATGCTTATGAAATACGGATATTTTGACGATGCGGTAACGCTGCTGTCCGGGGAAAGCTATCCGTCCTTCGGATATATGATGAAAAACGGGGCAACAACCCTCTGGGAAGAATGGAAAGAGCCGCGCTCCATGTCTCACCCCATGTTCGGCAGTGTTGTGAAGGTTCTTTTCTATGATATTTTAGGCATAAAGCGCACAGGCGCAGGCTTTGACAGCATTGTAATAGCACCGAAAACAAACGGCGTTACGGGCAATGTCTCAGGCTTTATAACCACAGACAGGGGAAGGATTTCCGTTTCGGTTGACAGAAAAAGCGACACATTGACCGTCGGTATTCCGCAGGGAGTAAACGCGGCGGTGGAATTTGACGGAAAAGTAATTTACAGATAAAAGAGGCGATACGGTGATTGATATAAACGGACTTTGCGAAATACTGGGTATAAGTAAGGCTACCGCGCTTAACTGGGTTCGCCTCGGAAAAATCAGCACCGTATCAACCGAACCGCTCCTTTTTGATGAAAACGGCGTAAAAAGCGAAGTAGAGTCCGGCGGTTTGCTCAGGCGCAGACGAAACAAAAGCAGAGTGTCGGGAAACGCGCTTTACGGCGACTATATCGAAAATGAGAAGAATGTGAAAACCGTTCAAAAAATGCTTTCGGTTTATAACGGTGAGCATATCGGAAATGTTGTTGCCAATGTTGCGCTCCGGTTTTTAACGAAAAAGACAGGCAATCTGATAACGGATTTTATAAACAAAAAGCTGTCTGTCGGAGAAGCGGACGGACTTATTGAAAAGCTTATTGACACAACAAAAGCATCGGACGGAGAAATTTTTAATTTTGCGCTTGATTTTGTGCCGTATGAGGACACGCTGGGTTTGCTTTATATTTCCTTAAAAAATCTCGGAGCGCGCAAAAGGGGCGGAATATATTATACTCCGTGCGCTGTTTCCGACGCGCTTTGCGCCGCAGTGCTTCAGAAAACGGATTTTAAAGGCAAAAAAATTCTTGACCCATGCTGCGGAACGGGAAATTTTCTGCTTACGGCACTTAAAAACGGGGCACAGCAGGAGAATATTTACGGCTGTGATATTGACGAAACCGCCGTTGTCATACTGAAAATCAGCCTTTTTCTCAACGGTGTTAAAGGCGCACATATCAGCGTATGCGACACGCTGAAAACCGAAGTTACGGAAAAATATGATATTGTTATCGGAAATCCGCCGTGGGGCGTTAAATATTCGACGGCGGAAAACGAAAGGCTTTTGATGAGCTTTTTGTCAGCAAAGAAAAGAGGCACGGAATCTGCGGATGTGTTCACCGAAAAGGCACTTTCTCTGCTTAATGACAATGGCTTTTTATGCTTTGTTGTTCCGCAGGCGGTTTTCAATGTTTCGGGACATGAAAAAATCAGAAAAATTCTTGCACAAACATCATTTTCCTTTGTCAGCTATTCGGGCGTGTTTAACGGTGTTTTTTGCCCGTGTGTTTCTTTTGTGACAAAAAAGGACAGCAGGGGAGACTGTGCGTCTTGCCGGGTGGTGAACGGCGGCAGAGAACATATTTTAATCAAAAACAGGCACTTTGAAAACCGCTTTGATTTTGATGTGACAGACGCTGAAAGGAAAATTCTGCACATCATGGAAAGCCCAAACAGGGCGTATCTTAAAGATAACGCGGTTTTTGCCTTGGGAATTGTGACCGGAAACAACGGGGGACACATAAAAAGTGAGCAGGACGGGCTTGAGCCGGTTTACCGCGGCAGTGATGTGATGAAATACCGGTTGAAAGAACCCTCGGCTTTCCTTGATTTTTGCCCGGAGGAATTTCAGCAAACGGCAAAGGAGGAAATATACAGAGCTCCGCAAAAGCTTTTTTACCGTTTTATTGCCGATGAGCCCGTAACGGCGTTTGATGAAAGCGGCAGCCTTTCACTGAATAGCTGTAATATACTTATTCCGCAAATCGACGGATTGAGCGTGAAATATGTTATGGCAGTGCTCAACAGCCGTGCGGCAGGCTTTTATTTCAAAAAGAAATTTGCCTCGGTGAAGGTGTTGAAAAATCAGCTTGAAAAGCTTCCGATACCTGTCGCAGATAAAAAAACGCAGCAGCTCATACAGAAAAAAACAGACCTTCTTTCGCAAAAATACGATGAAGGTCTGAAATGTGAAATAGATGAAATAATTGACAGACTTTACGGGATAGGTTGAAGCCTATCCCGGCTTTGCATTATCCGTGCATATTTGCTTTATGCTGCATGAAAATTGCGGTTCAGAGGTGCAAAAGAATCAGGCTGCATTCTGCTTTTTTCTTTCGGCAAACATATAAGCTATCCATATTGCGCCGAGAACGGGAAAAACAGCCGTGCACAGCATACCGAATTTCAGCCCGAGAGCGTCTGCGGCTTCACCGGTTGCGGCGGATACGGCAAGTGCCTTTTCGCTCAATGCGTATTTATCTACAATTGCGCCCATAGCCTGCGGTGCAAATGCCGCGCCGAGGTCACCGCAGGCAGCCATAAGCGCGTATGCCGCAACGCCCGGGGCAGGAACGGATTCTTCAAGATAAATCAGCGTTCCGGGCCACAGCATTGAAACGAAAACCCCCGTCAGTATGCAGGCGGCAAAGCCGATGATTACATTATTTGAGAAGCCCACGGTTAAATAGCATATCGCCGCGCCGCACATACCGATAAACAGCGCTTTCAGTATGTTTTTGCCGAATTTCGCATAAAGCCCTCTTGTAAACGCAAGCAGCAGCGCAAATACCGCCATACCGGCAATGTCGCCTGCCGATTTCGGTATGAGCAGGGCTTTTTCCATAAAGCTTGAAATCCAGCCCGTCATTATATTCTCAGAGCTGCTGCCGAGAAAAATGCAGACCGCGCACAGGGCAATTCCCTTTGCTCTGCCGCGTTTTTTTTCGCCTTTTTTCTCATCCTCCGCGTTCATCTCCGGCATCGGGGAAATGAAGAAAAGGAAGGATGAAATAAGCGGCAATACAGCCCAGAAAATGGCAAGATATGCCCAGTTTTCCGTGCCGAAAAGCTTAAAATACAAGGAGCTTACAAGCACAACGGACACAACGCCCCAGCCGTACAGGGAGTGGAGCAGGCTCATATCCTTGTCGGGGTGCTCCGAAGGGAGAGCTGCCACCATGGGACTTAACAGTACCTCGCACAGTCCTGCCGCCACGGAAAAAACTATGGTTCCGCCGATGAGCCCGTAAACGGCATTTTCCGGCGAAAGCAAGGGCACAAGGGCATAAATCGCCAGCCCGGCAGAGGTGATAAGCGGCATGATTTTCACTGTCAGAGCAATGTTGAAGTGCTTTGAAAAGAATGTGAAAATCAGGTCGATA
Source organism: Clostridia bacterium (assembly GCA_024404055.1). Classification (GTDB taxonomy): domain Bacteria; phylum Bacillota; class Clostridia; order Oscillospirales; family Acutalibacteraceae; genus UBA6857. The sequence goes on along the minus strand of JAKSQS010000010.1, from coordinate 948 downwards.
AGAAGCTGCGTGCAGAAATTCACAAGCAGCAGAGTGCCGAGCAGCGTATATGAAATTTTATACATTTCATGGAAGGTCACAAACAGCATGGGCGGCAGAGAGAAAACCGACGACATGGCGACATAGGTGAAATAGCAGGTGTATTTTGTTCTTTTGTAATTTTTCATTTTTGTTCTCCGTTATTTTTATAATCAGCAATATTTATTGACTTTACCGACAAAAAAAGTATAATGAATATATAAATTTGAAAGAGGTTGAAAAAGATGAAAAAGCTTGCAGTGTTTATTGTTTGCGTGTTTCTGTTTCTTGCCGCCGGTGTTACCGCTTACGCAGCGCAGGACGGTACGGCTTATTATGTTGACGCGGTTTGCGGCAATGACGAAAACGACGGAACCTCGCCGGATTGCGCATGGAAAACCATGTCGAGAGCAAGTCAAAACGAATTTGCTCCCGGTGACAGCCTGCTGTTAAAGCGCGGGCAGGTTTTCGGCGGCAACTTTATGACAAACGGCAGCGGAAGCGAAAACGCGCCTGTTGTGTTTTCCGCATACGGCGACGGCGCGGCTCCCGTCATTCATGCCGAAAAAGGGGAGTTTATTTTCGTTTTGCAGAATGTGAGCCATTGGGTTGTTGAAAATCTTGAGCTTACATCGGATGATTACGGCGTGATTATCGTCGCCCACAGCGGAGAGGATATAGAGGATATAACCGTGAGAAACTGTTATTTTCATGACATCAGCCCCGATGAAACGGATTCGTCTCATTCCGCGCTGCTTATAAACAATGAGCGCGGCAAATCAAGGATGAAAAATATACATCTTGATTCCCTGCGTATTGAAAATGTGGCGTGGGGTGTGCATACCAACGGAACGAACGCCGAAAACGACAGGAAGCTGTTTATCAGCCCGGAGGAATCCTATAACAGGGACTATCTTTTTGAAAATATTT
>JAKSQS010000001.1 GCA_024404055.1 Clostridia bacterium | reverse complement strand
AATTAAATGAAAATTTTGAATTTATCCTCGTCCTCAAACCATGAGCCGGCTTTTGTGCCGCGAAGCTCCACAAAATGCTTTTCGCGTTCGATATTTGTCGCCCATGAAAAGTCTATGGTCAGGCACGCGCCGTTATCAAAGCGGATAAAGCCCATGGCAAGGTCTTCCACATCAAAAATACCATCTGCTTTTGAGTCACCGAATTTTGAATGCTCACTGTCCGCTCCGGCATCGTTATCTGAAAATTTTGAATATGTACAGCCGGTGACGGAAACGGGTGTGGGGTTGCCCATAAGCCATATGGCAAGGTCAATCATATGCACGCCGAGGTCAATAAGCGGTCCGCCGCCGGACTGCTCCTTCGTTGTGAACCAGCCGCCCTTGCCGGGAATGCCGCGGCGGCGAATCCAGCCGCAGTGAGCTGCGTATATTTCGCCCATTTTGCCGTCCTCAATGTATTTTTTTAAGAATTTTGAGGTCTCGCGGTATCGGTTGTTGCGCATTACCATAAGCACCTTGCCGCTTTTCTCGGCGGCTTTTTTCATTTTTTCACACTCCTCAACGCCTACCGCATCGGGCTTTTCGCAAAATACATTAAGCCCGTGCTCAAGCGCGAAAACCGCAATGACTGAATGAAGGTAGTTGGGGGTGCATATATCCACCGCGTCCAGCTTTTCATTTTCAATCATTTTTTTATAGTCTGTATATGCTTTATCAGCCGGAAGACCGAAGCGCTCTGCCGCTTTAAGTGCGCGTTCCTCAATAATATCGCAGACAGCCGCAATTTTCACATTATCCATTTTTTCATAGCCGGGAAAGTGACAGCAGTTTGCTATGCCGCCGCAGCCCACAACGCCGAATAAAAGCTTTTCCATATTATTTATACCTCCGAAAATTATTTTTTTTAGTATAACATCACAGAAAAGAAAAATCAACAGTTAATATTTTTTTATAAATTCAATAAATTTCTATTGACACGGGAAGCCGGAAAATTTATACTCTATATATGTATAAATTTCCGGAGGTAAAAAACGATGAGCAAAAAAACAAAAGTCCTTTCTGCCGAGGATAAGCAGTTCAGACGGAACAAATGGTGTTATTCCATACCCGGCACCGGCAGAGATTTGGCGTATAACCTTTATAACTCATTTCTGCTGACCTACATTATGTTTACACGACAGCTCACGGGGCAGCAATTCAGCGCCATAAGTGTGATTATGATAGTCTGCTGTATATGGGACGGCATAAACGACCCGATTATGGGCGGAATTATCGAGAATACGAGAACAAAATTCGGCAAATTTAAGCCGTGGATTTTTGTCGGCGCAATTTCCAACGCCGTTATTCTTGCCCTCATTTTTTCAAACAGGACGCAGGGCTGGACATTTGTTGCCCTGTTTGCGGTGTTCTATCTGCTGTGGGATTTGACATTCACCATGAACGACATTTCCTACTGGTCAATGCTTTCGTCACTGACGAGCAAGGCACAGCAGCGTGACAGCATAACCTCCATGGCAAACCTTTTTGCCGGTCTGGGCACTGTTATTTCCTTTGCCCTTGTTCCTATTCTTACGGCGGGCGACAAGGCGATAGGCGGCTCCTCGGTTACGGCATACGCGGTTATTGCAATTACTTTTGCCGTTCTTTTCGCGGCGGGTCAGGTAACTGTCTGCGCGACTGTTAAAGAGCCGTATGTTGCAAATGTGCCGCTTGAGGACCGCATAGGCATCAAAAAGCTTGTTAAAGTTATTTTCTCCAACGACCAGCTTCTGTGGGTTGCGGTTATAATGTTTCTTGTAAATGTCGGCGGCGCGATAGTCGGCGCTTTCGGCACAAACTATTTTTATCTTGAGTTCGGTTACGACGGCAGCAAGGTTACGATGTTCACCGCATTCTACGCAGGTGCATCTGGCATTGTATATCTGGTGTATCCGAAGCTTTCCAAAATTATCGGCAGATATAAAATGGCGTTCATATCCCTTGTTATGACCGTGGGCGGATATATCGCACTGTTCATCACGGGCTTTGTGCTTAAGGGACAGACAAAGCTCTGGTTCTACTGCGCCGAGGGTATGATAGTCGGCTTTGCGTTCTCACTGTTCTATATGGTTATTACGATATGCCTGATGAACACAATTGAATATAACGAATATAAAACGGGCAACAGAAACGAGGGTATTATATTTGCTGTCAGACCGTTTATGGCGAAGATGTCAAGCGCGTTCCAGAAGCTTCTTACGATGATTGTTTATCTTGCGATAGGTATGCTGAATATCACAAACGGCATTTCCGACCTTGAACAGAGGGCAAACGCAAAGGAGATAACGGAGCAGGCAAAGCTTGACGGAATAAGCGACATTCTTTCCAATGCTTCACCTTATATGGCAATTGCGCTGCGCTGCGTTATTGTTGTTCTTCCAATTACGCTCATTGCCGTGGGCTATATCGTTATGAAAAAGAAAATGAAGATTGACGAAGCGGAATATGAAAGAATGATGAAGGAAATTGAGGCAAGAAAAGTAAAGTAAAAATAAAGAAGCCGTTCTTAAAAGAACGGCTTCTTTATTTACCCGGGTACGAAATCGATCGAATAAATTATTCTTCTGTGCTGAGGATGTAGTTCTTGATTGCTGTATAAAGCTCGTCAAAGAACTTTACGATTTCATCCCAATACTTATTAATGAACTGGAAGAAAACATTATCGTTTGCCATATCTTTTACCTCCTTATATATTTGACACCGATACGGTATCATTGCAAATAAAAGTATACCTTATTTTTAAAAGTGTGTCAATAGTAAATTCAAAAAAAATTCATTAAATAAATTTAAAAAAGAATTTACAGCTCGTTCTGTACAGGCTCTTCATCCGCAGGTGCTTCTTCACCGCCCTTAAAAGCCGACAACAGTGTCTCAAAAATCGGCTGGAGAACGGTCCATATTTGCTTTAACCAGTAAATTACATCGCCGAGAGTTGTCATAATAAACGACCTCCTTTATTTTTGTAAGTCAATTTTACCATATTCGGCAAGCTTATTCAAGCAAAATTTTCTGTTTCGGAGAGAAAATTTATCGGTGATTTTATTGACTTTATATAAAAAAGCTGATATAATTCCTAATTGCTGCGAGTATGCAGTAATCCTTGCTCCCGCTAAAAAGGGGAGCCAAAGTCCAGAAGGAGGTGTCAGCACATGACAAGCAAGTATGAAGTTATGATGGTTTTCTCAGTAAAAACTTCAGACGAAGCGGCGCAGGCTCTTGTTGAAAAGTTCAAGGACCTTATCGCTGCCAACGGTACGCTTGAAGGTGATGTAGACGATTGGGGTAAGCGCAAGCTTGCATATCCCATCAACTACGAGACAGAGGGTTGGTATGCTCTGTATAACTTCACCTGTGAGCCCGAGTTCCCCGCAGAGCTCGACCGTATTGCGAAGATCACAGACGGTGTTCTCCGTTCAATGATCGTTAAGAAGAACGCATAAGGAGGGGCACATACAATGATAAACAGCGTTGTACTTATGGGTCGCCTTGTTGCGGACGCGGAAATGCGTACCACCACAACAGGTAAATCCGTAGCCACCTTCCGTATAGCTGTAGACCGCGGATTCGTCAGGGCGGGCGAAGAACGCCAGGCGGATTTCATCACGGTGGTTGCATGGGAAAGAACGGCTGAATTTGTCTGCCGTTATTTCAGCAAGGGATCCATGATTGCGGTTCAGGGCTCCATACAGACCCGCAGCTATGAAGATAAAACCGGTGCAAAGCGCACCGCGTTTGAGGTAGTCGCAAGAGAAGTCAGCTTCTGCGGCTCCAAGAATGAGAGCGGCACGGCAGGTGTCGCGAATACAGGCGCTTATGCGCAGCCTGCAACTCCGCCGTCATTTCAGACTGCGGCAGCGGGCGATTTTGACGAGGTATCACTTGAGGAAGAAGAGCTTCCCTTCTGAGCCTTGCAATATTAAATTACGGAGGTTATTCTCATGGCATATGAAAAGAATGACAGAGCCGGCCGTCCCAACAGAAAGTCACGCAAGAAGGTTTGCGCTTTCTGCGTAGATAAGGTTGAAGAAATCGACTACAAGGATGTTGCCAAGCTTCGCAAGTTCACATCAGACAGAGCGAAGATTCTCCCCAGACGCGTTACAGGTACCTGTGCACGCCATCAGAGAGAGCTGACGGTTGCCATTAAGCGTGCGCGTCAGGTTGCTTTGCTTCCCTATTCGGCTGATTGATTTTTCACAAAAAAACAAAAATCGGAGCAGAAATGCTTCGGTTTTTTATATTGACAAAAAACAAGTTATGTTATATAATACAAAATGTAATAATGTGGAAAAGGAGAATGGAAATGGAGTTTTCGCTTAATATGTTTTGGCCGGATATAACCTTTATTCTCAAAAAGCTTTATCAACTCATCAGGTCTTTGTTTGATCCGGATTATGAATTTAAATTCAGAGAATCATAAAATATTATAATAAATTATTAAAATTTTTTTAATTCTTTTTTGCTATTGACTTAAAAAGTCGATTTATGGTATTATAACCTTACAATTCCGAAAGGAGATTTTTTATGTGGGATATTACTGTTGACCTTTGGCAGGCTTTTAAGGAGTTCATGGACAGAATAGTAGGCTGGCTTTACTATGTACTCGGTGAAGCCGAGGATCCGTATGTATACAAACACTTCTGGGAAACCGAAACATTATAATTAAAAGAAGGAGAGTTTGTTATGGATTGGGACTTATTTGTAAAAATATATGAGATGCTCAGAGGCATGGTAGATGCTGCAATTGATTTTTTCAGCAAAGCCTATGATATAATTTTCGACTGATAAACAGGTATACATAAAATAAAAACAGGCGGATTTCTATACCCGTCTGTTTTGGTGTGTCATATTACTTTTCAGAAGAACATATGATTCATAAATCTCTCGTTGAATGACGGATTACCGCCCAAATCAATGTGTGTACAGCTTTCGGCTATTTTCTCCATATCACGCACTGTACTTTCACTGCCGATGCACATCAGCGCACCGGACAGACTTGTGTTTCCGGCAGGGTGTACGCGGCACGCCATACGGGGGAGGATGCCGCAGTTAAACGCGCTTTCGGCATTCATATAGTAACCCAGACCGCCTGCAATATAAAAATCGTCTATATCGTTTTCGCAAAGTCCCACAGTCTGTATCAGCGTTTCAATGCCGGAGCATATGGCACTTTTTGCAAGCTGAAACTGCCGTATATCGCTTTGAGAAATATAAATATCATCGCAGATATAAAATCTTTCATTTTCTGTGGCTCCCGTTTCATCAATCAGTCCCTTTTCCAGCATAAGGCTTACGGTGTCAACAATGCCCGCGCCGCATATGCCGGAGGGGGATTTGTTTTCTATAACGGTAAAGCGGATTTTTCCGTTTTCATCGTATACGCTGTCAATGGCACCGGCAACACCGCCTGTGCCGCACTCCATACACGCGCCCTCCAAGGCGGGACCTGCGGCGGCAGATGTGCAATAAAGCCTGCCGCGGTCTGTCAGCACAAGCTCTCCGTTTGTGCCCAAATCGGCAAGAAACGCCCTGTTGTTCGTTTTGTGCAGTGACAGCGCATATATTCCCGACACAATATCACTGCCCACAAAGGCGGAAATTCCGGGAAGAACGGTTATTTTTTTTACGGGGATGCCCATTTCCTTACCGCTGTAAATCCGTGTGGAGGTGAAAACCGGTTCAAACGGATACACTCCCATGCTGACGGGTGAAACTGAGCAGAAAAGGTGCAGCATGGTGGCGTTGCCGGACACAACCATTTCGTCAGGCTGTTGTTCACCGCACAGGGTTAAAACCATTTCCTTTATGCAGCGGCGTATCAGGGCGCATAATATGTCCGTTTTGCCGTCGGAGCACGCTTCGATACGGCTGATTACATCCGCGCCGTATGCGCTTTGCGGATTGAGTCTTGAAACAGATTTTGTACTGCCGTCTTTTTTCAAATAAGTTGCCGCAACAGTGGTCGTACCTATGTCAACGGCAATGCCGCAGGCATTTTTTGCGGCTTTTGTTTTTGATGAAAGGTCTGTCAGCCCTGTTCCGTTAACAAAATCAAGCGAAATTTCCGCATCAGACGCAATTTTTGCTTTGCATGAGCGTATCATACCGTTTTCATCGGGTGTGTCACCGTTGAAAAAGCCGTTAAGTACTTTTACTGTGCACTTGTTGCATATGCCGCGCCGTCCGCAGGCGGCAGGAACGGCAAATCCGTTTTCACACAGTACATCGGCAAGCACGGCATTTTGTGCCGCGCTGATAACGGTTTTTGAACCGGGAGCTGTAACGGTTATTTTATAAATCATAGCTAAAATCCCTTGCGCTTTCAAAAAAGGCGCTTATATTTTCCCATTTTGCTCCGGGAGGAATGTCACAGCCGGAGGAAAGAATGAAATTTTTATATTCGCGGCAGTCGGAAAGGATGTTATTTACCGCATTTTTCATCTGCACGGGTGTTCCGTCCTTAAAAAGACCCACCGGGTCAAGATTGCCCATAACGGGGACGGATGCCGGGGAAGCGGAAAGCATATCACGCATATTTACCGCATTACCGAAATGGTAGGCATCACAGCCGTTTGAAAAAATCGAGGCGGTCATGCGGGAGACATTTGCTCCGCAGTTGTGGTATATGACGGCAAAATCCGACGATTTCACCGCGTCTGCCAGCAGTTTTATGTATGGTGCGGAAAATTCCTCCTCAAGTGCCGGAGACAGCAGACCCGACACTGGCTCTGCGAGAATAACGCCGTCTGCACCGGCGGCTTTGAGAGCCGTAATATATTCGATAATAAACTCCGTGCATTTTTTCAGCACCGCCTTTACCGCCTCCGGCTCGTCATAGCACAGCAGCATGGTTTCCGTTACGCCGAAAAGTCGCGCCGCAAGCGAAAACGGAGCGGCGGCACCCGCGATAACGGGACGGTCCTTTATAAGCTGCTTTGCTTTTTTCACCGCGTCAATATATATACCGGAGCGTTTTTCGCCGACCTTGGGAACCGGCAGGTCATACGCCTGCCCGGGCTCCTTGAGCAAAACGCCCGTAACGGCGGGGACGGCGGCTTCACTTATAATAACATCCGCGCCGAAGCATTCCGCCTCAACGGAAAGGTCCATAAGGGTTACGGCGGCAAGGCTGTCACAGCGGTCTGCAACCGCTTTCATAACCTGTGCCTGCTTGTCACTGTCAAAAGAAAGCTCCGACACCTTAAATCCTGCTTTTTCGCAGCCGGGATAAGACAAAATCGGCATCGGCTTGTGATAATCGGAAAATAAGCTGTTCAATTTATTCCCTCCGTTTACATACCGAACATTTTCTGTTTCAGGTCAAGATAATAAAGATAGTCATCTTCCTTCACATTCGGCGGACAGCGGTGGTCGCAAAACGGAATAAAACCGCCGCGCTCAACATACGGTGCAATGGAAATGAGATATTTTTCAATTTCTTTTCTGCCGCCGCCGAGAGCCATTTTGTCAACGCCGCCCATAATTCGCAGCTCCGGGTATTCGTCAAGCAGCTCGCCGGGGTGGGCGCAGGAGTTGACCTCATACGGGAAAAGGCAGTTGATGCCGTTGTCGAGAAAATAAGGCAGAAGAGGTCTGACATCACCGTCACAATCCGTATAAAAAAGGTCTATGCCGTATTTGTGCAGCTTGTCGGAAATGCGCCTGTAACGGGGGCATACCACATCACGGAAAAACGGCACGGAAACAATCGGACCGCCGTTGTAGCAAATATCCTCCCAGCCGCAGGCATAATCAAAATTTGCGTTCGGCAGAAGCTGGTCAAGTGAATATTCCACAAGCTCGCAGCAGGTCTCAACCATATCCTCCAGCATTTCCGGGTAATCGTAAATGGCGTAGCACAGTCCTTCAAAGGTCAGCATATCGCGGATTTTGCCTATCATGGAGCCGCAGTGTATGCCGACGGGAAAATCCCTGTCGTCGGGACATTCGCGTTTCAGGTCGTCAAGATTATAAATTCTTATCGGATTATTAATATCAAAACGCTCTTTTTTCACCTTTTTCCAGTCATCCGGGGTAACAACCGTGGGTTTTATATAGTGCGGAATGGTGCTGTGGCTGTCCTTTGGAGACTCTGCCATAACACCGTCCGCATTTATGTATATGCGGTGGGTTGAGGTTTCCTCCACCATGCGGCTTTCAAAGCAGGGCTCCATCCAGTTGTGACCGCCGAGAACATCTATGCGGTCAAAGCTGAAAAAACGGTTTGCCTGCCATTCATGCTCTATTCCGTTTTCACGAAACATTTTCCATTCGGTATAGTTTTCATCCCAGTAGCCGAATTCCATATTGAAGCTGCGGTCAAAGCTTTTAAAATGCATTTGCCGGTTAAAGCGTTCTCTGTCTGTCATTGTGCCGTTCCATTTTTGGCGGCAGGGCTTTATTTCCATATTGAGCCTCCGATTTTATTTGCTGTTATTTTATCACAGATGCGGCTGAATTTACAATATAAAATGAAGTTATTTATTGTTCTGCATATCCGTGAGTGCCTGTATATAAGATAATGCCATTGCGCGGCTTTTTTCGTTCAAGCCCGAGAAAGAAGTGAGAAGACGGCTCTCATCATCCGAAAGTCTGCGACTGAGACTGCTTTCATCCGATAAGCCCATTATATAATCAATAGAACAGCCGAATATTTCGGAAAGCTTTACAAGAGACTGAAAGCTCGGGAAATGCTTGCCGCTTTCATATGCGCTGACGGTTTCCTGCGATACCTCAAGCTCAATGCTTAAATGTATTTGTGACATATGGTATTTTTTGCGGAGCTGTCTGATTCTGTTTTCCATTACTTCACCCCATAACAAGTATTATCTATAAAATTTTACCGTATATACTTGTATTTTGTAGAAGTAAATGCTATAATTAAATACAGGTTAAACTTGTATTTTGCTTTTTTAATAAAAGGACAATGGTGCTTATGTGTGATTTACTGCCGGATAATTTAACGGATGTTCAAATCAAAGATTCTGTAATCAGGGAAAAAATAGCCGCTGCAATTTATAACAAAAGAATGGCGATGGGCTTAACACAAAAGGAATTTGCCGATTTTCTAAATGTGTCTCAGGGCATGATTTCAAAATGGGAAAATCTGTGTTACAGCTTCACTGTTTCAAGTCTTTTTGATTTGATGGACAGGCTTTCAATTCCGTGTGAAATATATATTGACAGTAAGCCTGCCGAAAAAATAATGAAATAAAATAAGGAGCTGTGACGCAACAACCCCAAAGAAAAAGCGAGTCGAAGCACTAAAAATCAGTGCAAACGATTCGCTTTTTAGGTATGGTTTAAAAAACGCCGTATCCGAATTTCGCAGGATGCGGCGTTTTGATGCATCGTGGGCGTTGGATACTCAAATAACATTCGATATAAAAATCACCGTGGGATGGGATGTCGAGCGCCAATGCCATTAAGTTAAGGCTTTTATACAGAAAAACCATCCGGATTAGCTTTGTAGGGTGCGTTGCCCTCAACGCACCGAAAAGTATTCATGTCACGCTACAGCGGTACGACATGGGCATCGTACCCTACGGTTTGCCCGGCATGGGTTGTGCGCCTGTGCACTCAGAAGTCAAACTCATCCTCGTTTTTCACGCGGAAAATATCGAAAACCGCGTCGAGTGTCTCATCGTCCGTCACACGGGCGTATTTTTCATTTTTACCGTCCGGGATAATTTTAAAAATATCCACATTTTCATCATCGTCGGAGGGGAGAAGCACGGCATACTCATTCTTTTTATATAAAACAATGTCAAGAAATTCATATTCAGCCGTCACGCCGTCCGTATCGGTGATTTTTACGGTAAAATCAAGTGCTTCATCGTTCAGCATATCAAGAAGCTTTGACATAATATCCGTTTCCTTTTATATAATTTTTCTCATGGGCTTTTTTCTGCGATATTCCTTTTTGGTGCGCACAATGGGATTTTTAATAACAAAGCCTGCAATAATTGCCCATACGATTATTATAAGATAAATACCGAACATGGCATAGAACGCAACGGAAAGGGTGGCTGTGAGATGAATGTTGGAAAGATAGGAGGCGAGAGTACCTGCCAGAGTGGCAAGGGTACCGGTGGTTCCTTCAAGGAAAGCACCGAGAACCTCACCGAGGTTGATTTTCTCACCGTCAAGCAGAGTGGCAAAGGCACTGTTGCTGGCAATAATTCCGGCAAACATACATACAAGACCTGCCGCGCAGAGGATGAAAACGGGCTTTCTTTTCTCCGAAAGGGCGGAAACAAAAATTATCGAAATCATAATCAGCATGGCAAGGATGAAAAACACGAAAAATGTGACGGTTGCGGGGAGCATGGGCTGAATAATTTCGGTTATGCTTTTTGCGTCCTCTGTGTCGGGAGCCTTTGCGCTTGTAAGCTTCTGAATGGATTCTATGAGTGAGAAGGATACGCCGATGGGCTGTAATTTGTCGCTTATCTGAATGGAAAATGAGAACATATCAAGCAGGAACGCCATAATTACTGCGCCTGCCGCAAGTATCGGAGTTACGATTCTGTATGCGATTTTCATAATGTTTTTTCCTTTCTGAAATTATTTCCAGGATGAATTGAGCTGAACGGTGCGGTTGATGATGATTTTTTCAGCCGTGCTGTCCTTGTCTGCGCAGAAATAACCCTGACGCATGAACTGATAGGTGTCCCCCGGCCTTATATCCTTAAGACTGCCCTCAAGAAGACATCCGTCAAGAACCTTAAGCGAATCCGGGTTGAGGTCGGCTTCAAGGTCGTCAGGTGTTTCCGCCTTGAAAAGCCTGTCGTACAGCCTTACCTCGCACGGTACGCAGTCCGCCGCGGAAACAAAGTGCAGTGTGCCCCTGACCTTTCTGCCGTCGGGAGCGTTGCCGCCCTTGCTTTCCGGGTCGTAGGTGCAGTGTACCGCCGTAACCTCGCCGTTTTCGTCCGTATCATAGCCTGTGCACTTCACAAGATATGCACCCTTGAGCCTTACCTCGTTGCCGGGGAACAGACGGAAGTATTTTTTCGGCGGGTCAACCATAAAGTCTTCTTTCTCAATGAAAAGCTCCCTGGAGAAGGTAACATTTCTTGTGCCGAGGTCGGGACGGTCAGGATTGTTCTCAACCTCAAGCTGTTCCGTCTGCCCGTCCGGGTAATTGTCAATGATGACCTTCAGCGGAGAAAGAACCGCCATGGCACGCGGTGCATTGCTGTTGAGGTTGTCGCGTACGCAAGCCTCAAGAAGTCCGTAGTCGCACACGCTGTATGCTTTGGCAACGCCGACGCGGTCAATGAAATCAAGCAGAGCTGCTGCCGGATAGCCCCTTCTTCTCATGCCCGAAAGGGTTGCCATTCTCGGGTCGTCCCAGCCGCTCACCTTGCCGTCGTTAACAAGCTGTAAGCATTTGCGCTTGCTTGTTACACAGTAGTTAATGTTAAGGCGCGCAAACTCAATCTGTCTTGACGGATGCTCAAATTCAAGCTCCTTTAAGAACCAGTCGTACAGGGGACGGTGATTTTCAAATTCAAGTGAGCAAAGGGAGTGAGTAACGCCTTCTTTTGTGTCTGAAATCGGATGCGCAAAGTCGTACATCGGATATACGCACCATTTGTCTCCCGTCTGATGGTGGGTAACATGGGCTATTCTGTAAATAACCGGGTCACGCATATTGATATTGGGTGATGCCATATCAATTTTTGCGCGAAGCACTTTTGCTCCGTCCGGAAATTCGCCGTCTGTCATTCTTTTGAAAAGCTCCAGATTTTCTTCAATACTGCGGTTTCTGTAAGGACTTTCTTTTCCGGGCTCTGTGAGTGTGCCGCGGTATTCTTTTATCTGCTCCGCTGTGAGGTCGCAGACATAAGCCTTGCCCTTTTTTATGAGCTTAACGGCGCATTCGTAAATGAAATCAAAATAGCTTGACGCGTACAGCACCTTGTTCCATTTAAAGCCGAGCCATTCAATGTCTTCCTTTATGCTGTCAACATATTCAAGGTCTTCTCTTGACGGGTTGGTGTCGTCAAGACGGAGATTGCAAACGCCGCCGTATTTTTTCGCGGTGCTGAAATCAATGTATATCGCCTTGGCGTGACCTATGTGCAGATAGCCGTTGGGTTCAGGCGGAAAACGGGTCTGAACATGGTCGTATACGCCTTTTTCAAGGTCCTCATCAATAAAATCGTGGATAAAATTAGATGACACATTGTATTCTTCCATACTGTTCTCCTTCCTTAATCCGTGTATTTTTTCATACGGGCAACAACCTTTTCTCTGCCCATAAGCTTCATAATCTCATACAGGTCGGGGGTATTTGTTCTTCCTGTCACCGCAAGCCTTATTACTGTGGAAATGTCACCCACATGACCCTTGAACGCATCGGGATTTTTCTTGTATTCCTTGACATTGGGGGTGTAGCCGAACGGCTCGCAAAGCTCCTTGATTTTTGCAAACCATGTATCCTTGTCGTCCGCGTCGTCATATTTTTCGATATATGCGCGAAGAATTGCGGCGGCATCCTCATGGCTGACCCTTTCGGGCAGGTCAAAGCAGGGAACATAAAGCTCATCAAAGAAGTAGCTTATGTAATCCTTGATGTCAGACCACTTCGCGATGTCCTTTCTGGGCTTGGGAACCTCGCGGTCAATGTTCAGTATACCCTTTGAAAAGGCTTCATCGGCGGTGAGAAGCGCGTGGAGCTGTCCGTCATATTTTTCAGCCCATTTCACGCAAAGAGAATAAACCTCCTCAGCACTCATAACACAGATAATGTTTTTACTTATGTCGTTGAGCTTTACGAGGTCGAAAAGACAGCCGCTCGCACTCATTTTCTTGAGATTGAAGGGGAATGACCATATATCCGCCTTCGGGTTGGCTTTGCGCCAGTCCTCAAAGTTGGAGTTGATAAGCGTCATAAGATATTCAAGAACGCTTTCTGACGGATAACCGTCTTCAACGAAATATCCCACAGCCGCTTCCGGGTCTTTTCTTTTGGAAAGCTTGCGCTTGTCGCCGGTTTCCTCATCAATTTTCATAACCTGCGGAGTGTGGGCGTATTTAGGCACCTTGTAGCCGCACGCCTTGAAAAGCGCTATATGCTTGGGAACGGAGGAAATCCACTCCTCGCCGCGAATAACATGGGTTGTGCGCATAAGGTGGTCATCGCACACATGGGCAAAATGATAGGTGGGAATACCGTCCGATTTTAAAAGAACCTCGTCAATAATATTTTCGGGCATCTCGATTTTGCCCCTTATCATATCGTCAAACACGATTCTTTTGTTTTCGTCTCCGTCGGAGCGCAGACGCAGCACCCACGGCTTGCCCGCATCGATATTTGCCTTGATTTCATCATATGAAAGGTCACGGCAACGGGCATATTTGCCGAAATAACCGCGTATGAGTGCACCGTCCGTCTCCTGCTGCTCACGAAGGGCGGAAAGCTCGTCTGCCGTGCAGAAGCAGGGGTAGGCAAGTCCTTTTTCCACAAGGGACTTTGCCACAGTCTGATATATTTCTTTTCTTAATGACTGCGTGTAAGGACCGTATTCGCCGCTTTCGGTGCCGAAGCCGGTAACGCCCTCGTCAAAATGCAGGTCAAAGGCATCAAAGCCCTCAATAATGGCACTTACACCATCGTCTATTTCACGCTTTTTGTCTGTATCTTCAATGCGCAGATACGCTTTGCCGCCGGATGCTCTCGCAGTCATAACATCAACAAGAGCTCCGAAAAGACCGCCGATGTGAAGATAGCCCGTGGGACTTGGGGCAAAACGCGTGACCCTTGCGCCTTCCTTGAGCTCCCTTGAGGGATAACGCTGTTCAAGCTCCTCCGGCGTGCCGCTTATATGCGGAAAAAGAAGGTTGGCAAGGTCGTTGTTAAAAGACATATTTTTCCATCTCCTCTTGTTTATTTTAAGTCGGGAATCAGGTTGAAGGACAGTGTGTATTCCCTGCCTGAATGATTTTTGTATTCTTCAAGTGTATGTGCGCCCCAGCTGTTGTAGCCGCCTACACCCATCTGACGGGCAAGAACGCGTATGCACAGCTTATCGCTTTCGGGCAGCTCATACGGATGCGCCGCTTTTTCGGTTTCCTCCGGCGTCCAGCGGCTTACATTCAGCTCAAAGCAGTCCTTTTGCGCCTCAAGCATAAGCGAACCGTTTGCGCCGACAAGCTTTGCACGCCGTACATCCGTCCTCTCGCCGTTTTCCTGCGGCTTGAGATAAGGTGTGAAAAGCTCGTCAATATCTGTTTTATACAGACCGACGGGGGAAGCTTTGCAGCGGTCAATATAGTTTTCTCCGGGACCTCTGCCGAGGTAATCAAGTCTGTAATATCTGTTTTCCGTGTTGAAGCGTACGCCGATTTCGGGTATTTCCGGCAGACCTGCGGCAGGAGTGAAGGAAAGCTTTATCCCGACGCCTTTATCCGTAAAAGTGTAGCGCAGTGTGCCGCGGCTTTCCGGCTGGGTGTGTACGCATATATCCGTTTCAACGGCTACATAGGTGCTGCCGTTTTGTATTTTGCGCACATCAATGCCGAAGGAGGCATAGTCTGCGGCGTATTTCCATGTTCCGCAGCGCACTGTCTGCCTGTTTCCGCGGTCATTGTCCGTTTCGGCACGCCACAAGGACAGCTCAACGGGTGTGTCAAGAAGCTGTTTGCCGTTCCATGTCAGACTGTAAAGCTTGCCGGTGCGCCGCGAAATTCTCGCTTCAAGCTTCTCACTGCTGACATAAATCGTGCCGTATTCGGTGCGTACATTCATATCACCGGCGGATAAATCCGTCCTGTCAAGCACAAACGGGTTAACAATGAACTGCTGTGCGGCAACCGTGTGCCCCGCCTTCGCCCATTTGCATGGCTCTTTCAGCTCAAAAAGCACATTCAGATACCATTCGGTGCTGATTTTTTGCGAAAGCTTCAGATGAACGGTTTTCTTTTCGCCGGGGGCAAGCTCAACGGTGAGGTCTCCGCTGTCTTCAACGATTCCTCCGCTAACCTGCTGCCAGTGAAGATTGTATTCTTTCAGATTTGTAAAGAGATTTTTGTTTTCTATTTCGATAAGCCCGGTTTCAGGCTCAACGGCTGTTATATTAATATATTGATAGAGAGCCTTTATTTCCTTTATTTTAGGTGAAAGGCTTCTGTCGGCAAAAATCAGACCGTTTCCGCAGAAATTTCCGTCATTCGGCGTATCACCGAAGTCACCGCCATAGGCAAAGTATTCGCCGTTTTCATCTTTAACGCGGATTGCCTGGTCAATAAAATCCCAGACGAAAAAGCCGAGGAAATTCGGATATTTGTCAATTAGAGCCGTATATTTTTCGTTTCCGCCGCAGGAATTACCCATGGCATGAGAAAATTCGCACAGCATATTCGGCATATCCGCATATTTTTTCAGGTTCTGCTCCAGATTTTCGGGATGCGTGTACATGGTGGAGCTGACATCAGACGCATGGGAGTATTTCTCATCATCCATGGAAACATTTTCATAGTGGATGAACCGTTCGCCGTCAAGCTCACGAAGTCTGTCAGCCATTTTCAGAAAATTGTCGCCGCAGCCCGCTTCATTGCCCAAAGACCAGCTTACAATGCAGGCGTGGTTTTTGTCGCGCTGATAAAGAGCTTCAACCCTGTCAAGGCAGGCGGCAGTCCATGCTTCTTCGCTTGCCGGGAGCAAGGGAAAGAATGCCCCTGCGCATGACTGCGTGCCGTGGGCTTCGAGATTGTTTTCGGCAATGACATACAGACCGTATTCATCGCAAAGCTCATACCAGTAAGGACTGTTCGGGTAATGCGAGGTTCTGACGGCGTTTATGTTGTGCTGTTTCATAATCAGCACATCGGCAAGCATATCCTCACGGGTGATGGCTCTGCCCTTGTCTGCCGAAAATTCATGGCGGTTAACGCCCTTGAGAACAAGGCGTTTTCCGTTGAAAAGTATCTGACCGCCTTTGCGTTCTATTTTTCTGAAGCCTGTTTTACAGCTTACATATTCTATCGGAGAGCCGCCGCGGGATAACAGCGTGATTACCGTGGTGTAAAGATAAGGCTGCTCCGCGCTCCATGTTTTTATATACGGTACCGTGGCATGAAGGTTGTTTTTTTCTCCTATGCTGCATACGGTTGAGTCGTATGCTGCAATGTCTCCGTTCATGTCGTACAGCGTAAGCTCAAGCTCCGCCTCCTGCGCTTCACCTGCTACATCAACCTCAATTGCAAGTGAGCCGCTTTTATATGAACGGTCAATATCGGTAAGCACACGGAAATCGTTGATATAAGTCTTTTGAGTAAAGGAAAGATATACATCGCGGAAAATTCCGCCTAAACGGAAAAAGTCCTGATCCTCCATCCAGCTTCCCGTACACCAGCGGTGAACCTCCAGTGCGACGGTGTTTTCGCCGTCTCTGATAAGCTCTGTTATGTCAAATTCGGCGGTGTTGAAGGAGCTTTCGCTGTAACCGAATTTAACGCCGTTTACATAAAGGACAAAGCATGATTCCACTCCGTCAAAGGTGATAACGGTGCGTTTGCCGTAAAATCTTTTTTCCAGATTGAATTTTTTTACATATAAGCCCACAGGGTTATATTCCGTCGGGGCACAGGGCGGCGTTACCTTTTCATTCCCCTCCCACGGATACTGACTGTTGCAGTACTGCGGATAGTCGTAACCCTCCATTGCCCAGCAGGAGGGCACATTTATTTCGTCCCACCCGGAAAAGTCGTTTATTTCATTTTCAAGTGAGGGCATATTTTCATAAGGATTTTTGAAAAATCTGAAATTCCATACGCCGTTCAGACTTTTGTATCTTGATGAAAGATACCTGTCCGCTTTTATTGCCTGGTCAATATCGCCGTATGGCATAAAGCAGGCGCGTCTTTCCATGCGGTTTACGGATGTTGTACAGGGGTCTGACTGCCAGACCTTAAAGCTGTCAAATTCTTTCATTTTATATTTACCTTGTTTTCCATTATTTTACCGGTGATGAAGAAAAGAACAAGCGCAACGAGAGCAGTGAAAATAATGCCGCCCGCGCCGAGGGCAAACATCATTCCCTCGGTGTATGCACCGTCCATGGAAATAAACGAAAGCTTTACCGTGTCCTCAGATACGGCAAGGGAGAGAGGGAAGGAATATGTGAGCTTTGCCGCGAAGCCCTGCACAACGCCGTATACAGCAAGGAAAATTGCTATGGAGGCTATCATGGGGTGTCCCTGGAACTGCCTGATATTGCCGATTGTCACCGCAAAATAAACATATCCGATAAAAGTAATAACGGAAAGCAGACCGCCTATGGCAATGAGAACAAGCAGTTTTATAACAAGTGCTTTGGACGGAAGCATGGACAAAAGCTCAAAATCGCCAATCATGCTTACAATACCGTCTCCGACACCGTTTGCTTTAACCTTTGCGTAAAAGTAAACGACCGCAAAGCAAGCCATAAAAGCCGCATAGCTTATAATAATCCATATGGCGGAAACAATGATTTTGGAAAGCAGCAGGGTGCTGCATTTTACGGGGAGTGTAAAGGTCAGATAACCCTGATTGGAATAAAGTGAACGCTGAAAATTTGTAACAACCGCGACAAGGGTCATAAGCACGGCAAGTCCGCCCGCGCCTATAAGCAGTACTGAGCCGAGAACGCCCATCCATGTGATGTTTGTCAGATATGAAAGCAGCATAAAGCCGATGGTTGCAAGTGCAACGCAGTATATTGCGAGAACGGAATGTCCCGTCTGTTTAAATTCGTGTTTTATAAGCTTACCAAGCATATGCGAATACCTCCTTGAAAACATCTTCAACAGTTTTGCCCTGCTGACGGAAAGCGTCAACATCGGAATTTACGACGATTTTTCCGCCGTTTATCATAAGAACTCTGTTAAATATTCTTTCAACATCGTTTATAAGGTGGGTGGAGAGCATTACCGTGGAATTTTCCGCATAGTTTTTCATTATCAGGTCAAGTATAACGCTCCTTGCCGCCGGGTCAACGCCGCCGAGAGGTTCGTCAAGAATATAAAGCTTTGCGCTTCTTGACATGACGAGAATCAGTCCCAATTTTTCCTGTTGACCTTTTGACATGGTTTTAACCTTCTGTTTCATGTCAATGGAAAAATGCTGTGCCATGTATTCGGCTTTTTTTCTGTCAAAGTCCGAATAAAAATCATTGAAGTAATCCAGCGCGTCAACCGGGCGCATCCATTCGGGAAGATAGGATTTTTCGGGAAGATACGCAACAATGCTTTTTGTATAGGGACCCGGACGCTGTCCGTCAATATTCACAATGCCGTCATGGTCCTTAATAAGACCCGTGAGGATTTTTATAAGAGTGGTTTTGCCGCAGCCGTTAGGACCGAGAAGACCGATTATCTGACCTGCCTCAAGTGAAAGATTCAGGTCTGTAAGAACTGTTTTTTTGCCATAGGACTTGGAAAGTCCCTCAACGCGGATTATATCGCTCATTGTTTTATACACCTTTCTTATTTTTTGTTGAGAGTTTTTTCCGAAACGACACAGGAAACAACGCCCCAGATTATTTGATATACTATAATAAATATCGGATTTAAAAAACCGTGAGGTGCTGCGAGAGTGAAGGCGATGCTGATTACGGCGGCGCATATAATGCCGATTGCCTGTATGATAGATGCCTGTCTGTCGGCGTTAACCAGTCTGAACGCGGCATTTATAAGCCTTAACAAGGAGCCCGAGGAGCTTTTGCATATCAGACCGCTTTCTTTCTTTCTCGGAATACTGCCGTTATAAAGCCGCATGATGTCGCAGCCCTTTGAATTTGTTATCTTTATGCTGTCGCTTTTGATTTTCGCGTATGCGGAAACAAATTCCTCCGTTATGCCGGGGTCTCTTGTCATAAGCATGAGAACAACACCGTTATCGGTGAGCCTTCTGACCTGCCTTGCGACATTTTTGCCCATAAGGTAGCGCACATTGAACATGGCGGCAAGCTTTTGCTCCACCGCAACATACATTGTACCTGTTTCGGCACTGCCGTCTCTTTCTTTATCCGTGAGAGGGGGAAGCTCCACATTGTGCTGTGTCATCATATCGCGGTTGCCCACAAGCACCTTAACATCGTTTACCCATGCAGAAAAACCAAGCCTGTCCTCATATTTAAGATCCTCAACGGCAGGCAGACGGATGTTTTGCTGCTCGATTATCTGCGCAAAAACATCGGACAGTACACAGTTCCCTTTTATAAGCACCGCACCCGTGTAGGTTATCGCTGCTTCCTCAGTCATAATGGCAGAGGCTTTGACCGTGTGAAAGTTTGATACCTCACCGTAAAAAATTTCGCCTGAATCCATAATAAAAGCGTTTGTTTTTTCCATATCGGATATGCCTGCATACCCGAGTATGGCACTGCCGTCGTTACACGCTGATAAGTTGCAGCGGAGAATAAGATAATTTGAAATAAATGCCATGCTCACCGGGAAGCATATGCATATACAACCCGTGTAGCCTGTTATAAAGCCGAAAATGTCTTTTCTGAAAATTGCCCCTATAATTCCGGCTATTACACTTACAATAAGTATTACGGGTATTGCGTACGCAAAAAATCTTTCCTCCGGGCTTCTGTCTGATGAAATGTCGGAAAAATTCTCCGGTATCTGAGTTTCGGCAGAGTAAAGAATTTCGGGATTGCCGTTTGTTGAAATTCCGTATGCAAGCTGTTTGGCATCAGCCCTGTTTTCTATTGCCTGCACCGAACGGAGCTGCTTGTTTTTTGTAAGCGTTGTAAGGTTTACTTCCATTCGCTTTGAAACAAAAAGCTTTGTTATGCTGTTAAGTAAAAGCGAAAACGAGGCGGCACTGTTATACAGTGTTGAGCCGTATTCGGTAAACCCGCCTTTTATCAAAAGAGCAATGTTGTGCAGCGCGGAAAAGAAAAGGGCAATAAGCACTGCTGTGTCCGCGTTCAGCGTCAGGTTCATAATTGATTTAACGCTTGAGCGCACCGTATCATATGAAAGCGAAACGGCAAGAATTATCAGTGCGAGATTCATGCCGAGATATATTCTGCCGCTGCCGCCCAGAAGTGTTTCAAGTGCGCCGCCTTCACGGTAAAAATGGGGGAGAGCCGCAAGGAAAACAAGCACCGCCGTGATAATGCCGGACATAACGGCGGAAAACTTTGCTTTCGTTTTCATTTCTTCGGTTATTTTTTTCTGTGCCTTTGCGTTAAAACGGTTTCTTTCGCCCGCTTCCTTACGGGCTTTTTCCCGTGCGGATTTTGCGGGACTGTGAGCAAGGAAAAAGTTTACGGAGTTTTTCTTCTTTTTCTTTTTTTCTTCAACACCGTCTACCGCATCGAAAAGCCCCTGACCGTTTTTGAGCTCTATGCTGTTAAAAATCTCAGCGCGCTTTCTGCCGCGTTTTTCTTCCTTCTGCTCTATTTCAAGCAGCGATTCGTCGCTTATTCCGGCGGCAAACACACGAAATTCGTCTATCCTTTTTTTCCTGCGGTCAATAAGCTCCTGCTCCGCTTCCTCCTCGGAAACAATATCCGGAGTGACAGAGGGGTCTTTTTCCGAAAAACCCGGAATCTGCATTTGTCCGTCATCTTCATTGTCTGCATGAGCTCCTTCGGCTTTTACAGGCTGTGCGGCTTCATCCTCTTTGCCTATAGAAATATACTTTGTTTTTTCCCTTCCGGGTACGGGGGACTTTTTTTCGCTTCCGCCGTACAGATATTCTTCAAGCAGTTCATCAATGTTATTCTTTGTACGGTAAATGGTTTTGTCGGGTTCTGCCTGCGGTTTTTCTTCGTCAGGCGTTTGCTCAATAAGTCCGGCTTTTATTTCTCTTTCCCGTTTAATATCATTTAGTATATCGTCAAGTGAAAAGCTGCCGTTATTATCAGCCATAGCTTGTATTTCCTTTCGTTTTTCAGGTTCTCTGCCGTGATATTTCATACATCACTATTCCTGCCGCAACAGAGGCGTTAAGGGAATTTATATGCCCCTTCATGGGAAGGGAAACGATAAAATCGCATTTTTCTTTTATCAGTCTGCCTATTCCGTGCCCTTCACTGCCGACTACCAGTGCCACGGAGCCGTCAAATTCGGTTGTGAAGCAGTTTTCCCCGTCCATGTCTGCGCCGTATATCCATACGCCTCTTTTTTTCAGTTCCTCTATGGTTGAGGCGAGATTGCCCACACGGGCGACGGGCATATATTCCACTGCACCCGCGCTTGTTTTGGCAACGGAAAAGCTCAGTGACGCGCTTCTGCGCTCCGGGATGATGATTCCGTGAGCTCCCGCTGCATCAGCGGTACGGATTATTGCACCTAAATTATGAGGGTCTTCAATTTCATCACAAATAATGATGAACGGAGGCTCATTTTTTTCTTCCGCCCGGGAAAATATATCATCAACACTTGCATATTCACGGGCTGCGGCATATGCCGCGACACCCTGATGATTGTCCCTGCCGCAGAGAAAATCAAGTTTTTTTATATCCACCTGCTTGATAACCACATTTTTTTCTTTACAAGCAGCGATTATACTGTTTACGGAGCCCGTGCGCTCGCCCCTTGCCACAAGCAGAGTATCTATTGTTCTGCCGGAACGCAGTGCTTCGATAACCGCGTTTCTGCCGGTTATCAGCTCGTTATCTTCATGTTTCTTTACGCTTTCCACGCAAAATCCCCCACTGTCACATTATTCAACCGATTATATCATACATTAAAATAAAAATCCATATATAAAATGACAATAATTAAAATTTTTTAAGCGTGAAGCAATATCAGGTTATTATGTTACGGCAAATAAACCGAGCGGAAATGTGGTTTTCACAAATCCGCTCGGTTTTTTGGGAAAAATAATGTCAATTTTATTCTACTGTTATAACGCAGGTTGCAGTCGCGCCGGAATTTTTACTTTGTACAATTATGACTGCCTGACCGGGGTTGCAGGCAATTATTTCGCCATATTCGGAAACCGTGGCTATGTCCGTGTTCTTAGATTCAAATGTAACCTCCTGTACATTTGTCAACGGAAGCACCTCGGCTGAAAGGCTGAATTTTTCGCCTATACCGAGGGTGACGGCAGTCTGATTGAGCGAAATTATCTCATCAGCGGTGACCGTGCATACCGCACTTATCTTTCCCGTTGAATCAGTGCATTTGATCTGTGCCGTTCCCGTGCCTGTAACCTTCACATTTCCGTTTTGGTCAACGGTAAGTATGCTTTTGTCTGAGGAAGACCATTTCAGTGTTTTGTCTGTTGCGTTTGACGGCTTTACGGTTGCCGTCAGCTTAAATTCGGAGTTATATGCGGTGCGTATACTGCCTTTGAGCAAAATTTCCTTCACGGGCTGTTTAACAGTTACGGTACAGACGGCGGTTTTGCTCTTATCCGCTGTTTTAACGGTTATTTTAGCTGTACCTGCCGAAAGCAGGGTTACAACGCCTGAGGAGCTGACTTTTGCAACCGCGCTGTTTGACGAAGACCAAGTTACGGCTTTATTTGTTGCGTCTGCGGGGAGAACGGATGCTTTGAGCGCAAATGCCGTGCCCGCGTCTGCGGTTTTTGAGGTGATGTTGAGAGATACGCCCGAAACAGCTTTTTTGACTGTTACAGTGCAGGCGGCGGTTTTGGCTCCGCTGTCGGTTTTACAGGTTATGACGGCTGTTCCTGCTGATATTCCTTTTACAACACCTGCTGATGTAACCGTAGCAACGGACTTATCGGATGAGCTCCATTTAACGGTTTTAACGGATGCGTTTGAGGGACTGACGGAAGAGGTCAGCGTCAGTGTGGAGCCGGTGTAAACCGATGCGGCGGTTTTGTTGAGCTTAATGCCCGTAACCGGCACAATAACCTTTATTTTGCAGGCTGCCTTTACCGTGCTTTTGGAGGAAACGGCATAGATTGTGACTGTGCCGGATTTTTTTGTTATCACTTTGCCGTTTGTGACGGTTGCCACGGATGTATCGGAGGATTTCCATGTTACTGTTTTATTTGCCGCGTTTGACGGAAGCACGGTCGCCTTAAGCGTCAGACTTCCGCCGACATTTACCGTTGCGGAGGTTTTGGAAATTTTAACTGATGACGGAGGAATAATGACCGTAACGGCGCAGCTCTTTTTAAATCCGCCGTCCACGCTTGTTGCGGTGATTATGGCTTTCCCGAGTGCTTTTCCTGTGACAACGCCCTCGGAGCTGACGGTCGCTATGCTCCTGTTTGAGCTTGACCATGTTACATCGTCATAGGTTGCGTCGGCAGGAAGCACGGTCGCTTTCAATGTGTATTTTCCGTTCAGGTCAACATTTGCGCTCGTTTTGTTCAGCCTGATGCCGGTGGCTCTTCTCGGAACCGTGATGAAGCAGGTGGCTTTCAGTCCGCCGTCTGAGGATTTGGCGGTGATTGTGGCAGAACCTATGGCAACCGCCGTTACCTTGCCGCCGGAGCTGACCTTTACGACAGACGGGTTGCTTGAAGACCATTTAACGGTTTTTATTGTTGTATCGGCAGGTGTGAACGAGGCTTTAAGCGTTGTGCTCTTGTTAAGCAGAAGTGTGGCGGATGTTTTATTGAGCTTTATTGCTTCCGGCGGAATTTTACAGAGTATTTCCGTTTCCGCTTTTTTGGCTCCGGCAACTGTTGTACAGGTTATGGTAACCTTGCCTGCATTTTTAGCCGTGTCAACGCCTGAGGCACTGACAGTTGCTTTTTCGGTGTCTGAGGATGTCCATACAACATCCTTGCTGTATGAGTCGGAGGGAGAAACGGTTGCCTTGAGCTGTGTCGCGCAGCCTAAATCGAGCTTTGTAGTTGAAGCCTTTACGGTAACCTTTTTCGGCGGCTGAACCACTGTTACCGAGCAGTAGCCCGAGCTATATCCGTCCTTGCTGACTGCGGAAATTCTTGATGTGCCGGATTTTAGCGCGGTAAGCTTTCCGTTTTTGTCAACGGAAACTACCGTCGGGTCGGAGGAATTCCATTTAACGGTTTTATAGGTTGCGTTTTGCGGCGTAACCGTTGCTTTCAGCGTTTTTTCTTTTCCGGCATCGAGCCTGACTGACGCATAATTGAGTGTTACGCCGGTCGAGGGACGGAAAACGGAGACGGTGCATTTCGCGGTGTAGCCGCCGTCTGCTGTTTTGCAGGTGATAACCGCCGTGCCTGCGCTTACACCCCTGACCTTGCCCGATGCACTGACCGAGGCAACGGAGGAATTTGAGGTTTTCCATGTAAGCGTTTTGTTCGTTGCGTCTGCCGGGGTGAATTTTGCAACAAGCACTATCTGTTTGCCGGTGGCAAGGCTCACCTTGGTTTTTGTGAGCTTTACTGCGGTGACTTCTTTGTAAATCTCAACGGTGCAGGTTGCGGTAAAGCCGCCGTCTGCCGTGGTACAGGTGATTTGGCAGGTGCCGGTTTTGATACCTTTTACAGTGCCCTTGGAGCTTACTGTGGCGATTTCCTTATTGCTTGATTTCCATTTCAGGGACTTGTTTGACGCATTTGCCGGAAGAACATTGGGCTTGAGAGAAATTGATTTGTCTGCGGCAACCCTGTAAGAGGAAAGAGGAAAGCTTACGCCGGTGACAGGCTGTGTTACGGTAATCTTGCATTTTGCAACAAAGCCGCCGTCTGCCGATATACCCGTAACGGTGCAGGTGCCGGGTCCTTTGGCTGTGATTTTTCCCGCGGAGCTCACTGTGGCAACAGCCGGATTATCCGATTTATACGATACGCCCTTTTCGCTGGTATCAGAGGGTGAGAAGAGGGGCTTTAAGGTGTATTTTTCACCGGTTTTAAGTGATTTCTGACTGACACTGAATTTGAAACCGGTTGCACTGACCTTTGGTGTTACGGTAATTAAGCAGGTGGCTGTGTAACCGCCGTCCGCACTTTTTACAGTGACGGCAGTACTGCCTTTTTTCTTTGCCGTAACAAAGCCGGTTTCAGTGACTGTGGCAACCGATGTGTTTGAGCTTGCATAGATAAGCTTTTTGTTGCTTGCGTCGGCAGGAGTAACCGTTGCGTTCAGGGAGCATACCTGACCGATATAGCAGACCTTTGTCGCGTCAAGATTTATGCCGGTAACCCTTTGCTGCACTGTTACGGCACATTGCGCAGAGCATTTTCCGTCTGCCGATTTAACGGTTATAACGGCACTGCCTGCTTTTATGCCCTTTACCGTGCCGGTTGACGAAACGGTGGCAATCTTTGTATCAGAGGATTTAAAGGTAACACTTTTATCCGTTGCGGTTGAGGGTGAGACGGTTGCCGTGATGGTTTTTGAGCTGCCGGTATATATTTTGAGCGAGGTGGATGAAAGCTTTACGGATGTGACGGGACTGATTACCGTGACTGTGCATTTTGCCGTGAAACCGCCGTCTGTGGTTTTACAGATTACGGTTGCGGTGCCGGGCTTTACGCCGGCGACCGTGCCTGTTGATGATACAGTGGCAACCGCTTTATTTGAGCTTGTCCATGTAACCGACCTGTCGGAGGCGTTTTCCGGCAGAACCGCGGGAGTAACGGTTTTTGCGCTGCCGACACCGATTTTAAAAGAAGTGTAATTGAGCTTCAACCCCGTGACGGGTGTTACAACCGTGACCTTGCAGGTTGTTTTTATATCAGCGTTATCCTTTGCATAAGCAGTGATCGTTGCCGTGCCTGCCGCTTTCGCGGTGATTTTGCCGGAGGATGAAACGGAGGCGACTGCCGTTTTCGAGCTTTTCCAGTTTACCTCATTTGTGGTGGCATAGCTTTTGCCGGTTACCGTTTTTACGGTTGCCGTGACGGAAACCGTGCTGCCCGTCTTCATTGAAACGGATTTTTTTGAAATAATTATCTGCGCGGAAGGATCAGCTACCCTTACGCAGCATATTGCTTTTTTGCCGGAGCCGTCCGCAGCCTGGGCAAATATGTTGCATACACCGACTGCTTTTGCGGTAAGATTTCCCTTATAATCTACCGAGCACACCGATTTGTCCGAGCTTGACCAGTTGATGTTCTGATTGCCGGCGTTTGAAGGTGATATTGTCGCGGAAAGCTTTTTGGTCTGCCCGGGATTAAGCACAAGCACAGATGCATCAAGCTTTATTGAGCTTACCTTCGGCAGAACCGTTACGGAAATGTTTCTGGTTATATCGCTTCCGTCGGTTGCTTTTATTGTAAGTGTGGCTTTTCCGCTTTTGACCGCCTTTATTGTTGCGCTTGCGACATAGCCGTTCACCTTCGGATTGCTTACTGTAAGAACGGACTTATTTGTTGTGCCCCATGCAAGCTCCTTTATTGTTGCGCCGTCGGAAATGCGTACCTCATATGAAAGCGAGGTGCCTTCCACCATGGTCATTGTTTTTGAAATCAGCGTGTTGACAGGAGTGAGAGATTTGATTGGTGTAAAATCATTTACATAAAATTCAGTGCTGCCCTTAACAGTGCCGCCGTTGAAAATACCCGTTGCGGTAATTGTGCAGTGCCCGGTTTTTTTACAGGTAATAACACCTGTTACGGAGGTTATATCTGCAACGGCGGGGTCACTGCTTGTCCACTGCCATGAAATGCTGTCCGTGGAGAGATTCCCGTCAGCACCGTACGCCTTGGCGGCTGCCTGTGCCGTTTTTGTTCTGTATGCGGATGTCGGCGATACGGTAACAACAGCGGTTTTTGCAGGATTAAGTATATTTATTTTGCATGAGACGGTTTTGCCGTTGCAGCTTGCCGTTACCGTGACGGGTGAGGCACTATACGACTCCGCCTTAAGCTGACAGCCATAGTTTGATTGGTCGACTATTTTAACGGCGGGCGAGGAAACGCTCCACTTGACCGTGTCAGCACCGTCTGCCGGGGTGAGAACGGTCTTTATGACATCGGTTTCGCCTGTCGCAATATTTAAAGAAGTGGGGTTGAGGGTTATTCCGGTCGTATGCTTTTCAAGTGCGGCGACTGCATTGTTGATTGCATTAACGGCATTGTCTATTTCCTGCTGCGTAATCTCACCCGATGTATCTGCCAGACAGCGGTCTGCCTCCTTTACGGCTTTTTCAAGCGCGGAGGTATCAATATACTGCCCCCATGTGCTCACATCGGGTACGGCTTCCAGCGCAGCGGAAAGAGCATCTGCTTTTATTTGTTCGGCAAAAGAATAAAACGGCACCGAAAAAACAACGGATGCGCACATAAGCACCGCCATAAATGCCGAAATAATTTTTTTATTCATGTTTTTTACCCGACGCTTCGGTAAAGAAGCGTTTTTCCTTTCAGAATTTAGACTTATGAAAACGGTGTCTTGAAAAAACAGCCGCAATATGCTAAACTATATAATATCTTAAAAAAACATATTATATAATAACACGCTGTTAACACATTATTAACATTTTTTGAACAGAATTCGGAAACGGAGGTTAATATAATGAAATTTGTTTCATGGAATGTAAACGGAATACGCGCCTGTCTTTCCAAGGGGCTGGAGGATGTTATAAAGACGCTTGATGCGGATATTTTCTGCCTTCAGGAAACAAAGGTACAGCAGGGACAAACGGATTTTCTGCCGGATGGCTACACAGGTTACTGGAATTATGCCGAAAAAAAGGGATATTCAGGCACGGCGGTATTTGCAAAAAAAGAGCCGATTAGTGTTTTTTACGGTATGGGTATACCGGAGCACGATACAGAGGGCAGGCTGATTACGCTTGAATACGAATGCTTTTATTTTGTGTGCTGCTATACTCCGAACGCGCAGGACGGACTGAAAAGGATTGATTACCGAATGGAATGGGAGGACGCTTTCAGAGAGTATCTCGGCAGACTTGATGAAACAAAGCCGGTTATTTTCTGCGGCGACCTGAATGTGGCGCATAATGAAATCGACCTGAAAAATCCGAAGACAAACAGGGGAAACGCCGGCTTTTCCGATGAGGAAAGGGGAAAATTTTCAGCTCTGCTTGCAAGCGGCTTTACAGATTCTTTCCGTTATCTTTATCCCGACAGGCAGGAGGCTTACTCATGGTGGAGCTACCGCTTTAAAGCCAGAGAGAGAAACACGGGCTGGCGCATTGACTATTTCTGCGTTTCGGACAGGATAAAGGAAAAAATCAGCGAAGCCGTTATTCACTCCGATATATTCGGCTCCGACCATTGCCCGGTGGAGCTGGATATAGACATATGATAGCACCGTTTCATTAAAGAGAAATGAACGCAAAAAAATTTTTAAAAAAATTTCAAAAAAGGCTTGACAAAGCGAAAAAGCCGTGGTAATATATGCAAGGTGTTTGGTGAGCGCGACAAACGCTCACAGTCGGTGTTTATAACGACGAGGGTCCACCCGTTCCCATCCCGAACACGGTAGTTAAGCTCGTTCGTGCTGACAATACTTGGCTGGAAGCGGCCCGGGAAGATAGGTCAACGCCGACATAATATTCGTCGCGGTAATAACTGCGGCGTTTTTTTTATTATTTTGCGGCGTTTTTTTTATTATTTTTAATTGAAAAAAGGAACCGGCAATGTTATAATAAAGCAATACTGAAAAAGAGGTATTTGTTATGAAAAAATCCAGAAACTTTATCGCTGTAATTCTTTCGGTTTTGCTTATTTTATGTTGCTGTCCCGTGAGTCTTGCTGCCGATTCACCGCTTAAGGTTCTTATTGCGACTGATATTCATGTCAAGAGCACAGAGCTTATCGGCGATTTGTCGCAGACGGACGGATACAGCGAGACCGACCCGTATTTTGACGCAACGATACAGGGTCAGATGTCAAATGTGTCTGAGGGGATAAATCGCCGTTTTTTCAATGAATTTCTTGAAAGTGATGAGGAAATTCTGCTTATCGCAGGCGATCTTACTTCAAGCGCGAAGCCTGTTGACCATAGCTGCGTGAGAGATATGATGCAGCAGACCCTTGATGAAGCGCAAAGCAGGGGACTGAACAAGAAAATTTATGTTATAAACGGCAACCACGATATTGATGATGACGAGGGAAAATTCACTACTGCGGATGAATTTAAGCAGTGTTACAGTGCGTTCGGCTATTCGGATGCCGTTGCGGTTGATGAAAGCTCCTGTTCATATGCTGCCGACCTGAACGAAAATTACCGTCTTATTGCTGTTGATACCTGTATTTACGGCGAGGATAACGGCGAAATAACATCCTCCGATATGGAATGGATAAAGGCGCAGATAAGCTCCGCAAAGGCAGACGGAAAATATCCTGTTGTGATGTGTCATCACAGTGTTGTAAAGCATTTTAATGTGCAAAGCACTGTAAAATGCTCCGGCGGAGCGGGCAAGGCACTTGCCGATATGGGCGTAAGATATGTTTTTACCGGACATATCCACGCGAACGATATTTCGGCTTTAACCACAAAGAAGGGCAACAGAATTTATGATATTATGACAGGTTCACTCATCACCTCTCCGTGTTCATACCGCGCCGTAAGCTTCAGTGAGCAAAGCGTTGATATTGAAATGAGGTATCTTGACGGCCTTGATGAAAATTATCTGCCGTATGGGATTTCCGATGTACAGAGAGAGCTTGTTGTAAATAATTTCAATGAATATAAAGAAGGGTTTTTAAGTGCCGGAATACAGTATTGGGTAGCAAAAAATCTCTGTTCTCCGGCTTTTGTTGCAAGAAAGCTCAAAATACAGACCGGCACACCGGCTTATGAAGCGGCGGATTATCTTATGACGGAATGTGTAGGAGCGGCACTGACTGTACCGTTGTATGAAAATGAAAACACACCCGGCAAAAACGATTCATTTGAAGAGCTTGCGGCAAGCTGCGGCTATACTCTGCCGGAAAGCGATTATGAATATGTCAACGAGGCAATTGCCGATGTTGTGGCGACTTTCTTTGCGGGTGACGAGAATATAAAGTATACGGATAAAGAAATACAAATTGTATTAAGCGTTTTAAGCACGGGACTTACATATGCCGTGGTGAAGCTGCTCACCGGCGGTGAACGCAGCGACAAGGCGCAGGCGCTTTTCAATGTGATAGGCGTATGCACCGACAAAATCAGCGGCACCTTCGCCGAAAAAATTCTCATAGGCAGAAATGCGGCGGATATTATTATCGGTGCGGCTGTGATTCCCGTGCTGGAGGGTATAACCAACGATGAATATGCTCCGTCAGACCTGAATGTAAGTCTTGAGGGTACGGCGGCAGAGCTTTCTTCGCTTGAAAACGAAGCACCCTCGGGATTGTTTGCGCTCATAATAAGTTATTTCAGAAGCTTTATCAGAATTTTAACGGAGCTTATAAAATGAGAAATAATGACGGATTGATTAAAACATATAACCGTAACGGGATTGAAACGGATTATTTTTTCTTCGGACACGGCAGTAAAACAATGGTGATAATCCCGGGCTTGAGCCTTAAAAGCGTTATGCAGTCTGCACCGGCGGTGATAAAGGCGTATGAGGAATTTACGGATGATTATACGGTGTATGTTATTGACAGAAGAAAAAATGCAAGCGCGGGATACAGTGTGCGTGACGCGGCTAAAGATACGGCACAGCTTCTCATGTCCCTCGGAATTGACGGAGCATATTTTTTCGGTACATCCTTCGGCGGCATGGTTTCACAGCAAATAGCCGTTGATTATCCGTCACTTGTTAAAAAGCTTATTATAGCGTCAAGTATGTCGAGAGCGTCTGCCGCGGGTGCGGATAAATTGAAAAAATGGGTTGAATACGCGGCAAAGCATGATGTTGCTTCACTTAACAGAGAAATTGTGAACAGTATATATTCGGCTTCCTTTCTTGAAAAATATGCAGGCGCGTTCAGAATGTTTGAAAACGATGGCACTGCCGAAGAGTGTGACCTGTTTTGTGTTTATGCCCGTGCGGCGGCAGAGTTTGATATATATGATTCCCTTGACAGCATAAAGTGCCCCGTGCTTGTTATCGGCGCATACGGCGACAAGGTTCTCGGCGGTGAGGCATCGGTTGAAACAGCGAAAAAATTAGGCTGTGAATGTTATATGTACGGTGAAGAATTTTCACACGCAGTATATGACGAAGCACCGGATTATAAGCAGAGAATTATGGATTTTTTTGAAAATTGACAAGGTGTACAATATGAAGAATAAAAACAGATTATCTGAATTGCTTCTTTTTATTTTTTTCACTGCGGCACTTGCTTTATCGGTTTCTCTTTACGCTTTTGCCGGGGCGGACGAGGGCTCATTTATATTAAAAAATGATGCTAAAGGCTTTTTTGGTGCTGCGACATATGAAAACACCCATAAAAACACAGGAAACAAGGCGTATGATATAATTGAGGTTGCGAAAACGCAGGTAGGGTATAAGGAAAGCGGAAACAATCTGACAAAATACGGTGAATATTTTGATGAAAACGGCTGTGCGTGGTGTTCGATGTTTGTTGTGTGGTGCGCAAGACAGGCGGGAATATCCAAAGAGGAAATTGCTTTTACAACATGGGCAACGGCAGACGATTTGAAAATTGAATATCGCGGCAGAGACGCACAGCGAACAAAGGAAATAGATTATGTACCTTTACCGGGTGATGTGATTGTATATGATTTCGGTCCGGCTACCGATTCATACGGGTATTGCAGTAAAGAGCCGGCAAGCGAATACGGTGACCATGTAGGCATTGTGGAGTATGTTAAAGACGGATATGCTCACACCATAGAAGGCAATTACAGTGATATGGTGAAAAGGCGCACAATACGCCTTGATGACAGCGAGATAAAGGGCTACGGCGTTCCGGCGTACAATAAAAAACACATCCATTATTATACGGATGATATTGTCATTAAACAGGCAACCTGTGCAGCGGAAGGCAGCGGAAAGAAAATATGCTTTTGCAGGGAAGAATTTCCGTACGCGATAAAAAAGCTTTCACACACTCCGTCAGCTGCGGTGAAGGAAAACGAGAAAAAAGCCACCTGTGCCGCAGCCGGCTCATATGACAGCGTTGTTTATTGCTCCGTTTGCAAAAAAGAAATCAGCAGAACCGCGAAAACGACGAAAAAGCTTTCTCATACGCCTGTGCAGGACATAGAAAAGGCGGCAACCTGTATACATACCGGACTTACTGCCGGCAGTCATTGCTCCGTTTGCGGCACGGTTATTACGCCACAGCAAATAATACCTGCCGCGGGACATAAGGATGAAAACGGTGACGGTGTGTGTGATGTGTGCAAAACTACTGTATGTATACATGAAGATGCACCCGTGCTTTCGGGAGAGAAGCCCCCGTCGTGTATGCAGGACGGATATACCGGCGATATGGTTTGCCCGGTTTGTCAGGCTGTTAAAGTGCAGGGTGATGTGATTCCGGCAGACGGACACAGCTTTCTTACTTATGTTTATGACAAAAATGCAACCTGTACATCTGACGGAACAAAAACGGCGAAGTGCGAAAACTGCGGGGCAACAGACACAATTGAAGTCGCAGGCACGAAAAAGCAGCATACATATTCAGGCTGGTATACGGTTAAAGAGGCAACATATACGGCAAACGGCATACAGGCAAAATCCTGTACCGCGTGCGGATTTACGCAGGAAAGAGCGACGGATAAAAAGCCGGTTACAAATATTTCAAAATGTAGCTTTTCCGAGATAAAAAATGTTGTATATACCGGCAAGGCGAAAACGCCGTCGTTTACTGTGAAAAACGGTAAAACAACGCTTAAAAAGAATGTGCATTACAGCGTGGTTTATTCGGAAAATATAGATATGGGCAAAGCCAAAATAACTGTCAGCGGTATAGAGAAAAACGGATACAGCGGCAAAAAGGTGCTTTATTTTAAAATTATTCCGGGTAAGGTAACTTCACTCAAGGCAAGTCAGACCACATCTGCTGTAACCTTGAAATGGAAAGAGGTTAAGGGCGCGTCCGGATATGCCGTTTACAGATATTATTATTCTCAAAAGCTGTATAAAAAGCTGAAATATGTTAAAACCTGCTCTTATACGGTCAAAGGTATAAAACCGGCAACGGGATGTAAATTCTATGTTAAAGCATATGGCGGCGAATACGGCGAGCGTTCCGACATTCTGCTGACGGCAACAAAGCCTGCCGCTCCATCGGTAACGGCAAAACGCTCCGGCAGCAAGGCTGTGGTGAAATGGAAAAAGGTGAGCGGCGCGACGGGATATGAAGTATATTTTAAGAAAAGCGGCGGCAGCTATAAAAAATATGTCGACACGGCAAAGCTCACGCTAACTGAAAGCGGACTGAAAAAGGGTACGGCGTTCTATTTTAATGTAAGAGCTTATAAAACCGTGAACGGTAAAAAGATATATTCGGCGTTTTCCGGCGGCAGAAAAGTAAAATACTGATATTTCATAAGAATGAGAGGATGTTTTTATGCTTAAAGAAAAGATCAGCGACTTTAAAAACAAGGTTGTAAACAACCCGTCCTTTACGCTCAAGGAACAGCTCGGTTACGCGGGCGGCATATTCGGCAATTCCATGGGGCAGGACAGCATCGGCACATTTGACGATAAGTTTGTAAGAAAGTTCATGTTCCGCGAGAGTGACTACTATCTTATAACCATTATCGAAAATATACTGATGGCTTTGGGCTTTATTGCGCCCCCTGTGGCAGGCTCAATTCTCGATACGCCCGTTGCTGCCGGCAAAAAAACACCCACGAAGATTTTGACTGGCACCATGCCTATACCGTTTGCCGTAACCTCCATGCTGCTGTTTCTGGTTCCCTCGGCAAGCGTTAAGCTGAACTTTGCGTGGCTGCTTGTTTTCAGATTTATTTTTAACACCGTTGACGCGTTTTACGACCTTTCGCTGAATACGCTTTCTCTGCGAATGACAAACAACGCCAACGACAGAAAGAATTTCTATACGGTTGCCACCCTTGCCTCGTCTTTGGGCTCTATGCTCCCGGGCTGGGTTATTCCCATTATCGTGGGCAGAACCGACGACCCGAATACACAGAAATGGCTGTATTTCTTCTGTGCCCTTATTTTCTGTGTGCTTGGTCTTGCCGCTATGTTCGCACCGTATTTCACGCTTGAAGAAAAGCTGCGCGTGGTTGAAAGACCCGAAAAAACAAAAATCGTTTGGGATAAGAGAACCGTAATGACGCTGCTGCACTGCCGCTCGTTCATCATTATGGAGGTTGCCACCTTCTTCGAGCAGGTCAGACAGCTTTCATATAAGCTGCTCAATTATATGTATGAGGATGTTTTCGGCAAATACGGCATGAAGGCTGTTATCGATGCGATAAGCGGCGCACTCTCCTATGCCGGACTTGCGGCGGTTCCGTTTTTAGGCAAGCGTTTTTCAGCAAGAACAATTTTAAGCGGCGGCTTCGGCTACACCGGCTTATTCTATGCGCTCATGGCATCCTTTGCCATTAAATTTGACCTGAACAAAATACGCAAATACAGATATGTTATCGGCATAATGATAGGTCTTGCCGGTATGCCCAACAATGCCATTGCCGCATCCAAAAAAATTATTGTGGGCGATGCGACGGACTACATGGAGTGGTATTCGGAAAAGAAATACGGTACTCCCATACGCAGTGAGGGTCTTGTAAGCGCGGCACAGAGCATTTTCGGCAATGTTTTCAACATTATCCGCACGAATTTCTATAACATTATGTTCCAGAAAATAGGATACAAGAGCTCCGCAAATTCCGGCGAAACAGTTGTACAGTCAGAAAGTGCGCTCAAGGGTATTTTCCTGATGTTCACCCTTTGCGGTGTTGTGGGCAACTTCCTTGCCTCCGGCTCATATCTGTTTGACAATTACACAGGCAAGAAGAAAGAGGTTATCCTTTCGGAGCTTGCGCAGATGAGACAGGCGAGAGAAGAGCTGACAGTTGAGCAGTAATATGGACAGATACGAAAAGCTTCTTCTTTCATGGTGCGAATATCTTGTAAAAATGCAGAATGAGGATGGCGGATTCCGCTGTGAAAGCTGCGGTGTTTCTCACGGCAGGGCAGATAATGCGGTTTATCCGCTGACCTTTGCATATGCAAAGACGGGGGACGCACATTTTCTCAAAGCGGCTGAAAGGGTTATGAGATTCAGAGAAAAGCTGACCTGCCCGGACGGAGCCGTGAAAAACGATTTCGGGAGCGAATGGAAGGGAATAACCGTTTTTTCCGTTATCAACCTGTATAAAACGCTGCATTATTTCAGAAATATTATTCCGGCAGACTTCAGGCGTAATCTTGAGGTCTGCCTTGATTCATCCTCACAGTGGGTATTTGAAAATATCAGACCGGGATTTCACTCGTATATAAATTATTACGCTGCGGCGGCTTGCGCAGACGCTATGTACGGCAGCTATAAGGGAAATGAAGAATATACACGCCTTTCAAGGGTGCTGCTGTCTTACTGCATGGAGAATTTCACTCAAAACGGACTTCTTCGCGGGGAAGGTCAGCCGCATGATATTACAACTGCGAAGGGCTGCGCTGCCATTGATATAGGCTATAATGCTGAGGAATCCCTGCCCTGCCTTATTGCCGCGGCAGATATTCTCGGTGATTTCGCTGCACTTGAAAAGCTTTGTAAATACGCAAAAATACTGCTTGAATTTATGATGCCTGACGGCGCGTGGGATAACTCCTTTGGCGCAAGAAACAACAAGTGGACATATTACGGCAGCCGAACGGCAGACGGATGCACCGGAGTGTTTACGCAGCTCGGAGGGCTTGACCCGGTTTTTTATGAAGCAGCAAAAAGAAACTTTACACTGCTTGAAAAATGCACTGTGGACGGGGCACTGCAAGGCGGCAGATATTACGCCGTAAACGGGCAGAAGCCATGTGTTCATCATACCTTTTGTCATGCCTGTTCACTGACGGATGCTGTCATCGAAGGAATAGGCAAATATAACGGAAAATATGCTTTGCCATGTGAAGGACAGGGGACATATATAAAATATTTTCCGGAGCTTGATACCTATAAAATCCGCTGCGCAGACTGGTATGCCACGGTGACAGGGTATGATTTTACACCGGGAAATTATATAAAAGGCGCAAGTCACGCCTCCGGCGGCAGTCTGTCAATGCTTTATCACGCGGATATGGGCGCGGTTATTGCCGGCAGTGTGTATGATTACAGGCGGACAGAGCCGCTGAATATGCAGAATTATGAAGGAGAAACGCGGCATTCATCCCTTATTCCGAGGGTTGAATATGAAAAAAACGGAAAAAAATACGCCTCATGTTTTGACATGGGCGCGACGATAAAAGCTGAAAAGACAGGGGACGCTATTTGTGTAACTGCTTGCTCACGCCTTGTCCTTCTTGCGGATTTTGAAAGTGAGCAGGACGCACCGATTGTAAAAGCCGAATATATTTTTTCTCCAGACGGCATTAAGATAAATGTGAAATTGAATAAAAAAGCGGACGGAGTGAAATTTATTCTGCCGATTATCGAAAACACGGCACAGTTGTTTTCGGACAGCCCTTGTCACAAAGAGAAAATCTTTTTCCTGACAGGCGGCTTTGCAGCAGACGAATATACCTTTTGCGTACAGAATATGTCATTGTATGTGAGTATAAAAAACACGGGGATGGTGTAAAATGCTTGAAAAATTGACGGAAACCGTTTCGGTATGGGACAGAGCGAAAAGCTGCGGTAAGCCCGTGGTGCTTTACGGCATGGGAAACGGCGCGGATATGGTATTCGATGTTCTTGACGGCATCGGCGTGACGGTGAGTGATGTTTTCGCTTCCGATAATTTTGTCAGAGGTCACAGCTTTCACGGCTTTCGCGTGCTGAAATATGCCGACATATGCGAAAAATACGATGATTTTTTGATTTTAATGACCTTTGCCGTTCACGACAAGGATACTATGGAAAGAGTAAAACAAATGAGTGAACAGCATGAGCTGCTGTCACCCACTGTACCCGTTGCCGGAAAGGGATTATTTACCCTTGATTATATAAAAGAAAATGAAGCACTGTTTGACAGGGCTTTCGGCTTGCTTGCCGACGAAAAAAGCCGCTTTGATTTTATTTCGGTGCTGAATTTTAAAATCAGCGGAAAGGTGAAGTATCTGTTTGACTGTGAAAGTGAAAAAGCACAGCTTTACAGTACGGTTTTTCCGCTTCGGGAAGATGAAATTATTGTTGACCTCGGCGCGTATGACGGTGATACAATAAGAGAATTTACCGCTGTTACAAACGGTAAATACAGAAAAATATATGCCTTCGAGCCTGATGAAAAAAATTTCCGTAAGCTGCAAAAAAACACTGAGGATATGGAAAATATCAGCCTTTTCAATATCGGCGCATGGGATTGTGAGCAAACGCTGTATTTCAGCAAAAAAGCCGGCAGAAATTCTCACACGAGCGAAAAGCAAAACGGTGTTCCCGTTTTATTTAATTCCGTTGACAATGTTATCGACGGCGAGGTTACTTTTATTAAAATGGATATAGAAGGCGCGGAGAGCAGAGCACTTTCCGGCGCGGCACAGACAATAAAAAAGTATAAGCCGAAGCTGTATGTCTGCGCCTATCACCGTAACGAGGATGCATTCGCGCTGCCGATTAAGATAAATGAGCTGTGTGGAGAATATAAAATCTATTACAGACACCACCCGTATATACCGGCATGGGAAAGCAATTTTTATTGTGTTCTGTGAACAAATACCTTAAATGATTCGATGATATTTTGATGTTTGAGTACCGTCGGGTCAAATTTAACGATTTTAAAATCAAGCTGCATAACCGGACCTGTAAGCAAGGCGCAAATAACCGTGCCTATGCCTATCGATCCGCCGAGCAGATAGCCGGCAAGTGTGACAATGGCAAGTATACACACGCTGATAAGCCCTATGGGTATTTTTTTTGCCCTTCTTTTCAAGCCGACAAGCAGTGTGTCCCTCGGTCCGCAGCCCAAAGAAGCCTTCATATAAAGAAACTGCGAAAAGCCCATGATGATTATTCCCGCCGCCATAACCGGCAGACTGAAAACAAGCTTTTCCTGTTTGGAAACAAGTCCCGTCCAACTGAAAAAATCCACGCTTTTGCCCACAAGCACCGCATCGAGAAACATCCCTATTCCTATCTGCTCCTTGAGCAGCACATCAATAACAACGATTACAAATGAAACAATAATGCTTGCCGTGCCGTATTTTATGCCGAATGTGGAGGAAAGTCCCAAATTAAACGCGTCCCACGGCGCAACGCCGATGTCTGCCTGTATTGTGAGATACACACCGAACGCGAACAAAAACAGACCGAAGGCGGCAAGAAGCGAATTTTTCAAAATATCTCTTACTGTATTATTCATATTTTACAACATACCGTCTTTTTTTACTTTTATTCTGCTTAACGACCTTGCAAGCTGGGATTCGGCAACCTTAAAGGAGATAATGCTCTGCTTTTGCAGCAAAGCCTCCTTTGCGTCGTGCGCCGCCTGCAATGCGCGGATTTCGTCTATTTCCTCGGGCAATTCAACCGTTTCGACAAGTACAAGCACACGGTTGTTTTCAACCTTTGCAATGCCGTAGCTTGAAAATGCGATAACATTTTCTCCGTCCGGCTCACGGTAGGTGAGCTCTCCCGGTGATACAGCGTAAACGGCATTTACATGATTTGCAAGTATTCCGTAAAGCCCGTCAGGAGTGGGAATTGTCAGCGATTCACATTCACCCTCAAAAAACGGTCTTTCGGCGGAAAGAATTTCAAGATAAAATGTGTTCATCACTCTTCACCCGTTTCAAGCTTTTTTGCTTTTTCAATAACATCGTCAATCGTGCCGACATTATAAAACGCTTCCTCGGGATATTCGTCTGCTTCACCGTTTATTATTGCCTTAAAGCTCCTTATCGTGTCTTTAAGCGGAACAAAAATGCCGGGAACACCCGTGAATTTTTCCGCGACATGGAACGGCTGTGCAAGGAAACGCTGAATTTTTCTTGCGCGTTTAACGGTGAGCTTGTCCGCGTCACTCAATTCCTCCATGCCGAGAATGGCGATAATATCCTGCAAATCGCTGTATTTCTGCAATATTGCCTGTACCTTTCGCGCAATTTCATAATGCTCTGTGCCTACAACATCCGCTTCAAGTATTCTTGATGTGGATTCAAGAGGGTCAACCGCCGGATAAATGCCTTGCTCCGCAATCTTACGGCTTAAAACCGTGGTTGCGTCAAGATGTGAAAATGTGGTTGCCGGAGCCGGGTCTGTAAGGTCATCCGCAGGCACATATACCGCCTGTACGGAGGTTATAGAGCCGTCACCTGTGGAGGTTATTCTCTCCTGAAGCTCGCCCATTTCACCCGCAAGTGTGGGCTGATAGCCGACAGCGGAGGGCATTCTGCCAAGCAGCGTTGAAACCTCGCTGCCTGCCTGCACGAAACGGAAAATATTATCAATAAATAAAAGTATATCCTTATGCTCTGTGTCACGGAAATATTCCGCCATGGTCAGTCCCGAAAGACCAACGCGCATACGCACACCCGGAGCCTCGTTCATCTGTCCGAAAACAAGGGCTGTTTTGGAGCTGACACCGCTTTCACGCATTTCGCTCCACAGGTCGTTTCCTTCTCTTGAACGCTCGCCCACGCCCGTGAATATGGAATATCCGCCGTGCTCCATGGCGACATTGTGGATAAGCTCCTGTATCAGCACGGTTTTGCCGACACCCGCGCCGCCGAAAAGACCGATTTTTCCGCCCTTCGGATATGGCTCAAGCAGGTCTATGACCTTGATGCCCGTTTCGAGTATTTCAACCGCAGGGCTCTGCCTGTCAAATGCAGGTGCTTTTCGGTGTATGCTCCACCGCAAAGCATCCGGCGCAATTTCGCCGCCCCCGTCAATGGGTTCGCCCAGCACATTGAACATCCTGCCTAAAGTACATTCGCCCACGGGAACGCTGATGCCTTTTCCCGTTGCCTCTACCTCGGCACCGCGGAAAAGTCCTTCACTGCCTGAAAGCATGATACAGCGCACTGTGTTTTCCCCGGTGTGCTGTGCCACCTCCATGGTGCGACTTTTATTTTCAACCGTAACCCTGAGCGCTTCGTTTATGGCAGGGAGCCTGCCGCTTTCAAACCTTACATCACCAACGCTGCCCGATACCTGTATTATTTTACCCGTGTTCACGGCTTATGCCT
The DNA here is from genome assembly GCA_024404055.1 of Clostridia bacterium. Classification (GTDB taxonomy): domain Bacteria; phylum Bacillota; class Clostridia; order Oscillospirales; family Acutalibacteraceae; genus UBA6857. Next base: position 33,840 of record JAKSQS010000001.1, on the reverse strand, counting down.
CCCTTTCGTTTTTTGCTCTGCGACTTCTCGCACCCGATGATACCTCTGTGATTTCCTGTGTTATCGCGCCCTGGCGGACATGGTTGTACTGCATGGAAAGCTGAGAAAGAATTTCGTCCGCGTTTGTGTTCGCGCTGTCCATAGCCGTCATTCTCGCGTTCTGCTCCGAGCAGAAGCTGTCAACAAGGGCACTGTAAATAAAACCGGTGATATATCCCGGTACAATGTTGTCAAGCACCTTGCCGAGTGACGGCTCAAATTCAAAATCCGCCCGGTTAAGCTCCTCCTGTTCTTCATCGCCGGAAATAAATTTTGCACGCTGAAACGGAAGAAGCCTTGTTGAGCATACCCTCGTGCTCATGGAGCCGCTGTAATCGGTGTATATTATATAAATTTTAACAAGCTTTCCCTGTTCATACCTGTCAAGCAGGGTATAACATATTTCTCTTGCGCGTCTCATTGTGGGATTCTGCGCGGTGTAAAGAAAGCTTTTTTCTATATTTATCCCGTGGGAGGTGAAATAATGTCTGCCGTATTCACCCACCACATACAGCTCGTCATTGAAGCCGCTGTGCTTTTGCATAAGACGAACCGTTTCTTTCAGAATATTCTGATTGTAAGCACCGGCAAGTCCCTTGTCCGCAGTTATGACAAGATAACCGTATGCGCCATCCAAATCGGGATTCCCGTCAGGCGGATAAAAATATTTGTTTTCAATATTTTCATCCACACAGAAAACCCTTTTTATTTCCTTTTGCACCGCGTTAAAATACGGTCGGGTCTTTTTCAGCTCCTCCTCCGCCTTGCGCAGCTTATTTGAAGAAATAAGGTACATGGCGTTTGTGATTTTTCGCGTTTCTTTTATACTGTTGATTCGACCCTTTATTTCCTTTGCATTTGGCAATTACAACAGCTCCTCCCGAACAGCGTATTCCGCCGCAAAGCCTTTGGCAAAGTCTGCCGCTTCTTTTCTGTCTTCATCGGTGAGCTTGCCTGTTTCGCTTATCCTTTTGCACAGTGACGGCTTTTCGCTTCTGAATGCCGCAAGAAGACCGTGAATAAAATCGGCAACGCCGTCAACAGGTATATCCTGCATAGCGTGCGACAGCGCCGAAACGAGCAGGAGCACCTGCTCACACTGTGTGTATGGGCTGTACTGCTTCTGGCGCAGCATACGCATAAGTCCCTGTCCGTAAACAAGCCTTTTCTTTGTTGCTTCGTCAAGGTCGCTTGAAAACTGGGTGAAAACCTCCATCTCACGGTATTGTGCAAGGTCAAGCCTTATTGTTCCGGCGGCTTTTTTCATTGCCTTTGTCTGCGCGTCTCCGCCCACACGGGAAACGGAAAGACCGACATTTACCGCCGGACGCTGACCCGAATAGAAAAGCTGACTTTCAAGGAAAATCTGACCGTCTGTTATGGATATAATGTTTGTGGGGATATATGCCGAAACGTCGCCGCCCTGCGTTTCAACTATGGGCAGTGCCGTCATGCTGCCGCCGCCGTTTGCGTCGCTTAACTGCGCGGAGCGTTCAAGCAGACGGGAATGAAGATAAAATACATCGCCCGGAAATGCTTCACGACCCGGGGAACGGCCTAAAAGCAGGCTCAGTGCCCTGTATGCCACCGCGTGCTTTGAAAGGTCGTCATAAATAATCAGAACATCCCTTCCCTTATCCATGAAATATTCACCGAGGGCACAGCCGGCATAGGGGGCTATATACTGCATGGGTGCACTGTCGCTTGCCGAGGCATGGAGCACCACTGTGTAATCCATGGCACCGTATTTTTTAAGCGTGGAAACAAGCTGTGCCACGCTGCTTGACTTCTGACCTACGGAAACATAAATGCATATGACATCCTTGTTCTTCTGATTGATAATCGTGTCAAGGGCAATGGCGGTTTTTCCCGTCTGCCTGTCACCGATTATCAGCTCACGCTGCCCCCTGCCTATCGGGAACATGGAGTCTATGGCTATGATGCCTGTTTCAAGCGGTCTGAAAACGCTTTTTCTTTCAATTATACCGGGCGCGGGATTTTCAACGGGACGGTATGAAACCGCTTCGATTTCGCCAAGACCGTCAATAGGCTCTCCGAGGGCGTTTACAACCCTGCCGATAAAGCCTTCTCCGACAGGTACACCTGCCGTTTTTCCGCTGCGCCTTACACTGCTGCCGGCGCATACCTCTCCGTCGCTGTCAAAAAGAATACAGCCGATTTCCTTTTCGGAAAGATTCTGAACCATACCCTTTATGCCGCCCTCAAAAAGCAGAATTTCACCGTATGCCGCGCTTTCAAGTCCCGATACGGCGGCAATTCCGTCACCTACGGAAACTACCTTGCCTATCTGCTGTGCATACGCCTTCGGAACCCAGTTTTTAACGGTGTCCTTTAAAAGTGAAATAGTACCCTTGCCGGAGACTGCCGCCTCTTTTACGGCAGATGTAAACTGGCTCAGTCTTCCGGCGGGTGTCCAGTCAAAAACCTCTTCACCGGCATCAAGCAAAAAACCACCGGGGTATTTATCACTTTTTTCCCAATTCAGAACAACCTCTCTGCCGTATCTTTTTGAAAGAAACGCCGTAAAGCTGTTTTTCTGTTTTTCCGTCGGCGGTGCGTCGGAATAAATAACAGCCGTGAGAGCTTTTTTATTTTCACTCATCGGTGTCACTTCCCTCCGCCGCCGTCAAAAATTCGTCATATGCCGCGGCTGTGCTTTCACTCACAAGCTTCTGAGCCGCAGACGCAATTATATCGCCGATTTCGCCGCGAGCCTCGTCGATAATTTTCTTCTTTTCACTTTCGGCACCCGTTCGCGCCGCACTGATAATATTTTTCGCTTCGTTTTCGGCATTCAGACGGCTTGCATCTGCCGCCTTTGCCATGTCGCTTCTTGCCTTCGCTTTCAGCTCGTCTATTTCGGCGTTTGCACGGGCAAGCTGTTTTTCATATTCGGCTTTTGTTTTTTCAGCCTCGGCAAGTCTGTTTTCCGTGTCATTCTTCATTTTTTCATATTTTTCGGCTCTTTCGTCCATGAATTTATGCACGGGCTTGTAAAGCAGAAAATAAAGGATGGCAAAAAGCAGAGCAACATTGAACAGATGCAGAAGTATCTGCTGCCAGTCAATATTCAAGGGCATTTTTCACGCCTCCTTTAATTAAAGAACAAAGATTACAAGTATAGCGACGATAAGCGCGTAAATTATACAGGTTTCGATAAACACAAGACCGAGCATAAGCGTGGTACGGATGTTGCCTGCTGCCTCAGGCTGACGGGATATGCCGCCGACGGATTTAACTATTGCAATTGCCATACCGATGGCACCGGCAGTTGCAACCACCGCGATGATGATTGCAGCCGCGATGGCTTTTGTGCTCTTTAATTCATCTTCCGCTTTAAATTCCTCAACCTTTCCCGTTTCGGACAATTCGTCTGACGCTGCGGCAACGGGAGCGGCAACATCAACCGGTGCTTCGTTTGCAGCGAGTGCCGGTATAACTGCAAGACTTACCGTAAGAACAAGGATAACAACCGATATAACTGCTGATAATGTTTTTTTCATTTTGATTTCCTCCGTAAATTAAGCTTTCTTTTTTAATTTTTTAGTTTTTTTGACCGCAGGCTCGCTCATTTCACCGTAGAACAGTGCTGTCAGCATCGTCAGAACATATGCCTGTATCAGTGCGTGAAGCAGAGTGAACATTACTCCGACAAAAATCGGAAGAACGAACGACAGCGATAAATAGTGATACACAAGCTCCGTCACAAGAGCACCGCTTAGCAGTGCGCCGAACAGACGGAAGCTCATTGAAATGGGAAGCGAAAAGTCCTTCAGTGCTTTTCCGATGCCTTTTATTCCGTGCTCGCTCACCGCGCCCGACATGATTATCAGGTAGGAGAAAACGCCCATACCTATCGCGCCGTTGATATCCGCAAGCGGAGCGGGGAGAGAAACGGATGCGCCCGAGGTTGTTACCGCCTGAACACCGAAAAGCTCAAACAGGGTTCCGACAAAAATATATGCACCTGCCGTGAAAACATAGCCGCCGAGAAATTTATTTCTGTGCGGACTGTTGGATTTTGCAAGAGAATCAAAAAGTCCCACGCCCTGCTCAAGCAAAAGCTGAAATTTTCCCGGAATTTCTTTGAATTTCGGTATAACAAAAATTCTGACAACAAGGGCGAAAACAAGAAATATTCCCGTAACCGCAAACGCGCTTATGACTGCCGGGTTTACCTCTTTCAGCCCGAAAAGATTTATTTTCGCGCTTTCGTGAAGCACAGCGTCCTGCATAACTTCCCGTATGGATTCACTCTCACCGTGCTTGCTACCGGTAAGAAAAATACCGGCAAGAAGCGCAGCCACTATAAGAATAAAAAGCACGCCGCTGCGTATTTTTTGCTTTTTGCTCAACTGTCGCATCTCCTTTCTTTTAGAATGAAGTATTAAGATGATGTATTATACATCCGCAGAAAAGAAAATTCAATAACGAATTTGCTATAAAATATTCTAAAATGGAATTATTTTGTGCAAATTTACATAAAAATTGTTATTCGGAAACGATTTATTAAAAAAAATTAACAAAACAAGATTTAATTTCAAAGCTAAAACAACAAGTTTGCTGCGGCGTGCTTTTCGGTTTATATCAGTGTCACGCTGCCACAGGTAAGACAAATAAAAACCGATGCATAAGGGACTGTCTGATGCGACAGTCCCAACGCACCGATTCAATTTATTATTTTTTACTTCTGCGAAAAAATAAACCCTCTGCTTTATGCAAACAGTGTCATTATTTTTGAAATCGCAAATTCAACAAGCTTCATTACAGCACGAACAAATCTTTCTGCAAAGCTTCCCTGATTGAGAATATCGTCATCCGCATTGACGGCAACAAGCTTTTTGTGTCCGTCACAGGTTAAAAACTGCGGATATGCTGCATCCGAATTGACAGTGGGCTGACCGTCAAAGTCAATAAGCCATTTGATGAACTGTCTGAACGGTTCGCAAAAATTGTTATGGCTCTGATATTTGGCAAACCATGTATATTCCGGGAAAAGGCAGGTAGACGCATCAATAATTCCGTCGGGTGAAGCGTATTCACCGCCGGTATTTTCAAGCTTTTCACCGAAAAGAGCCGTTGTCGCACCGAAGGATGTGTATTTTGTGTCAATAAGAAAATCACTGTTTACCGGTGCTTCACCTGCCACGGGTATGGAGCTTATGCCGTAGCCGCCGCAGAATGCGACCGCCGTGCCGTCCTCCTTTGCCTTTTCAAACACGCTGTTTATTTTGTTCTGAACGGTATAATGGTAGTTATCCAGCTTTTCGCACAGCGCGTCATATTTTTCATCTGTGCCGAACATCACGGCTTTTGCGTTTTCATAATATTCATCCGGCACAAACGACCAGAGTCCGGGCATGGTCGCAAACATATCCACAAGGTAATCCCTGTAAAGCCCGTCAATGGTGCTGTCAAGCAGAATATCCAGCGCGTCTGTCACAACGCCGAGGATGTGAGCCTTGTTCAGCGCGGAAATCAGCAGGTTAATAAATTCGTTCACGCCGTCAAAGCCCAAAGCGGTTGCGGCAAACTGCTCAAGCGCGTCCGCCCTGCCGTCAAGTGAAATGTTTTTTGTAAAAGCGTTGCCGATAAGGGAAATACCGTTCACTGCCGCGCCGACAAAAATAACCTTATTCACGCTTTTTGTGCCGTATTTCACAAGATAAGCACCCGTTACACAGGTACCCTCACTGTGAGCCACAACAGTTACCTTGCCGTGCCTTGTAAGAGCCTTGACGCCCTCTATAAATTCATAAAGCAAATCCGCGTTTTCAAGAGGGTCAAGCCTGAAATCATATTCAAAAACATAGTCATCGCCTTCAATTCCGCGGCTGACCGACGGCAAATCATCGCCCTTGTGTTTATCCTTTTTCAGCTCGTCACACCCGAGAGCGCGAACGGTCTTCACGCTGTTCCCGTTCAGGTCGCACCGCAGAGCCCCAAGGAAGAAATCGAGAGTGTTATAAAACTCGGAAACAAATGTGCCGGTATCCTTTTTCAGCGCAATGTCAACAAGCTTTTTTACTTCTTCTTTCGCAAAGGCAAGAGCCTCGTCCTTGTCGTATGAGAACATACCCGTATATTCTCCGCTGCCGTTTTCAACCTCCATAAGCGAGCCGAAGCCGCGAACGGTGACAACAGGCGTATGAGTGCAGGTGCATTCTTCCTCTGCCGCGAAGGAAAACGCCGTACATGATACGGCTGTCAATATGCACAATACAATCGCGATAAGTTTTTTCATAATATCAGCCTCTTTTTTACCTTTTTGTCAAAGTATACCACTGTGTCGCATTTCCGTCAACAAATTTGTTTTTAAACAAACTGTTAATTTCTTAATATTAAGTTGATTTAAGCAATAAATCTGATGTAGAATTATATAAATTAAAACCGAAAGGGAGGAATCGGCGTTTTCGCCGGAAAAAATGAAAGAAGAATACAAAAGCTATGTTGATGAAGCGTACGGCATAGTCGAACACGCTTCAAAGGTAATCGTTCCCCGTCTTCCGGGCGGAGAGAACGAAAGAAAATTTGCAAAGTACATGGGCGATAAGCTCGAAAGCATAGGCATCAAGGCTAAGAGAGAGCCGTTTTCGGTATCTCCGAGAGCTTCAATAGGCGGCATTCCGTATGCCGGCTGGGTCGGCGTTGTTTTAAGCGTTCTCGTTTATGCCGCCATGGGTATAAGCGCAATATGGTACGGCATGGCACTTGCAAGCGTTGCCACATGGGTATGGCTCATCTGCTCCGTTTTCTTTTATAAAACATGGTTTGACGGCTTTTTCAAAAGCAAGGTTTCACAGAACACCTACGGCGAGCTTCTGCCTCCCGGCGGAAAGTATGATTATACGATAATTCTTTCCGGTCATACAGACACCTCATGGAACTGGAGACATTCCGAAAAAACCTATAAGCACAGAAACGGCAACATTCTCCCCGGCATTATTTTTGTTTATCTCAAGGTCGGCTTCGGCGCGGTTTGCTTTTTCCTGCTGACGGCAATTTCGGTATTTATGGCACTGACATACAGCGGACTTTTCTCATGGAACGATGCGGTAATAAACAGTCAGTTTTTCAACATTTTCAGATTTGCTCTTCTTTTCCTTCCCATCATCACCGCTATCGGCTGCGCGTATCTGATTATGTGGTGTGACCCGGACGAAAAAAATGCGTCTCCCGGAGCTATGGATAACGCGACAGGCTGCGCTTTAAGCTATGCCGTGACAAAATATTTCCGCGACAACCCGGACAAGATGCCCGCAAACTGCCGTATAATCGACTTTAACTGCGGCAGTGAGGAAGCCGGACTTCGCGGCTCAATAGCCTTCACCCGTGAGCACAAGGGCGAGGAAATTCTCAACAATGTATGGAACATCAACATTGACTCCGTTGCCGATGAGGATTATTTTGAGGTTGTTATCAAGGACGACTGGCAGTTCACAAGATTTGACAAGGACCTTGAGCAGATGTTCAAGGATACCTTTAAGGAGCTCGGTATTGAAAGCAAAACCGGCGGCTGCATACATAACCCGGTCGGCGGCTGTGACAGCACACCGTTCACAAAGGCAGGCGTTAAATCAGTTACCTTTGCTGCGCAGAACCCGGTTCTGACCTATTATTACCATACCTTCCGTGACACGGCGGACCGCTTTACACCCGAAACCGTCGGCAAGGGCTTTGAGGTTATTCTCGGCGTTATTGACAAGATAGATAAATTCAATCAGAGCAAATAAAGAAAAAATATCGGGGGCTTTCATGCGCACTTTGCCGTGAAAGCCGCCGAATTGATATTATTTTTTCGGAGGAACGGAAAATGAAAAAGGTTGTAAAAAGAATTTTAAGCGCAATATTATCAATCATTATTGTTATTGCGGCTGTGGGCATCGGAATGTTTATTCACGAGGGCGCAACCTTACTCACGGTGAAATCAAATGAAGAGATCGGTCTTTATGAAGTGAACTACACGGCGGACTACAAGCTTGACGAATTGCTTAAATCCGGCGGCGCAACCACCGAGGACGAGCTTGCACAGTACATTATCAAAGCAATGCTCAAGGGTCTTCCCATTGATGTACCTTATGAAGTGCCGGAGCTTGCGTGCAGCACCTTCATTGCAAAGCAGCCGGAAAGCGGCTATATATTCGGCAGAAATCTTGATAATCAGCAAACGGATTTTGCGGTTGTGAAAACTGCGCCAAAGGGTGCTTATGCCTCCGTATCGGTTGTTAATTTAAGCTTTCTCGGATATAATGACGAAATGAAGCCGACAAAGCTCACAAACAGAATCAACCTGCTTGCGCTGCCATATTTCCCGCTTGACGGCGTAAACGAAAAGGGACTGGCGGTCGGCGTTTTACAGCTTCAGGCACCGGCGACAGACCAGAAAACCGACAAAACCGATGTTGACACCACTCTTGCCATCCGTATTATGCTTGACAAGGCGGCAACTGTTAAAGAAGCAATTGAGATTCTCGGCACCTTTGATATGCACGCCTCCGCAAAGGGCTGCTACCATTTCCAGATAGCGGACGCAGAGGGCAACAGCGCGGTTGTTTCATATGTAAACGATGAAATGGTTGTCACGGAAAAGAAAGGCGACTGGCAGTGTGCAACGAATTTCTATCTGCATAAGGTACCCTTTAAATATGAAAAGCAGGGTATGGACAGATATGACAAGCTTGTAGAAAGGCTGACGGAGAAAAAGGGCGTGCTTTCGGTTAAAGAGGGTATGGAGCTTCTGCATTATGTCAATATCGAGGGTACCGAACCGGACGAAAAGGGCAGAGTTTATTCAACCCAATGGTCTTCGATTTATAACCTTGAAAATCCGTCACTGACGATTTGTGCTGACAGAAATTATGATGTCAGATATACATTTAATATTAAAAAATAAAAAAGGAAGGTAAGCCGATGAAATACACCGATACTCTTATAACAGGAAAATACAATCAGAGAGTATGCGAAAAAATACGCATTGACGCAACGGTGAAAAGCCTTGCCGCTGCGGAAAACGGCGTTATTTATGCCTGCACGGACAAGGGACTTTTCCGCTGCGAAAACAAAAAAGTGAGCGCACTTTGCGCCGACAGGATTTTTGACAGAGTATTTGCGGACGGAAACGGCAGAGTTTTCGCCTCCTGCGGAAAAGAGCTTTACATTGTCACGGAAAACGGAGCGGAAAAGATTTGTGAGTTTTCATCCGACATTAAGGCGATAGTCTGTGACACAACGGTTTATGTGCTGACTGAAAGCTGTCTTTATATTGAACAAAACGGCAGCTTTGAGGTTTTCCAGTATACGGAGCAATATGCCTGCTTCCTTGCGGCAGGCGACGGAAAGCTCTGCGCCGCCAACAACCGCTGCATACAGCGCATGGAGGGCAAGCGCAGAACATGGAGAAACATTTTCCCCGAGCATTCCGATATGCCCGACATATGCGTTACCGCCATTGCGTTTGACAAGGTGGGCTACCTTTGGGTCGGAGCAAAGGAGGGACTTTTCATTTATGACTATAAAAGCGGCTGGTATTCAAGAAAGCAGATAAGCGCGCTTATAGACGAAAGCGTTTATTCCGTCACCGTCTGCGCCGACGGCAGCATCCTTGCCGGTATTGACGCGGGCGCGGTGCTGATAAAGGACGGAGAGAAAAAGTATCTGCCTGCCACCCGTTACGCGTGTTCGCCTGATGTTTATGCCACGGCAGAAAAGGACGGCGCGCTTTATACGGGCAGTGAGGGCGGCATTGTCGTAACAACCGAAAAGGAAATGACGCTTGAAGAAAAGAGCGAATATTTCTTCAACATGACCGAAAAATACATGGTCAGAAAGCTCGGCTATGTGACGGGTATTTCCGGCATAAAAAACGAAACCAATGAAGAAGGCAGCGTTTCCAATATAACGGATAACGACGGACTGTGGACGCAGATATACCTTTCCGCTCTGTGCTTCTGGTATAAGGAAACAGGTGACAGCCGTGCACTTGAAGCGGCAAGGAGAAGCATGAGGGCAATGCTGTTTTTGATGAAAGCACCGGAAATCAAGGGCTTTACCGCAAGAGCGGTGCGCTTCCCCGATGAAGAGGACTGGGGAAAGGGACTTGAACAGCAGGAAATGTGGGCTGAATGGCACCGCAGCTCTGACGGAACCTACGAATGGCTCGGTGAAACCTCCAGCGATGAAATGACGGGGCATTTTTACGGTATGTCCGTTTATTATGACCTTGTGGCGGATGAAGCGGAAAAGGCTGAAATCCGTGAGGCTGTCAAGGACATAGTTGACCATATACTTGACAACAACGGTTATCTTGTGGACTTTGACGGTACTCCGACAACATGGGCGTGCTGGAATCCCGACGCACTCAACCACGACAGTATGTGGATGTGGGAAAAGGGTGTTAATTCCCTGCAAATGCTCGGATTTTTAAAGGTTGCCTATCATATGACGGGTGACGAAAAGTATCAGAACAGATACAGAGAGCTTATTAAAGAGCACCATTTTCTTATCAACGCGGCTTATCACAAGCGTGACGATGCCCATTCGTGCCATATTGATGACCTTTTGGGTATGCTCAACAGCGTGACGATTCTCCGCCTTGAGGATGACCCGGCGGTGAAAAATTATCTGCTCATGGGTCTTGCTTCTCACTACGAATATGAAAAAATAGAAATCAATCCGCTTTACGGCTTTATTTACAGTGCGTTTACGGGCAAGCCCTGTGATGTGGATACGGTGGTTAAGGTTCTGCGTGATTATCCGCTTGATTTTGTTGACTTGAAGATGATAAACAGCCGCCGCAGAGAAATAGAGTTTGACGAAACTCCGCTGAAATGGGGCGAAAGCATACGCATTACAAAGCCGCTTGCATGGGATGAAAGACCGTTTGCGCGGTGCGGCTACGGCGTTTTCAATCTGGACGGCGGAAACAGTACCTCCTGTGAAAAGGGTGCGGATTATATGATGATGTACTGGCTGGGCAGACATTTCGGCATTATAAAATAAAAAAACGGAGGATGTAAAATCTGTTTTTTACATCCTCTTTTTTAAACGGAGTGAATATTTTGGAAAATAAAAAGCTTTGTCTCGGTCTTTCCGGGCAGTTCGGCGTCGGTATTCCCGAACAGATAAGACTGATAAAAGAAGCCGGATTTGATGCTTTTTTCACCGGCTGGGCGCACGGCGCTGATATAATGCCGTGCGTGAACGCAGCAAGGGAATATGATATACCAATCCAATCCGTCCATGCGCCGTTCAACAAAACAGACGACCTGTGGGGCGAGGATGAGCTGCTTGCCGAAAAAGGTCTTTCGGAGCTTATTGAATGCGTTCATATATGCGAAGAATACAGCGTGCCGATTATGGTGTCCCATGTTTTTATCGGTTTTGATTCCGACAATATCCCGACACAGGTCGGGCTTGAAAGATATTATAAGCTGATAAGGGAAGCCGAAAAATGCGGCGTGAAAATCGGTTTTGAAAACACGGAGGGCATAGAGTATTTAGATGCGATTTTCAGGAATTTCTCCGGTGAAAAAAGCGTGGGCTTCTGCTGGGACTCCGGACATGAAATGTGTTATAATCATTCTGATGATTTACTTGCAAAATACGGTGGCAGGTTGATTTGTACGCACATAAACGATAATCTCGGCATCCGGGATTACGGCGGTAAAATAACATGGCTTGACGACCTGCACCTGCTGCCGTTTGACGGCATAGCCGACTGGGACTGTAACACAAACAGGCTGAAAAAATGCGGGTATGACAGTATTCTCACATTTGAGCTTTGCAAAAAATCAAAGCCCGGCAGACATGAAAACGATGTATACGACGCTATGCCCGTTGAGGTCTATATTGCAGAGGCATATAAACGGGCGTGCAGAATAGCCGCCAAAATGAAATAATATGACGAAAAAATGACTCTACGGACAGAAGAATTATCCGTAGAGTTCTTTTTTCTATCGTAGGTTGCTATTGAGAGGACAAGGAGCTACAATAGCTGCACAACATGAAAGGGGTGCATACCGTGATAAGAACCAAGCTTGAAGACAGGCAGTTACCGTTTTATACTGCGGGTGAAGAAATATTTAATATGGTGACCCATATAATCGGCGCTGCGTTCGGCGTTGCCGTACTTGTGCTTTGTACCGTGTTTTCTTCCATGCATAAAAATGCGTGGGGACTGGCAGGAGGCATTGTGTACGGAATTATGACCGTGGTGGTTTATACCGTTTCCAGCGTTTACCACGGATTGAAACCGATACGGGCGAAAAAAGTTATGCAGGTTCTCGACCACTGCTCCATATACGCTATGATAGCAGGAACATATTTACCAGTTCTTCTGACAGGAATCCGGGAATACAGCATGAAGCTGTTTATCGTTCAGCTTACCGTGCTTGTAGTCGGAACGGCAGTGGGAGTAACATTTACCGCCATTGATTTTCACCGTTATGCCGGGATTGCCATGAGCGGCTATTTTGTTATCGGCTGGTCAATAATATTTGCGGCACGGCATGGAATTTCCGCCTTCGGAAAGGAGTTCTTCATATGGCTCGTGCTGGGAGGCACGGTATATACCCTTGGTATGATTTTCTTTACCGTTGGTATTAAAAAGCACTATTTTCACGGTGTTTTCCATATCTTTATTTTAGTTGGAAGTGTATTACAGTTCATAGGTATTCTGAAATTCTGTATGTAATATTTACAGATTTTTCTTAAATATATCAATATGAAATGATATGATAATTTAAATATACAGCAAGAGGTGAGAACAACGGACGAACAGGAATTTAAATTATCCTTCGGGAAAGCGTTAGAAGCAAAAAGAAAAGAAAAGGGATTGACACAACTCCGCCTTGCCGAAAAAATTAATTATACGGACAAAGCGGTTTCAAAATGGGAGAGAGGAGAAAGCTTACCTGATACCTATACCGTGCTGAAAATCGCGGAAGCACTGGATACTTCCGTGTCGGCTTTGATGGGTGAGGAAAGCATAGAAACGGATTTTACCGAAAACAGCGAATATAAGAAAAAAAGATTGAAAATCATATCGGTTTTTGTACCTGCCATATCAGCAATCGGGGTGTTCTTCATCTGCTCCGTAATTCATCTTGCACTGAAAAATGTGCCGTTAACGGTGGAGTACGCCAATCTCAGCTATGTTCTTGCCGTACCGATTATGTTTATCGTGCTTACGGTGCTTTCTTTCATATGGTGGAACCGGATAGCACAGTTTATCTGCCTTTCCGGACTTATATGGTCTGTGGGCATCACTGCGGAAAGGATAATGAGCTTATTTGACTTCCTGCCGAATTTCCGGTACATATATATTTCCTGTACTTTTTTGCAGTGTATTACAGTACTTGTGTTTGTATTTGTACATTTTCTGATTAAAAACAAAAAGGAGCATATAAATGAATAAAAAATATGTACTTGATTCACCGCAGCCGGATTATATTTTTCACAGGCTGACGGATATAACGGTTGACGAGCTGAAAAAATGGGGCGTTAAGGCAGTCGGACTTGATATTGACAACACCCTGACCTATGATATGACATACAGTGTCCCGGAAGAAGGCATACAGTGGGTAAAAGCCGTGAAAAAGGCAGGCTACCCGGTGGTTCTTGTTTCAAACACATTTATCAACCGCGCTGTGTATATTTCCTTTCTTCTCGGCGGAGTGCCGTTTATTGCACCTGCGATAAAGCCGTATACCTATGCGCTGAAGCTTGCGGCAAGGCTTGCAAAAGTAAAGCCGGATGAAATGGTGATGATAGGCGACCAGATTTTCAAGGACTGCCTGTGCGCAAACCGCGTGGGCGCGGTGTCGGTGAGGGTTGACCCGTTCGCTGTGGAAACAGTTTTCGCCCGCCACCATGAAAAACGAAGAAAAAAGGAAGCTGAATATTACGCGAGCCTTGAAAACAAATAATTTAATTGATATTCGGAAAAACGGATGGTGATAAAATGATATGCACATTTCCCGTTATGAGAGCAAAAAAGCTTGTGCTTCGCGTCGGCACAGACGGAAATGAAAAATCAAAAAAATATCCGCCCTTTATACATCCGGTAAAGAGCAGATAAAACAAAGCGAATAAATTTGGTATAGTTACTTTTGATTAAAACGGTTATTTTGCAGCCGCTATTTCCGGCATAAGTGCCGCCCCTACTGCCGCAGGCTCATTTTCCACATTAATAATAGTACCCATAACGCCGGTTCCGTCTTCATAGGAATAAATCTCGCTGAAGCTTTCAAACCTGAAAACATCCGAATCATGTACGCCGAGCCCCTGCGCACATTCGGGAATGGCAGGATTTTTCTTTGCCGGAGCCGACTTCTTTTTTGCTTTATTTTTTACGGGCTTTTTCTTTTCGGCAACAGGCCATTTTATATATTTATAATAGGTATAATCGTTATATTGATTACCGAACTGTTCCCATGTGTAATAGCTTGTGTTGGATTGCCGCCGCCAGTCCTCAAGACAGTAAAAGCCGTCACCATCCTTTGCTGTGATAATGACATTATGACCGTATTTTCCGTTATACGGTGTGCTGTCAGACTGAAACGCCTCAGAGGATGACGGGGCGTTGGTTATACGAATGACTGCGCCGAGCGGGGCTTTTTCAATGAAATTTTTTGTGTGCTGTGCCGTTATAAGTCTTTCATCGTCGGAAAGACCGTACAGCATATTCAGGTTGTCGCTGTCACCCTTATAGGTGCAGTTGAAGCTTTTTCCCCAGATGATTTTGTAAATGGCGTTTGCGTATGCAAAGCAGTTGCCGACATGGGGAGCAGATGTCCGTTCAACAGTAATTTTGTTGACTGTAAATTTTCTGTCGCTGATTATTTCGGCGGATGAAACCAAAGCCGAAGCGCTAACGGAGATAACCGCCGCACATAATCCCGACAGAACTCGTATTCGGGTTTTCATAATGACATTCCTTCTGTTTATCGCGAGCGGCAGGCGGCAGCCTGCTTTTTCGCGAGTGAATTTTTATGTCCTCAAAACGAACTTCGGTACTATATCACAGTGTGAATGAAATGTCAAATTATTAACGCCTGTTTATAACGCATATTTTTGTGAAAAATGACGAAAAAACTTGCACAAAAAAGGGTGACTGTTTTCTACAAACTGATTTTTTCACCATTTTTTATTTAGGTTTATTGTAAGTGTTGACAAAATTTTATTAGAATATTAGAATATGAGTGTAAAACACAGAAAATGAGGTGGATGGAAAGTGATAAAAAAACTTGCTTCCGGCATAAGGGAGTATAAAAAACAAACGCTGATAACGCCGCTGCTTATGATAGGCGAGGTGTGCTGTGAATGCATAATTCCGCTTATTACGGCAAGGCTGATAAATTCCATTGAGGCAGGCTGTTCCATGTCGCAGATAACAAAATACGGTGTTCTGCTTGTGGCTATGGCTCTCGTTTCCCTGTCCTTCGGTGCTGCGGCAGGCAGAACCTGCGCCACGGCTTCATCGGGGTATGCGAAAAATCTGCGTCACGACCTGTTTTATAAGGTTCAGGGCTTTTCGTTTTCAAATATAGATAAATTCAGCACATCGTCCCTTGTCACCCGTCTGACAACGGATGTTAACAATGTGCAGATGTCGTTTATGATGATTATCAGAACCGCTGTCAGAGCGCCGCTTATGCTGACTGTTGCGGCGGTTATGGCGTTTGTTGTGGGCAAAAAGCTTGCATGGATATTCATCTGTATTATTCCCGTGCTTGCTTTCGGTCTCGGACTTGTGGCGTGTCTTGCCATGCCGAGATTCCGTGCGGTTTTCAAAAAATACGATAAGCTCAACAATTCCGTGCAGGAAAACATCAAGGGCATGAGAGTTGTAAAAAGCTTTGTAAGAGAGGACTATGAGAAAAAGAAATTCGGCGCCGCGAGTGAGGAGCTTCGGCACGACTTTACGGTGTGCGAACGCATACTTGCGTTCAACAGTCCGCTTATGCAAAGCTGTATGTATACCTCTATGCTGCTCATTTCCTTCTTCTGCTCCAAGCTTGTTGTAAGTCTCGGCGGCGAATATCTTGATGTAGGCACTCTTTCAAGCATGATTACATATTCCATGCAGATTCTGATGTCTCTTATGATGCTTTCCATGATTTTTGTTATGGTAACAATGTCCGTTGCCTCCATGAAGCGTATATGTGAGGTGCTTGACGAGGAAAGCGATATAAAAGAAAAAGAAAACGCCGTTACAGAGGGTCCCGACGGCAGTGTGGATTTTGAAAATGTTAATTTCAAGTATTCAAAAAGCGCGGAAAAGAACGCTCTTGAAAATATCAATCTGCACATTTCCTCCGGGCAGACGGTTGGAATTATCGGCGGTACGGGCTCCGGCAAAAGCAGCCTTATTCAGCTCATCTCCCGTCTTTACGATGTGACGGACGGCAGTGTTAAGGTCGGCGGAATCGATGTGCGCGATTATTCGCTCAAGGCTCTTCGCAATCAGGTTGCCGTGGTGCTTCAGAAAAATGTGCTTTTCAGCGGCACGGTGAAGGAAAATCTCCGCTGGGGCGATGAAAATGCGGATGATGATGAGCTTCAGAGAATATGCGCCCTTGCACAGGCGGATGAATTTATAAAGGCGCATCCCGAAAAGTATGACAGGTTTATCGAGCAGGGCGGCGCGAATGTTTCCGGCGGACAGAAACAGCGTATATGTATTGCACGCGCGCTTCTTAAAAAGCCGAAAATACTTATTCTTGACGACTCCACATCGGCGGTTGATACGCATACTGACGCGCTTATCAGAAAGGCGTTCAGAGAGGAAATTCCCGGCACGACGAAAATTATCATCGCACAGAGAATATCCTCCGTGCAGGACGCGGATATGATAGTTGTTATGGAAAACGGCTGTATAGACGCGGTGGGAACGCATGATGAGCTGCTTAAAACCAATGAAATATACAAAGAGGTATATTATTCGCAGAACAAGGCAGGTGATGAATAATGGCAAGAGGAATGAAAATGCCGGCTAACGGCAATGTGAAGCTAAACGCCAAGGGCAAGCCCGTTATGGACTTCAAAATGCTTTTCAGACTTCTGAAATTACTGTTTCACGATTTTCCGGGAAAGCTTGCCGGAATATTCATCTGCATAATCATAAACGCGGTTATCGGCGTTATGCCGGCGGTGTATATTGAAAACATAACAAGCTATATCGTCAAGGGCCTTGAGCTTTGCAAAACAATGAGCTATGCCGAAGCGTGGAATACAGTCAGACCCGATGTTATTCACATTCTGACGCTGATGATAGGGCTGTTTATTGTGGGCATTGCGGCAAACGCAACACAGGCGCAGCTTCTCGCCTTTACAACACAGGGCTTTCTTGACAATATGCGCAAGCGTATGTTTGAGAAGATGGAGGATTTGCCCATAAAGTATTTTGACAGGAATACTCACGGCGATATTATGAGCTTTTACACCAATGATATTGATACTCTCCGTCAGCTTATTTCACAGGGCATTCCGAGCATTTTTTCAGCCTGCATAACACTTGCGGTGCTCATTTGCGTGATGATTTATTACAGCGTTTCACTTATGATAGTGGTCATTTTCGGCGTTATCATAATGACAAATGTGACAAAAAAGGTTGGCGGAAATTCCGCAAAGTTCTTCATGAAGCAGCAGAGAGCCGTCGGCAAGGTTGAGGGCTATGTTGAAGAAATGATGAACGGTCAGAAGGTTGTCAAGGTATTCTGCCATGAAAATCAGGCAAAGGCTGATTTTGACAAGGTTAATGAGGAGCTGTTTAAGGATGCCGAAAGCGCACACACCTTTGCAAATATTTTCGGACCGATTATGAATAATATCGGCAACCTCCTTTATGTCAGCACCGCGTTTGTCGGCGGTATACTCATTTGCTCAAACGGAAAAATCCCGAACATATCCATTGAAAATATAATCTCAACCGGGTCGGTGCTTGCGCCGCTTGCAATTCCCGTTGTTGCTTCATATCTCGGTATGTGTAAGCAGTTCACGGGACAGGTCAATCAGGCTTCACAGCAGATAAACTCCATAGCGATGGCTATGGCAGGCGCACAGAGAATTTTCTCAATTATAGATGAAAAGCCGGAAACGGATGAGGGTTATGTAAAGCTTGTCAACTGCCGTGAGGAAAACGGTAAAATCGTTGAATGTGAAGAGCGTACCGGTCACTGGGCGTGGAAGCATCCGCACGCGGCAGACGGCACCGTTACATACACCCGCCTTGAGGGTGATGTTGTGCTTGACCATGTTGATTTTGAATATGTTGAGGGTAAGCCTGTGCTTCACGACATTACTCTTTACGCAAAGCCCGGACAGAAGGTCGCGTTTGTCGGCGCGACCGGCGCAGGTAAAACCACGATAACAAACCTTATCAACCGCTTTTACGATATTGCGGACGGAAAAATCCGCTATGACGGCATAAATATCAACAAAATCAAAAAATCCGATTTAAGGCGAAGCCTCGGCATTGTTTTGCAGGATGTAAACCTGTTTACGGGAACGGTTATGGATAACATCCGTTACGGCAAGCTGGACGCGACGGACGAGGAATGCATAGCGGCGGCAAAGCTTGCAAACGCGCATGATTTCATCACACGTCTGCCGGACGGCTACAATACCATGCTGACCTCCAACGGTGCAAATCTTTCACAGGGTCAGCGTCAGCTCATATCCATTGCGAGAGCAGCCGTTGCGGATCCGCCGGTTATGATTCTTGACGAGGCAACCTCTTCAATCGACACGAGAACGGAAGCACTCGTTCAGCGCGGCATGGATAAGCTTATGGAGGGCAGAACGGTGTTTGTTATTGCCCACAGGCTTTCTACGGTCAGAAATTCAGATGTTATCATGGTGCTTGACCACGGAAGAATTATAGAGCGCGGCGACCATGACAGGCTGATTGAACAGAAGGGACAGTATTACAGACTTTATACGGGCGCGTTTGAATTAGAGTGAGTTGACTAAAGCTCGAAAATGTTGTATTATAATTCTAAATACGGGTGTATATATGCAATTCCATTAAAGGAGGTTTTGCGGATTGTTTAAAAAATGCATAAAATTCGTCAAAGGCTATTGGATTTATACTGTTCTGTGTCCGCTGTTCATCATTCTTGATGTTGCGATTGATGTTGAGCTGCTTGATATTACGGGCGGACTTGTTGATGTGCTTTACCAGATGGGCGAAAGCGGAGATATGAGCGGTGTGAAATCCATGCTTATTAAAATGATGCTTTACACACTTACAACCCTTGCCATAGGTGTGGCGGCAAACATATGCGCAACAAAGGCGAGTGTAGGCTTCAGCACAAACGCAAGAAAAGCCATTTTCTGTCATGTACAGGATTTCTCGTTTGAAAACATAAACAAGTTTTCTTCCACATCGCTCATAACCCGTGTCACAAGAGATATAAATTCCATACAGACCGTGTTTCAGGCATTGATGATAAGCTTTATAAAAGGTCCGATTATGGTTGTTATTGCGCTTGTTAAGGCGTTGGAGCTGTGCAAGGGCACAAATATGTATATGGTGTTTGTTTATTCCGTACCCGCCCTTGTTGCCGTGCTTGTTGTGCTTGCGGTTATTGCGGTTCCGCTTTTCAAAAAGCTTATGGAAAAGACAGACCGTTTCAATTCCGTTGTCAGACAGAATTCCAACGGAATAAGAGTTGTTAAAAACTTTGTGCGTGAGGATTATGAGCGTGAAAAATTCAATACCGCTAACGATGATATTCTGAAATGGAACCTTAAAAGTCAGAATATGCTGCTTTTCCTCACACCGGCTATTATGATAATCATGTATGCGTGTATGGGCTTTGCGCTGTGGAGCGGCTCCATGTCTATTATAGATAATTTCTATAATCCGATTGATAATTTCGCTCTCACCCCTGGCAAGCTGACCACACTTGTCGGCTGTATTATGTCGGTGCTTACCTCACTGATGTCAGTGCTGATGATTTTTGTCAGCATCATTGCGGCAAAGGCATCACTTACGCGTGTTAAAGAGGTTCTTATGGATGTGCCTGCGGTCAGGGATGACGAAGCGGATGAAACGCTTACGGTGGAGGACGGCAGCATTGAATTTAAAAATGTATCGTTCCGTTATTCACAAAAAGCACTTAAGCCGATACTTGAAAATGTCAGCCTTAAAATCAATTCAGGCGAAACAATAGGCGTTATCGGCGGCACGGGCGCGGGAAAATCCACCCTTGTACAGCTTATTTCCCGTCTTTATGACGCGGAAAGCGGCGAGGTATGCGTCGGCGGACACAACATAAAGAATTATACGATGTTTAATTTAAGAGAAGCCGTTTCTATGGTGCTTCAGCAGAATATTCTTTTCTCAGGGACTATCAGAGAAAATATCCGCTGGGGCAAGAACGACGCGACAGACGAAGAAGTTATAAACGCCTGTAAAATGGCGCAGGCGGACGGGTTCATCAATGAATTTAACGATGGGTATGAAACCGTTCTCGGTGCGGGCGGCGTAAATGTGTCCGGCGGACAGAAGCAGAGACTTTGCATTGCGAGGGCACTTATCAAAAAACCGAAAATACTGATTTTAGATGATTCCACCTCGGCGGTTGACACCGAGACCGAGGCGAAAATAAGACAGGCACTTAAAAGCGATGAGCTGAAACAGGCAACAAAAATAATCATCGCACAGCGCATAACCTCCGTTATGGATGCAGACAGGATTGTTATTGTTGAAAACGGAAGAATAAACGCTGTCGGCACGCATGAGGAGCTTTTGGAAAATAACGAAATTTACAAAGAAATTTATCAGTCACAGCAGGAAGGAGTGCTTGCATAATGGAAGAAAATAAAACTCCCGATGTAATGACCGAAGAAAAAGACAAGGAACAAAAAAGCAAAGAAGAAAAGAAAAAGCTGACTCCCGAAGAGAAAAAAGCTGAAAAAGAAAAGAAAAAAGCCGAAAGAGAAAAGAAGAAAAAAGAAAACAAAAACAAGCCCAAGGATATAAAAAAGTCAACAAAAAGACTGCTTTCATACCTTAAGCCGTACAGAGGAAGAATTATTTTTGTGTGCTTTCTCGTTATCCTCTCATCGGCTATGAGTGCGGGCTCCTCCGTGCTGATGAAGCCGATATTCAACACCCTTGAATACGCGATAATGCAGGGTGAAAAGCATATTCCTAAAGAGCAGGCGGTGGCTGATATTATAAAATATCTTGTTATTTTTGCTGCCGTTGCGATACTCGGCGGAGTTCTTACCCTTGCATACAGCAAGATGATGCTTAAAATTACACAGAAGGCATTAAACGGTATACGCCGGGAGCTGTTTGACCATATACAGACCCTTCCGCTCAATTTCTTTGACACTCACAAGACGGGCGATATAATGAGCCGCTTCAATGCGGATGTTGAAGCGATAAACTCCCTTGTCAGTAACGGCTTTATTTCGCTTATAAGCGCGGTGATAACCTTTGCGGTTACAATATCCCTGATGATTTATTACAGCTGGCGTATAACGCTGACACTTTTCGGCACGGTTGCACTTATGCTGTTTGTAATACTATCCATATCCTCCGTCAGCTCAAAGCTTTACAAAAAGCAGCACAAAATAAACGGTGACTATACGGGATATATTGAAGAGCACATCAGAGGTCTGAAATGTATCAAGGTTTTCAACCATGAGGCGCAGGTAAAAGAGGGATTTTTCAAAATAACCGAGGATTATCGCAAAACAGGAACAAAGGCAGGCATTGTCAGCGGTCTTATGTCGCCGCTTCTCTCGCTTATTTCAAGGGCGAATTATGCGGTCAGCATTATTATGGGTGCGTATCTCGTAATAAAAGGAAAAATGGATGTCGGCAGCCTTATTGTTTATAAGGATTACTCAAAAAGCTTCGGCAACCCGATTGCAACCATTGCCGGACAGTACAATTCTCTTATGTCGGCGCTTGCAGGAGCGGAAAGAATTTTTGAAATTCTCGATATGCCCGGAGAGGTTGACGAGGGTGAGGTTCGCCTTGTAAAAGAGGAAGGCGAAGGCTGGTCGTGGGAGAAGCCGGACGGAGTTCGCATTCCCGTAAAGGGCGTTATGCGCTTTAACAATGTCAGCTTCAGCTACAAGGAGGGTGAGCCGGTTCTCAAAAATATCAGCCTTGAAGCACAAAGCGGTAAAAAGCTTGCTTTTGTCGGTTCTACCGGCGCGGGCAAGACCACGATTACAAATCTCATTAACAGGTTTTATGATATTGAAGATGGTGAAATCACCTACGACGGTATCGATGTAAAGGACATCAAAAAAGACGACCTGCGCCATTCGCTTGCGGTTGTTTTACAGGATGTAAAGCTGTTCTCCGGTACAGTGGAGGAAAATATACGCTACGGCAGACTGGATGCGTCGCATGAGGATGTTGTGGCGGCGGCAAAGCTTGCAAATGCCCACGATTTTATTGAAAAGCTGCCCGAAGGGTATGAAACACAGCTCGGCACAAACGGACAGAATATAAGCGAGGGTCAGCGACAGCTTATATCCATTGCGAGGGCTGCAATTGCCGATACACCCGTGCTTATTCTCGATGAAGCAACAAGCTCTGTCGATACAAGAACGGAAAGGCTTATTGAGCTCGGTATGGATAAGCTTATGGAGGGCAGAACCGTGTTTGTTATTGCGCACAGGCTTTCCACCGTCAGAAATTCCGATGATATTATTGTGCTTGAGCACGGTGAGATTATCGAAGAGGGCAACCATGCCGGACTTATAGAGCAGCAGGGCAAATACTATCAGCTTTATACCGGCGCGTTTGAGCTCAAATAAGAAAAGATAATACAGGGCGGCTTTCCGGCTTAAAGGAAACCGCTCTGCTTTGATGTTAGTCAGGTACAGCTTTTTATTGAAAGGAATGTATTATTATGAAAAAATTTACCTTCGGTACACCCGAACAAAAGGTTCCGTCCGCTTACTGCGACGGCTTTAATTACACTGAAACGGACTGTCTGTTCAGTGAAAGCGATTTTTCCTTCAAAACCACGCAAAAGGGCTCGGTGCTTGAATTTTCCATTGCGCCCGACACGAAAATTTTCGGTTTCGGCTTGCAGCTTTATTCCTTTGACCATTACGGGAAAAAGGTTACTGTGCGCTGCAACGCGGACGCGCCGCGTGACACGGGCGACAGCCATGCCCCTGTTCCGTTTTTCGTGACAAACAAGGGCTGGGGAATGTATTTTGACACGGCAAGATACGCGGAATTTTACTGCGGCGTTATGAAGCCCGAAAACGGAATGTCGGATAAATCGGATGAAATAAAGCTGACTACCGAAGAGCTTTACGCCGTCAGAAAAAGCGCGGACGATGTTACATTTTCCGCTTTTATCCCTGTCAGCCGCGGCATAGATGTTTATGTTATAGAGGGAAAGAACATCACCGATATTGTATCGCAGTATAATATGATGTCGGGCGGCGGATGCTCTGTTCCCGAGTGGGCTTTAGGTGTACTGTACCGCTGTAACGGCGGCTACAACGATGAACAGATACTTGAAGTGGCAGAGTATATGCGGGAAAACGGCGTGCCGTGCGATATTCTCGGTCTTGAACCCGGCTGGCATACTCACGCCTATTCGTGCACATATGTGTGGAATAAGCAGAGATTTCCGCAGCCGAAAAAGCTTGTTGACAGGCTGATTGATATGGGCTACCACATCAATTTGTGGGAGCACGCCTTTGTGCATCCCGATTCACCTATATATAACGCGCTTTTGCCGTACAGCGCGGATTACTGTGTGTGGGGCGGACTTGTGCCTGACTTTTCTCTGCCTGAGGCAAGAGAGATTTTTGCCGGCTATCATAAAGAAAACCTTACATCCATGGGCATAGACGGCTTCAAGGCGGATGAATGTGACGGCAGCGACTATACGGGCGGCTGGACATTCCCGAACCATACGCAGTTCCCCTCGGGACTTGACGGTGAGCAGTATCACAGTCTGTTCGGTGCGCTTTATGCAAAGACGATGATGCAGGGGCTTGATAAAAAGCCGACTATGTCCGAAATACGCAGCATGGGTGCTCTCGGCGCGTCATATCCGTTTGTGCTTTACAGTGACCTTTCAAATATCACGGCGTTTCTGACGGGCGTTGTAAACTCCGGCTTTTCCGGCATACTGTGGACACCGGAGGTCAGAGACGGCGCAACAAAAAAAGAGCTGATAAGAAGATTGCAGATGGTGACATTTTCCGTTCAGTGCCTTATCAATGCGTGGAGCTGTCCTGAAATTCCGTGGCTGAAATTTAACTGCGTTGACGAGGTAAAGCAGGTACTTTCCATCAGAAAGGCGCTTGTGCCGGAGCTGAAAAAGGCGTTTGACCGTTATAAAGAAACAGGCGTACCGCCGGTGAGAGCCCTTGTTATGGACTATACAGATGACGAAAATACATATAATATCTGTGACGAATATCTTTTCTGTGAAGATATGCTTGTGGCTCCGTTTACGGATTTTGAAAGCGACACAAGGGAAATATATCTGCCCGAGGGCGAATGGGAAGACTTCTTCACGGGAGAAAAATATAAAAGCGGAAGATTCAGCTTCACATCGGAAAACATACCCGTTTTCCGTCGCACGCTAAGATAAAATAAAAAACAAACCTCCGGACTCAGCCGGAGGCTTTATTTTAAATAATCGCTTTGTTATGCGGCAATGTCAGCCGGCTGCTTTGCCTTAATGGCTTTAAGCTTTTTGTTGGTCTCACGGGTGTCAACCCAGAATACAACCTCAAGCTCTGCAATGGCTCCGAGCATATGCCAGATGGAATGTCCCTGATAATTTCCGAGAGCAAAGTTCGCAATCTCGTTGTCGCCCCATATGGATGTGTCGATGAAAGCCACAAGGAATGTACCGATTGTAAGAAGGAGAATTGCTTTTTCGTTTTTCTCCATGGATTTGAAGTTTGAGATGAGAAGATAAAGGATGGGTACTGCCGTAAGGAAGCAGCCGAATTCCGCAATGGAAAGTCCGCCTGTTTTTCCGTCCATGGCAGGAGCAACACCGGTTGTAAAGAATTCCTTGCTGATATAAAGCGGACGGTCATGAAGCACAAATACTTCAATCGTCAGCGTTATAATGACTGCAAGCATAATTGCCGTTTCCGTAATCAGGAATATGTTTCGTTTCTTTTTGTTTGCTTCATAAAATTCAAATGCGAAGCAGCATACGCCGGACCATGCGACATATTCGGTCAGTGACATATCTATGTAGCTCATAAGCAGCTTTGTAGTCATTTGACCGCGCACAAATTCGCCGTAGTTTGCGGTGTGCATACCGACGGAGGTAACTGACATTATCATATAAATGATAAGGAAAGCATACCAATACCACTTTTTGTTTTTCTTCATAAGAAGAATGATGATACCGATAAGTCCTGCTATCGTGTAGCACCAGTTTGTCTGAACATCCGAATACTGTGCACAAAATTCAGCAAGCGATGTTCCGCTTCCCGCAACAGGAAAAATATCCTTGAAGGAAAGCCAGTCGATGAAATTCAAGCTCATAAAAAATCCCCCTTTTTTCTTCCTATATTAACAGATATAAAACAAAAATACAATAGCAGAAAGAAAAATTTTGACTGTTCAAGGATTGTTATATAGAATTTATCATATTCATATGGTTTGCGTAATATGCTCTCATATCGTTTTTGACAAACATACCGCCCTGTAATGACATATGGTCACCGTAAAAAACGGGCATAACAAGCCATATTCCGCTTTGAATGTTATTTTTTTCAAACTCCGCCGAGGGCTGATACATAGGCGCTTTTGCCGAGCAGGTGTTCACAAGTCCGTCGTTTTCGCGCCATGCTTCGTCAATTACAAAGCCGTTTTCCGTTGCGCCCGTGTAATGACCTATTGCCTCCGCGCTGGAAACGAACAGTGCTTCCATTCTGCTGCGGTCGGGGCTGTATGTGCCGTCCTCATTCATCTTTGTGCAGGTGCAGGCAACGGAAAAATAATAGACATTTTCAGGCAGAGCCAATTTTTTGTTAAGCTCAAGTGCGTTATCAATATACATATCATAATCCGCATAATCTTTTCTTGCCCTGCCGTCGTCTTCTGTCTCGTTTGCCTTTTCAACAAGCTGCGCCATTGCCTTGTCCATGTCGCTGCCTGCGTTTTCGCTGTCGTCAACATTATAAGCCGTGGTGCCGTTGTGCGGCGCGGCAAGCGTTGTGACGGAATAAACCCAATCCGCCTTTCCGCCCGTGAACAGGGGAGATACGCTTTCACCCGAGGCAGCTCTTTCGTTTTCGTCGCCCTGAGCCATCAGGCTGACAAGCATTCTTACCGTTGCGCCGCCGAAGGAGTGACCGAGAAGGTTGATTTTGTTTTCGCTGTCCCACTGCTTAATGAGTGCTTTCCCCGTGAAGTCCGTGCCGTAACGCTCGTGGTTACATTCTTTTGAATGTGCCTCACCGTAATCCGTCACCGTACCCGTGAGCTGGGCATAAAGCTCACACGCTCTGTCCCACGCGCTGCCCTGAGGAGCTACGGAAGCGGCATAGCAGTTGAAGCCCTGCTTTTTCAGATATTTATGCAGATTTCCGCCGAACATACCCCAGTAGGGCATGATTTTGTTCACACTGTCATAGCTGCCCCAGCCCGAAAGGCCGTGAACAAATACATAGCTGTAATTTGTGTCCCATTCGTCCTTGCTGACCTCTGTTTTCGGGCAAAGCGTAAACGGACACAGAAAAGTCCATAACGCGGTGAAAAAAGCAATTATTTTTGTCATATACATCATCCTTTCGCTTTATTTATTACAATATATCATACTTTTTCCGCTTTTTCCATAACATAATTTTGCTTAATTTTTTGTTATGATAAAATAATTCGTTATATTTCATAAATCCTGTATAAATATTCGCGTTTCTGTATAATTTTTGCATATAAATACAAAAATATGCATTCAATCAAAGAAAAAGACTTGACAAAAGCGGCAGGTGAATGTATAATCCTTGCAGTAATTACATCAGAGCGTAAAAAGGAGAAAGTTATGGTTAATAAGGATTCAATAAAAAAAGTTGTTCTTGCATATTCGGGAGGACTTGACACCTCCATTATCATTCCGTGGCTGAAGGAAAATTATAATAACTGTGAGGTTATTGCGGTGTCCGGCAATGTCGGTCAGGCAGACGAGCTTGAGGGACTTGAGGAAAAGGCAATAAAGACCGGCGCATCCAAGCTTTATGTTCTTGACCTTACGGATGAATATGTTGATGAATATATCATTCCCACCATGAAGGCTGGCGCAGTGTATGAGGATTATCTTCTCGGTACATCCCATGCGCGTCCCTGCATTGCAAAGGGTCTTGTTGAAATCGCGCTTAAGGAAGGTGCGGATGCCATTTGTCACGGCTGCACCGGCAAGGGTAACGACCAGGTTCGTTTTGAGCTTGCGATAAAGCATTTTGCACCGAATATGCCCATCATTGCTCCGTGGAGAGAGTGGACAATCAAGAGCCGCGAGGAAGAAATCGACTATGCCGAGGCACATGATATTCCGCTTAAAATAAACCGTGAAACAAATTATTCAAAGGATAAGAATCTGTGGCACCTTTCCCATGAGGGTCTTGACCTTGAGGATACGGGCAATGAGCCGCAGTATGAAAAGCCCGGCTTCCTTGAAATGGGTGTTTCACCCGTTGACGCGCCGGACGAGCCGACATATATCACTCTTGATTTTGACAAGGGCGCACCCGTGGCTCTTGACGGAGAAAAGATGTCCGCAAAGGATATTATTCTCAAGCTTAACGAAATCGGCGGTGCAAACGGCATCGGCATTATTGACATTGTTGAAAACCGTCTTGTCGGCATGAAGTGCCGCGGCGTATATGAAGCTCCCGGCGGAACGATTCTTTACAAGGCTCACGAGGCACTTGAAAGCATCTGCCTTGACAAGCTTACAATGCACGAAAAGCAGAGAATTTCCATCACATTTGCGGAGCTTGTTTATAACGGACAGTGGTTTACCCCTTTGAGAGAGGCTATTTCCGCGTTTGTTGACAAGACGCAGGAAAAGGTGACCGGCAAGGTTAAGCTTAAGCTTTACAAGGGCAACATCATCAAGGCGGGTGTATGGAGTGACTATTCACTTTACAGCGAGGAAATCGCAACCTTCGGTGAAAGCGATTACGACCAGAAGGATTCCGCAGGCTTCATCAATCTTTACGGTCTGCCGATAAAGGTTCAGGCGATTGTAGACGCGAAGAATAACAAGTAATAAATGAAAGGGTGCGGTTCAGTCGTGAGAAGCTCTGACGGCTGAACCGCTGAAATATATTATGGCTAAAATGTGGGCTGGAAGAACGGACGGAATAACAAATAAAATCGCGGATGATTTTAATTCCTCCATTTCTTTTGACAGCAAAATGTATAAGCAGGATATTGAGGGCAGCATGGCTCACGCCGCGATGCTTTCCTCCTGTAATATAATATCCGGGGCGGAAGCGGACAGAATTATTGACGGGCTTCACGGTATTCTTGAGGACATAAGCTCCGGCGCACTCTCCATTGATGAAAACGCTGAGGACATCCATATGTTTGTTGAGCAGGTTCTCACGGATAGAATAGGGGATGTGGGCAAAAAGCTGCACACCGCAAGGAGCAGAAACGACCAGGTTGCGCTTGACCTGCGCCTTTATCTGAGAGAGCAGACTGATGAAATAATCGAAAAAACAGTTGCGCTTATCAAAACGGTTACAGACAGGGCGGAGGAAAACAAGGGTGTTATCATGCCCGGATATACGCATTTGCAGCGTGCCCAGCCCGTCACCTTCGGGCATCATCTGATGGCATATGTTATGATGCTTTTGAGGGATGTTGACAGATTGCGCGACTGCCGTAAAAGGATGAATGTTTCCCCAATAGGAAGCTGCGCCCTTGCCGGCACGACTTATGCGACGGACAGGGTGTTTGAAGCGCAAAAGCTCGGCTTTGACAGCATATGCCTCAATTCTATGGACGGTGTTTCCGACAGGGATTTCAGCCTTGAGCTGATGAGCTGCATTTCCGTGCTGATGATGCACCTTTCCCGTTTTTCGGAGGAAATTATTCTCTGGTCAAGCTGGGAATTTAAGTTTATTGAGCTGTCTGACAGCTTTACAACCGGCTCATCCATCATGCCGCAGAAGAAAAATCCCGACATGGCGGAGCTTGTGCGCGGAAAAACGGGCAGGGTATACGGTGACCTGATGGGTCTGCTTACGGTGATGAAGGGTATACCGCTTGCGTATAATAAGGATATGCAGGAGGATAAGGAGCCGGTTTTCGATGCCTGTGACACGGTGAAAATGTGTCTGGATGTTTTTGAAGGCATGATTGCAACCCTCACGGTGCGAAGCGACAACATGAGAAAAGCGGCGCAGAAGGGCTTTATCAATGCCACCGACCTTGCAGACTATCTTGTGAAAAAAGGACTGCCGTTCCGCAGTGCCTACAAGGTGTCCGGGCAGATTGTTGCATGGTGCATTAAAAACGGCGAGGTGCTTGAAACGCTTACGCTTGAAAAATACAAAGAGTTCCATGAGCTGTTTGAAAGCGATGTATATGAGGCGGTTGACCTTGATGTGTGCGTTGAAAAGCGCATAAGCAGGGGCGGCACGGGCATAAGCTCTGTGGAAGAACAGATTGAATACGCAAGAAATATTATAAGGGAATAAGGTTTATGGAAAGTCTTAAAAACAAAAATTTTCTTAAATTGCTTGATTTCACGCCGGAGGAGATAAATTATTTTCTTGACCTTGCGGCAAAGCTGAAGCATGAAAAAAAGAACGGTATATCCCACAGAATGTGTGAGGGAAAAAATATCGTTCTGATATTTGAAAAAACAAGCACCCGTACGCGCTGTTCGTTTGAGGTTGCGGCAAGTGATTTGGGTATGCATCCCGTTTATCTTGACCCGAAAAGCTCACAGATAGGCAACAAGGAGAGCATTGCAGACACCGCGCAGGTGCTCGGCAGAATGTTTGACGGTATTGAATACCGCGGCTTCGGGCAGGAAAGGGTTGAAACGCTTGCAAAATATGCCGGAGTACCCGTATGGAACGGACTGACAAACGAATTTCATCCCACACAGATACTTGCGGATTTTCTGACTATCCGTGAGCATTTCGGGCATCTTGAAGGCATAAAGCTTGTTTATATGGGTGATGCGAGATACAATATGGGTAACTCCCTTATGGTCGGTGCGGCAAAAATGGGCATGGATTTCACAATCTGTGCGCCGGAAAAATATTTCCCCGACAAGGCACTGATTGCAGAATGTGAAAAAATTGCCGAAAAAACAGGCGCAAAGCTTTCATTTTCCGAAAATCCGCCGGAGTCTGTTAAGGGCGCGGATATAATTTATACTGATGTGTGGGTTTCCATGGGCGAGCCGGAGGAGGTATGGAGCGACCGAATCAATGAGCTGCTGCCTTATCAGGTGAACAAAGCCGTTATGGACGCAGCCGGAGCGCAGTGTAAATTTATGCACTGCCTGCCTGCGTACCATGACCTTGGCACAGCCGTCGGACAAAAGATATTCGATAAATACGGGCTGACCTGCATGGAGGTTACTGACGAGGTATTCAACAGTGAGGCTTCCATAGTGTTTGACGAAGCGGAAAACCGTATGCATACTATAAAAGCCGTCATGGCGGCTACACTCGTCTGAACGGCATATTCGGCGCATAACCCGTTTTTTCGCCCTCGGCATACTTACGGTATTGCCTTCGAGACGAAGAAAACGGCTTCTGCATCCGAATCTGCTCGTCCAGCACGGTGAGGCATCTTCGGCACATAACCCGTTTTTTCGCCCTCGGCATACTTACGGTATTGCCTTCGGAACGAAGAAAACGGCTTCTGCATCCGAATCTGCTCGTCCAGTCCTGTGTGCGGCATCTTCGGCACATAACCCGTTTTTTCGCTCTCTGCATACTTACGGTATTGCCTTCGAGACGAAGAAAACGGCTTCTGCATCCGAATCTGCCCGTTCAGCACGGTGAGGCAGCTTTGACAGCGTGTGGTTATGCAGACCAATCCAATTTAGCTTGAAATAAACATAATTAATCCCCGGAATGCCAGTTTGATGACATTCCGGGGATATGTTTTGC
The DNA here is from genome assembly GCA_024404055.1 of Clostridia bacterium. Classification (GTDB taxonomy): domain Bacteria; phylum Bacillota; class Clostridia; order Oscillospirales; family Acutalibacteraceae; genus UBA6857. The sequence continues at coordinate 2,667 of JAKSQS010000001.1, read as the reverse complement.
TTTGCAGCAGTTATTTTGCCTTGACAGTTTTCACGGGTGAAAAGGCTGAATAATATTTTGTTCCGCTTACGGTTTTATAAGCTCTTACCTTTACTTTATAGGTCTTGCCGCTTGCAAGGTCGGTGAAGTTATATGCGGTTTTCGTTGTCGTACCGTCCTTGACATATTTTCCGCTGTATGTGGAGTAATACCATACCTCATAGCCTGTAATGCCGGACACGGCTTTCCATTTCAGCGTTGCCTTGCCCTTGCCGGGGGTGAGAGAAGAGAACGCCGGAGCTCTCAGTATAATTTTGAAGGTCAGCGTTTTCGTGCCCGAATATTTGCCCTTGAATGTAACCGTCGCCTTGTATGTGCCGGGATTTTTCCTGCCGGAGGAGTATTTCACGGTGTAATCCGTATCTTTTTTAAGTACATTGCCCTTGCTGTCTTTTACCGTAACGGCAGGTGTTCTCACTTTGCCGTTATAATAGCAATAGGTTGTCGGAAATGCCGCACTTGCGATTTTGTATATTGTTTTGGTGGATGTTACCTTGCCGCAGACGGAGCATTTGTATGTAATTTTGCCGTTGGCGGACTGTGTAGCCTTTTTCACGGATTTAACAGTAGTATGTCCCTTTGCCGCAATTGATTTTGTGGTTTTATATCCGCAGGTTTTGCAGGTGTAGGTCTTCACACCCTTTTCCGTGCAGGTTGCGGCTTTTGTTGTCTTCGATGTGTAGCTGTGACCTGTTGCCGGAATTTCTGTTACACCTGTTTTTGTCCTACAGACGGTGCAGTGGCGCGACTTGCTGCCGACTGCTGTACAGGTCGCCTTTTTATCAACAGTATAGGTTGATGAGTATTTGTGTCCCGTGGCAGGAATAGGTTGCTGCTTTTCAAGAATTTCACCGCAGATGGAGCAATGAGATCCCTGTGTAAGTCCGGCAGATGAACAGGTAGGTGACTTTGCCTTATCAACAACCGGTTTATGATCACATTCAACGATAAAAAAAGCTGCGGTTGGAATACCAGTCATATTATTTATGCAAAGCATCGGTGCTTCTCCGGGAGATATGCCGGTAATTGTGCTGGGATCTCTCTGCCAGCTGACAATATCTGTGTCTGTGAATGGCTTATTAGTACTGAGATCCACGCCTATAGTGTCTTTTGAGTTTACCGTTTGTCCGACCTTTATACGGAAAACCTTTGCATATTTGTTGTAAAAACTGTCGGTATAATACGTTAACCGTCGGCTGCCCAGGTCGGCATAAATAAACTCGCAGGTAAGATACCCGGCTGTATTATTTTGAAGATTATATTCTTTGCCGCCTAAATTCAGCTTAAATTTGTATTCATAAACCGAATCGGATATTTTTTTCCGACTAATCAGGTCACCCTGAACCAGCGATAAAAAAGGGGTCTGTTTATTAATAACATATGATAACGAGAATAACAGTTGTGGTTCAGCTTCTGTCTCTGATTCTACTCTTACGGTTAATTCCGTGTCTGCAATATCCGTAACAACGGCGCTCTTGATTCCCGGGTCGATAATTCCGCTTTTGCCGCATGCAGTACATTTATATTCGTAAGCATAATAAAATCCTTTGAAATAAGTATCGCTGTGTGTTTTATAATCCTTTTTGATTTCAGTTCCTGTTAATCCTGCATGATGCATACTGTCAATCGGTATTGACTCTGTATAGCTTGCGCCGCAGGAGCATTTGTATGTTTTAACGCCGCGTTCAACACATGTTGCTTTCTTTGTTATTTCTGAAACATAGGAATGGTCTGAACTGCTTACCGTAAATGTTACATCATTACCTTTCAGGTAAGAATAATCGTTTGATGCATCCACATATGCCGTATAAGTACCTGCTGGGAGAATAACATTGCAGCTGAGGGTTGTTAGATGCCACTGCGTGTAATCCGTCCCGCTGCTGTTCTTTATTCTTACACTGTAGGACTTTGCGTTGGTTGCTTTTGTCCATGAAAAAGATGTGTTTGAGTGCGAAGTACCTGCTTTTACAGTAAGAGTTGAAGAGCCGACAGTCGGAACAGATGCTCCCGTATAAACATAGCCTATAAAACCGCTGTTTAAGGAAGTTATTGAAGAAACATTACATGTGAAAATACGGCAATAGTCATTACTTGGATATGATAAATGACCGCCTTCACTTATATATGCAGTATTACCGTCTATTTTCTCAAGAAAGGCAACATGACCGCTCCAGCAAATGACAGAGCCTGCCTGAGGCGACTGACCTTTTGAAAATCCGAGGTTAGACCCATAATAATTGTACCATGTACTTCCCACCTGCGTGTTATATGTACCTTTTCCGGTAAGCTCCATAACCCTTGCGCCGACAAACCATGTGCAGCCTCCTTGACCATACGGAGCACCATATGCCCACCATCTGCTGTCTTCATATATTGACCCGTAGATATTTATATATATACCGCCGAGTCCGTTGTTAAATATGCCGTTGCTGCCGTGTGCTGATACCTGCATAACAGTCATAACAGGAACAAACAGTAATATTGCCAACAGTGCTGCGATTGTTCTTTTTAACTTTTTGTTCATTGGTTAACATCATCCCTTCTTTATATATAATCGGCATTATGTTGTAAGCAAGACCGATTACATATGTTTCATTAAGTTGAATTATAACAGAAAATAATAAAAAT